>JASLFS010000002.1 GCA_030150505.1 Vitreoscilla sp. | reverse complement strand
AGCCCCTGCAATTTTCCAAGCGATTTTAGAAGTCTTTTTAACACGCTCAATTTCAGCTTGTTCAAATGCCTTGGCGCTTTGAATGAATGCCAAACTTTCCTTGCGTGCTTGTGGATTGTTTTGTGCCATGTCCTATCCTTGATGAACCTGTTTGTTAATTGGAAACTCAGTACCAAAAGGTTTTGGTGGCTGATGTGAGCAAGCACTCAGTAAAACCACTATCACCCAACCCAATACCATTTTTTTCATTGTTTACTTCCTTTTTCCCATAAAAAAACCGCCTCATTTGGCGGTTTGGCTACAAATAAAATATTTAACGTTTCGTGCGGTCATCAACAATCACCACCTTAACTGTCTTGGGGAGAAATGCCCTGACCACAAAAACCAAAAAACCCATACCGAATGAATTAATGGCAATACTTGACATCAGTTTGGTGTAATCGGGAGGTAAAATGCCACCCAGAACAATGGAAACAACACCTACTAAAAAACACATTAAAGTAAACATACTTACCTCCCTTACATTCTTTTATTTAACTGACTTAATTACTTGCCTTTGCCAATACTGCCGCCCATTCTAGCTAAACTTTTAGCAGCTCCCATACCTGTTGCCATGGAGGCCACTTGTCTAACAGTGTTAAAGAATTGACCAAAACCACCCACACTGGCTCCACCTGTTAAAGCAGAAGCAATACTGGGTACGTTCCAAGCCACAATAACAAAAATGACTGTTGAAGCCGTAAACTGAATTAATACAGGTGCAAATACCGAGAGATTAACCACTTCTTGCCAATTCATTAGACTACTTATCTGTGATTGAAAATACGCCGTTTGCAAAGTCGTCAACAACACATAAAAACTAATGGTGACCGCATAATTCAATACTTGCCCAATCCAGTTCATTCCCCATTGCCTAGTGGCTGGAAACAACATCGCACCAATAAATATGGGACCAACCAAAATCACCATAGCTAACGACAATTTAGCAACCAAATACAAAGCTAAAATAATCACAAAAAACAAAGTACCAATAATGGCCATAGACAAACCACCCATGGCCAACGACAAACGACCACCAATATCTTTCCAAGGCAGATTATTGATTTTAGTAAAAAGATCAGCCAACTTGAGAAGAAATTCATCATAAGCCGCATCCAAAGCACTGGCTGAGTATTCACCTGATACCAAAACCGAAGCCATCCCTTCAGGCAGCTCATAAACCATATTGGCAACCTTTTGGTATAAACCCGCATTTGTCGCAAAGGCTATGACCAACATCCACCCCATACACCGCTTGGTTAAGTCCATTAACGACTCATCTAAACCACGGTTATAGTAAGTCAATGCCACTAATAGCAAATACAAACCAAAGCCCGCAGATAAGATAGGTGAAATAAATGAAATACCATTGGTCGCCTTGGCAAAAATCTCAGTGCCCATGCTGGTTAAAAAGGTATCTGAAATCGTAGAAAAAACATCACTCATCACATTGCCCCATCAAAAATCGCCCCGAAGGGCGAATGAATGTCATTAATCAGGAATGTTGCGATGTTTCAAACTCTCTTGAGCTTCCGTATGGGTATAACCCAACTTCTCCTCAAAATAACCATCACAGACTTCAGCTAACTGATCCCAATCTCGCTTCTTCACAATGTCAAAATTATCAACATGACATTGTTCAAGCAATTGTGCTTCATACTGTAACCTCTCATCTGATCGATTTGGATCAGGTTCAGAAACGGTTCCACTACAAGCAGTCAGCCCTGCTAAAACCAACAAACTGATTAATTTTTTCATGTTACTTCCTTTATTAATAGCATGAGCTGTAGTCACGGGTGACCACATGCTTTGCCTGACAATTTTCTATTTCTTGCCGTTGATAAATATTGATTTGCTGTTGCACATCCATCATGTTTTGTAACGTGGTAAATTTCGACTGAGCCACCTGAATCCTAGCTTGTTCAGCACCAATGCGAGCTTGTAACTCTGCAATGGCTTTGGGGTCTTGCGTTTGATTAATTTGATCCATCAACTTATCAATATTTTTATATCGCTTTTCCATAAGGTTAAATGTTTTCTCAACCATTTCATATTGCGTAACCAATAGCTTTTTGTGAGCATCTGGATCATATTTTTTGCCATTGATAAGCACTTTGTAATCCTTGCTTTTCGCTGCTTTGTAAATGTCACCCCATTCATCTGGCACTTGGTCTTTTACCGTGTCTTTCAGAATATTGCCCAACTGACGAGAGCCTGTCATGGATTGAATTTGCTGCTTCATTTGAGCAATCTGCTGAACTTGATTTTCGATTTGTGTTTTCATCTGCACAATCTGTTCAACCGACTTGGCAATAGATGCCGCATCCACCACAGGAATACCACTGGCACTGACCATTGGTGACATCACCAACCCCAATGATAAAGAGAGAATAGCCATGGGCTTTAATGCCCATTGAATTTTAGTTTTCATACAAACTCCTAAACAATAAAAAAACCGCCCAATTAAGGCGGCTAGCGAAAGACAAAACAGGGTTTATTCTGCTTTGTTTAATTTTTTAATGGCCAATTCAAATT
>JASLFS010000059.1 GCA_030150505.1 Vitreoscilla sp. | reverse complement strand
CCAATATCCAATATAAGACCTTATTATTCAAATCAGTCAGTAGCTTCGGCTACTTTTTGTGTGCCTATAAAAAATGATTGTGAATATTTTGTGTGGCGCTTGTTTTTAAACAGTACTGTATTTGGAAATGTTAATGACATTTATTCTGGTTTGTTTTGAATAATTTTTATTTATAAATCAAATATATATATTTTGTTAAAATGGTGTAAATTTTTTATTAAAGCTTGACCTTAACCTAGGGTAAATCATTAGGCTATATTTATTTTTATACTTTAGTGAGATTTATAATGAGGAAAGTTCAGCTAGCAATTAGTGCATTAATCATTGGTGTAGGAGCTATTTCTTTTTCTTTAACTTCATTCCCACAACAAGCAGAAGCGAAAGATAATATTATTGATCTTTATAAAACGCCTACTTGTGGCTGCTGTACAGCATGGGGTGAAGCGATGGAGAAAGCTGGTTATGTCGTAAAAAGCCATATTGTGGAATATGATGAATTTTATGATATTAATCAGAGACATCATGTTCCTGATGATTTAGCAAGTTGCCACACTGCTAAATTAAACGGAAAAGTATTGGTTGGACATATGCCTATAGAAAGTGTTAGTGCTCTTGATAAACTACCAAATAATGTACTTGGCTTGTCAGTTCCTGGTATGCCAATTGGTAGTTTGGGAATGGAGCAAGATGGTTTAAAAGAAAATTATGATGTTATTGCGTTTGGAACAGATGGCGAAAGATTTATTTTTAAATCATACTAAAAACAAGATAATTGGTATTAAGGTGAGTTGAATATTAATAATTTTTTGTGGTTGAGATTGTTTTGTTGGGGCTGTTAAGTCTTTAATGGTGGCTAATATTGATATTCAACATATCCTTAATTTAATAAGATTGAATTTATTAAAAGTAATTTAGTATTGTTGATAGTGGTGGATTGCTTTATCTTAGCTTTTAGAAAGTTTCGGCATTACTTTACTTGCTGCTAAAAGTACAGATTGATTTTCTAAGTTCTGCTAATCTTTGCGTTATGTGAGAGTAAATTTAAGATGAGCTGCCTCAAAATATTGAGAATCATCTATAATTCTAGAATTAATAATCGGTAGATAAATAGGAGCAGCCTTTCATATGCGTTGGGAAAATGAGAGACGTAGCCGGAACGTTGAAGATCGTCGGGGTTCTGGTGGTAATAGAAAATCAGGCTTAGGTGGATTACCTATTCCGATGGGTGGCAAAGCGGGTGTTGCGATATTTATAGTGGTGATGGTTGCTGGTTATTATGGTGTCGATTTATCCCCATTATTAGGTGGCGGGGAGGTTGGGCAAGTAACATCTTCACAGCCGCAGCAGATATCGCCACAAGAAGAGCGCATGGCAAATTTCACATCATCTTCGTTGGGGATTACAGAAGATCTTTGGCAGGCAGAATTTAAAAAATTTGGCCAAACATACCAAGAGCCAAAGTTAGTATTGTATAAAGGTCAAACATCTACGGCTTGTGGTTATGGACAGGCGGCAATGGGACCATTTTACTGCCCAGCTGATTATAAAGTTTATATTGACCTTTCGTTTTATGATGATATGCGTCGTAACTTGGGTGGTGGTGGTGATTTTGCTCAAGGTTATGTTGTTGCACATGAGGTTGGGCACCATGTTCAGAATTTATTGGGAACCAATCAAAAAGTACGGGAGCAACAAAGTCGAGTAAGTAAAAAAGAAGCCAATCAGCTATCTGTGAAAATGGAATTACAAGCAGATTGTTATGCTGGTATTTGGGGAAAATACGTTAAAGATCGTGGCTTATTAGAAATGGGCGATTTAGAAGCTGCAATGAATACGGCTGCTGCAATTGGTGATGATCGCTTACAGAAGCAAAGTGGTGGTGTGGTTGTGCCTGATAGTTTTACGCACGGTTCCTCGAAAGATCGCCAAAAGTGGTTTGAGCGCGGTTTTACAACTGGTAGTATTGCTGCATGTGATACGTTCTAATTCGCTATAGATTGAGCAAAGGCTTGTTCTAATAAGGAACAAGCCTTATTTATTTTTGCTGGAATGAGAATGGTGTAACAAAGGCTATTTGATTGTTTATCACTGTTTTTTGTGGATAAAGTCAATATTGCATTTTATAGCTAATCGCATTGTGAGCATCTATTTATCTCGAATATCAATTGTTTTTAGTTTTTTAATTCTCTAAATATTCTGTTTTAAATCAATTCTTACAGCCGATTTAATATCTGAATTGGTGACGTACTGCTTTTTTATCTAGGTCAATTTTTTTTATAAATATTTAGAAAAAGTAATATTTTTTTAAATATTTATATGGTATTGTCATATATATGTTAACAATACATTAATTTATATGGAAAAAAATCTATCAGAACCCTATAACATTACCATTGTCGGATTTGGGGCTACTGGCGTTAGTTTTTTAAAGTATTTACAGTCTTTATGTCATGAGCAAGATTTAAGAGGTCTTCGTATTGCGATTGTTTCTGAAGAACAAACAGTTGCTCTAGGTAAGGCATTTAAACAATGTGATGAAATTCATCGAGTAAATACCCCGCCAGAGTTAATGTCTATTGAAGAAGAAGATCTTTTGGGTTTTAAGCACTGGTTAGATGCAAAAGAAAATAAAGAAAAATACCCACCTAGGCACTTTTTTGCAGAATATCTTCAAGAGACATTTGATGAAATTAAGCAGGATAAAATTTTTGCAATTGATGTGATAGAAAGTGAGGCAGTTGACATCAATGAAGGGGATGAAAAAATATTAGAAGTAAAAACGTTAATAAAAACCATTCAAACACGGAAAGTAGTACTTTGTTTAGGGGCTCTTTCTGCGACTAATTTTAGAGAATTTGGTCAAAACTTAATATTGCCACATGAAATTGCGAATTTAAGCGCCAATGAGATTGAAGAAGTTGCTATTGCAGGGATGGGCTTGACTGCTGTGGATTGTATTCGACATTTAAGAAAAAAGGGCGCAAAGAAAGTTTATATTTTTTCTAGAAAAAATATGTTACCAACGCCGATTACAACAGAACATAAGTATGTTGCTAAGCACTTTGTATGGCAAAAAATTAAAAATGAATTAATTTCAATCAAGAAAGAAGAAAGGCTGAATAGGCTTCTCTCCCTTTTTCAACAAGAATTGGCATTATTAGATGAGAACGAATACATCGATTCGAATAATTTACTTTCCAATGAAAAATATGATGAATATTTTACTTATATTCTAGAAAAAGCAAAGAATGCTGATTTGCCAATTCAGGACATTTTGGTTTCTACTAGAAGGTTTGCGCATAAAATTTGGAAACTCTTATCTGATGAAGATAAAGTCTTTTTTCAGAAAGAATTCTCTTCAGTATGGGCTGTATGGCGGCATCCCATTCCACCTTTTATTCTTGAAGAAATACAAAAATATTTTCAGACGGGATTTGTAGAGGTCATTAAATCTGCAACAGTTAGTTTGGATAATGGGCAGGTTAGTATTGTTTCAGATAAAACAAAAAAAATAGTTCGGGTCAAATCTTTAGTGGATGCAACTGGCGGAACGATTAACATCGAGGTGTCAGAAAGCCTTTTGATTCAGAATTTATTGGCGAAGAATATAATAACACCGCATGTTTGTGGTGGTATTAGAACAAATAGCTTGAATTTTAGAGTGAAAAATAAAAGCGGGTTAGAGATTTATAATTTGGGTCCTTTGGCTAAAGGTGATTTACTTTCCACAAATGCTTTTTGGTACAACAGCAAGTGTGCTAATGAACTTGCTTATATCTTGGTCAATGCGTTGAAAGAACATGAGAGTGTGTAAAGTATGGGAATTGTTTTATCTTTAGGGTATTTGGTTTTTGGTGTTTTAATAGCCAATCGATTTGATCAAGTGAAATATATTTTGTCTAAAATGTTGGCAAAATTATTTATTCCATTAGTCATCATATATAACATTCTTTACTACAACAAAGATTACTTAATTTTGATGATTTTTAGTTTATGTGCTTCTTTTCTGTTGTTCTTTATTTATATCCGCTTTAAAAAAGATTCATTAAAAGCCCTTTGTTTTTCATATTCCAATATTGGGTGGTTAGGCGTTCCGATTGCAAGCTCTATGTTTGGTGGGCAGGCTAGTGCGGTGATGATTTCTTTGTACATAGGAAGTTCTATCTTTGGTAATTCTTTTGCAAGTATTGCATTGGGTAATGAAAAATTAAGCTCATTAAAGAATATAGTGGGCGTTTTGAGGTCTCCACCGATTTTGGCTATTTTTATTGCCATCTTGATGAAAAATCTTCAGTTAATGTCATTTTTTTCCGAGAACACCATTCAGAATTTGTATTTCATTTCTAAAATAGGGATGACTTTTTGTGGAATGTGCGTACTTGGGATGTGGTTGCGTCATGCTACATATTCAAAGCAAGATTTTATTGAAAATTTTTATGCTTCATTTTATAAAATGATTTTGGGCATGGTTTTGGTGTTTATTTTAGGTTATACATTTAGAACCGCTCCGATCATTGCATCTCATATTGATGTTATTTTTCTGATTTTTTTACTTCCTCCGGCTGCCAATATTGTTGCTTTAGAAACTGCCTATAGAAAAACAGGTGCTTCTGTTAATTATATTGGAGCCAGTACCATCACCAGTTTGGTTTATATATCTATTTACTATCTTTTATTGAAGTGTTTTGGTTCGATTTAAAATTGATATCTCTATGTTGGAATTGTTTTCTAAAAACTGTAGCGAGGATGATTATCAGTGTAGGGATATTGTCTTTGTTTTTGTAATTTTATGTTATTTATAGTGATTTTGTTATGTTTGACTAAGTTAATTGTGCTGCCTTTAGGTAAAAAAGAAGTTACTTGCTGTTTTTAAGTCATATATGTTGTTGAGTATCTAAGTTTTTCATAGCAATTTTTTTATTAAAAAATTAAATAAACATATATTTTATATCAATGATTTAGGTGTAAATAGGTATGAATTTAGTATTAAAAGTAAAATATACAATATTCAAGAATGCAAAACTTATATATGATGTCATCTTCAATGAGCACAAAATAGCCAAATAAGAAGTTATTTTGCTCAAATATTATCCATTAATCATTGTATTAATGGTTGGTTTATTAAAGGCTTACTTATTTTATTGGCCTGATAGAGCCAAATAAAAATAATAAAAAGTAGGTTTGTGATATTTTCAGGAGAGAAAGATGTCAGATTCTAAAAGAGAAAACTGGAGTAGCCAGCTGCTGTATATTTCAACAGTAGCAGGGGCAACCATCGGCTTTGGTGCTACATGGCGTTTCCCATATCAAGTGGGTCAAAATGGCGGTGGTGCTTATTTATTGGTTTTCATGTTGGCGATGATTGTTTTGGGTGTTCCTATGTTAATGGCGGAGCACGTGATTGGTCGCCGTTTAAAAACCAATACTATTGATGCCTTTGCTCAAGGCAATATTCCACAACCCATTTCCAAATGGTGGAAAGGTATTGGCTTCTTAGCCATTATTGGTGCCTTTGGTATTTTGGCCTATTACATGGTATTAGGTGGGTGGGTAATTGGTTATATTGTTGATATCTTTAAAGGGTCAATTGATTTATCTAAACCCATTCAAAGCAATGAGATTGCTACCTTCTTTACCAGCTCAATTACTAACTCATGGAAAATGGGTTTGTATACGTTCTTATTTGTGGCTGTGAATTATTACATTCTGACCAAGGGTATTATCCAAGGTATTGAGAAATTAATTTCGCGAATCATGCCATTATTCTTGTTGATTCTAATTGTGATGGTGGTTTTTGCTTTGCAATTGCCAAATGCTTCTGCAGGTGTTTCGTTTTACTTGATACCAGATTTTAGCCGAATCAATGCAAATATCTTTTTGCAAGCTTTGGGCCAAGTGTTTTTTGCATTGAGCTTAGGCTTTGGTGTAATGATTACATTATCGTCATACCTTAGTAAAAAAGAAAATATGGCAAAAATTAGCATGATTACAGGTGTGATCAATACGACAATTCCATTAATGTTAGGTTTTGTGATTTTTCCTGCATTGTTTTCTGTGAACATGGAGCCGACTGCTGGTCCAACGTTGGTTTTCCAAGCATTGCCAATCGTATTCTCTAATATGCCTTTCGGTACTGTTTTTGGCATCATGTTCTTTGTATTATTGATTTTGGCAGCTTTAACAACGTCATTAACTATTTATGAAGTGATTATTACTACTTTAATTGAGAAAACCAGATTTAATCGCCGTGCAGCAACAATTTTAACGTTACTAACCATTTTTGTATTGGGTAATGTGCCAAGCGTGTTATCAGATGGGCCATGGAGCGATGTGCGTATTTTTGGTTTATCAGTGTTTGATGCTTTTGATTCAATTAGTGCGAACGTATTCTTTGTATTGACCAGCTTTTTCACTTGTATCTTTATTGGCTTCGTATTAAAGAAAAAATTGATGGTTGAGGAGATAACCAATCAAAATACTATCAATAGAAAATTGGCAGTACCACTTTATTATTACATTACTTATGTTATTCCATTGTTAATTGCTGTTATCGCAATCATGAATTTTATTTGAGTTAGTTTAAATATAAAGCCCATACCTGATTATTGGTATGGGCTTTTTTTGTATCTAAAACATCAAAGGCTCCCTGAAAGGTTACAGGGAGCCTTTATATTGCATGAATTTAGATAAATTATGATCATGTTAGCGTAAAAAAAGTAGGGTTTCAGTGGATGATAAAGGCAGTGCTAATTGCCAGTTTGTTTTTATATTTAAAATAAATACAAATTTTGAAGATAAAGATGGATTTATTTTTTATATTTAGGCGTTTTGGGTATTTGGTTATATGTATTAGCTGAAATATGTTTCATTTACACAAAAAATATATACCATTAG
>JASLFS010000075.1 GCA_030150505.1 Vitreoscilla sp. | reverse complement strand
CATCGTGTTATTCACAAAATGTAAACAATGAGTACAAATATCATATTTTTTTATTTCTAAAATTGAAAAAATGACAGAACTAGCAATTAAATAATATTAATTATCTATTTTTGATTATAAACTATGCTATATTGCCTTTTTTGATAATAAAAAATAAATCCAAATTACGACATAACCTTAGCGAGTTGGAGAAACTTAAGTTTGATGTTTGTTAGGTCACAATCATTAGATACACAGAGGGAAGAATTTTGAATACACTCATTTTAGATAAAACAGATTTAAAAATTTTACAAGTGTTGCAAGAAAATGGCCGCTTAACTAACGTAGAGTTATCTGAGCGCGTTGCTTTATCGCCTTCTCCTTGCTTACGTCGCTTGAAACAATTAGAAGATGCTGGTGTGATTCAGCGTTATGCTGCGCTATTAAGCCCAGCAAAAATTGATTTGGGTTTACAAGCATTTATTCGTGTAACAGTGGATAAAGCAGGGGATAGTCGTGCTAAGTTTGATGAAGCTGTACAAACATGGCCTGAAATTTTGAGCTGCTTTGCATTAACAGGTGAAACAGATTATATGTTGCATGCTTTCTTTGTTGATATGGCAGATTTTTCACATTTTGTTTTAGATACTTTGTTATCTCAATCAGGTGTGCAAGATGCTAAATCTAGTTTTGTACTAAAAGAAATCAAGACAACAACTGCATTACCATTGCGTCATTTGCATAGTGACGTTTAGTTATACATAAGCTGTGGATAATTTTATTCACAGCTTTTTTTGGTTTAATTGATGTTATTATTTCAGTGATAATATAGCTGGAAGAAAATCAATGTATACCAATATTTCTGTTAAACGCAGTGGTTTGCTGCGTGTCTCTGATATCCACCAAATTTATTGGGAAGAATCTGGTCATCCGAATGGTAAGCCAGTTATTTTTTTGCATGGTGGACCTGGTGGTGGTACATCACCGGCAACTCGTGGTTTTTTTAATCCTGAAAAATATCGAATTATCCAAATTGATCAACGTGGTTGTGGACAATCTTTGCCTTACGCTTGTGTAGAAGAGAATACAACATGGGATTTAGTCGAAGACATTGAAAAAGTTCGCACGATGTTAGGTATTGAACAATGGATGGTGTTTGGTGGCTCGTGGGGAAGTACGCTTAGCTTAGCTTATGCACAAACTTATCCACAGCATGTGACTGAGCTGGTTTTGCGTGGAATTTATCTTTGTCGCCAATCTGAAATTAATTGGTTATATGAAGGTGGCGCTGCGAATATTTTCCCTGAAGCTTGGGATCAATTTTATGAATTTATTCCAGAGAATAAACGAGATAATTTGGTCAAAGCATACCATTATTATTTATTTGATGAATCTGTTGCAGAAAAAACCAGATTAGAAGCTGCTAGACGTTGGTCGGTTTGGGAAGCCAATGTAAGTTATTTACATAAAAATAATGATGCCATTGTTGAAAGCGATGATGGGCATTTTGCCTTGGCTTTTGCTCGGATTGAAAACCATTATTTTCATCATTTGGCTTGGTTGGATAATGAAAAAGCAATTTTAAATAATGTGGATAAAATTCGCCATATTCCGACTATTATGGTTCAAGGCCGATATGATATGTGCACACCTTATATTAGCGCATGGGATTTGAAAAAAGCTTTTCCAGAAGCACAGTTGCGGGAGGTTTTAGCAGGACATTCGGCAATGGATCCTGTGATGAGTGCCGCTTTGGTAGCGGTAACTGATGAGTTGGTGAGTTAATCAATAATTAAAGGATATAACATGCGAGCAACGGTGCTTTGTTTTTCTGGATTAGATCCATCTGGTGGTGCTGGTATTCAGGCTGATATTGAATCTATTGGGCAAAGTGGTGCACATGCTGCTATTGCTTGTACTGCATTAACCATTCAAAACTCCCAACAAGTTTTTGGTTTTGAGGCAGTTACCAAAGAGTTATTAATGGCACAAGCGCAGGCAGTATTAAAAGACTTACCTATTAAATGTGTTAAATCAGGTATGCTGGGTACCACTGATAATATTGCTGCCTTGGCGGATTTCTTACATGAACATCCAGATTTTTTATATGTTCTTGATCCTGTTTTGGTTGCTAATAGTGGTGGTTCACTGGGAAATCAAGCTGTTTTGGTGAAGGCATTTCAAGCGTTAATTCCATTGGCAACTGTTATTACACCTAACACCGTAGAACTACGGGCATTAACAGGCGAAGATGATTTAGAAATAGCGACTCAGAAGTTGTTTGATATGGGCGCAAAAGCGGTTTTGGTTAAAGGTGGTCATGAAAATACACCTGATTATATTCGCAATAATTTATACATTCAGCGTGAGATGGTTGCTGAGTCAAAGTGCATTAGATTAGCAGGTGAATATCATGGCTCAGGTTGTTCTTTGGCCAGTTATATTGCGGGGCGGTTAGCTTTGGGTGAGGATTTATTGCATGCAGTTAAACAAGCTGAAACATGGTTGTTTGGAGTATTAGAACAAGCTGAAGTACCTGTTGAAAATGGACAACGAATTCCGAAAAGATTTTGATACAAGATTGGATTATTAGGATGTTTTCATACAGCATTACCAAAGGATTATCAAATGATGACTGAGCAAGATAGATTGGTTAATAGCCTTGTTGATACGATACAAAACCATTATCCAGATATGAAGGTAGCAGGTGCGCCCGCAGATATGCTGGAAAACATACAACAACGGTTTGCCGAAGTGCCCCCGATGTTGTTGGCTTTACTAGCAAAGTGCAATGGCTCATTTCCGTATGCTTTTTTTCCTAACTCAATAGAGTTAATGGATTGTGAATTAATAACGGCTGTACACGATATGGCTCAAGATAATGGCTTTTCTGTGGATGTTGATGAGGAAGAGGACGAGATTGATGCGAAGATACAGCCCATTTTTTATCATCACATGCGCTTGCCTTTTGCCACTTGTAATGGCGATGTTGATTTATTAATTGATTTTGCACCGAGTGCATTGGGTCAAAAAGGTCAAATTATTTATCAAGATGCTGAGTGTGGCATTCTTAAATACATTGCTCCATCATTTGAAGCTTTTCTTGCTCAGTATGAACAGAAAATACACAATCAAATTATTATTAAAGATGATGATGAATTGGTTTTCAAAGCAGGAGAAACCTGGTTTTAAAAAAGTATCATCAGTATGAATTTGATAGCGAATTGGGATGGTTATTATTTTGATTCCAATATGCGAGCAAAGATTTTTAAATTGATTGGATAAAATAAAAAGCCACCTAATATATTTGGTGGCTTTTTTTATGGTTATTGTATTAAATTTGTAATAAAACAATACCAATAACAATTAGCCCAATACCGCAAAAACCGCGCATACCCAAACGAGAGTTAAATAAGAAACGGTCTAGCAATACAGTTCCAAGCACACCTAAGCTACCCCATGCGGAGTAAGCAATGCCCAATGGAATGTATTTCACAACGAAGCTTAATAAGACGAAAGCAAGGCTGATAGAAGCCAAGCCAATGATTCCCCAAGCCAAACGCTTGAAGCCTTTTGAACGCTTGATGCAATAACAAGCAAGAATATCTAAAGATGCAGAACCAACTAACAACGAGACAGGAACAATCATAGTGATGAAACCTCACCGTGTTGTGGAGGAGCAAATTCTTTTTGGCATTCAGCTTGTTTTTTAGGGCCTTTATCAAAAGTGATTAATAACAAACCAGCCATCATTAAGCCAATAGCAAAGATTTGAGTCATCGTTAAGTATTCACCAAAGAATACAGCGCCAACGACACCAATTAAAAATAGACCTAAGCCTTCCCAAATAGCATAAGACACTGCTAATGGAATTTTAATAACAGCACGTGAGAATGCTAAAAATGAAAGTGAAATTAAGACAGCCATCGCTACGTAACCTAATAGCGGTGAGTGTGTGGCAGCATATTTCATGCCGATAGTGCTTAATACCTCAGCGAGGACAGCTAAAACTAGCATAAACCAGTAATACATTTATTATCTCCATTGTATTTAAATGACATATTTAAAGTTTATTTTGAAAATGGATGAAAAATTCATCAATATCAAATGGGGGAGGTAATAAACGCTAGAGTCCGCTGCACCACTCTAACTCGAGTAGGCAAGGTAATGAAGTATAGATTGAGTGTGAAAAATAATTGAAATGATTATGCTCTTTTCGATGCATATAAAATGTATGAACAACATACCCTATGTAATGAACACATAATTAGTATATCAAAGCATTTGATAAATAACCAATTAATTATTTAAGGTGATTTAATTGTGTATCTTAATCTTCCCGAAATATGGATAAATTAAGTTACAATATTTACTTTATATTAACGATATTAGAATGACGACCATGACGGCCTTAACCGATGAAAATATTATTAGCCAAACTAGGCAATGGCTTGAAAAAGCAGTAATTGGCTTGAATTTATGCCCATTTGCGAAGGCGGTTTATGTTAAAAACCAAATTCGAATTACGGTTAGTCATGCTAAACATTTAGATGATTTTTTAGAAGATATTGATGCTGAATTTGAATATTTAAAAACAGTGCCAAGAGAAGAAACAGAAACCAGTTTATTAATTCATCCAACATTATTTGCAGATTTTTTGGTGTTTAATGATGTATTGGATATTGTTGATGGCATTATTGAAGAGCATGGTTTAGAAGGTGAATGGCAAATTGCTCCATTTCATCCACAGTTTCAATTTGAAGGAACTGAAAATGATGATATTGGCAATTATACCAATCGCTCACCATTTCCAACATTGCATTTTATTCGTGAAGCAGGCATTGAAGAAGCCATGAAAAACTTCCCTGATGCGGCTACGATTTTTGAGCGCAATATTGCGAAGTTAGAAGAAATGGGAATTGAAGGTTGGGAAGCTTTGGGTTTAAAAAAATAGAGTGATAATGGGGAAAAGTGTTGACTGAATTAGTGAGAAAAAAATTAAATTTACCCAATAGCGGTAAAAAATTGTTGTTACATTCTTGTTGTGCACCATGCTCAGGGGAAGTCATGGAAGCTTTGGTGGCATCGGATATTGATTTTACCATTTATTTTTATAATCCCAATATTCATCCATTAAAGGAATATGAAATTCGCAAAGAAGAAAACATTCGTTTTGCGGAACAATACAATATTCCTTTTATTGATGCTGATTATGATAAAGATAATTGGTTTGAGCGAGCAAAGGGCATGGAAATGGAGCCAGAGCGGGGCATTCGTTGCACCATGTGTTTTGATATGCGTTTTGAGCGTTCGGCATTATATGCTTATGAAAATGGTTTTGATGTTATGACGAGTTCTTTGGGCATTTCTCGTTGGAAAAACATGAGTCAAATCAATGATTGTGGCGTTCGTGCTGCTGAAAAATACCCCAACTTAAGCTATTGGGATTTTAATTGGCGCAAAGGTGGTGGCTCTGCTCGCATGATTGAAATTAGTAAGCGAGAAAATTTTTATCAACAGGAATATTGTGGTTGTGCCTATTCTTTGCGAGATACCAATCATCATCGCAAAAGCCAAGGTCGAGCACCGATTAAGCTTGGGGTTTTGTATTATGGAAATGAACCTGAGTTAGATTAAAAAAAATAGATAAAAAATACCTTCTGATAATTTGTGTCAGAAGGTATTTTTTATTGCTGCTATTTGGTTATTAGCGGTCAAAAACCACTGTTTTATGACCATCAACAATAACGCGGTCTTCTAAATGCCAGCGAACAGCACGAGCCAATACATTGCGTTCGACATCTTCACCTAATTCTCTTAGTTCTTTAACACTGTAATCATGGCTAACGCGTTTAACATCTTGCTCAATAATTGGACCTTGATCTAAATCGGCAGTGACGTAATGGGCTGTTGCACCAATGAGTTTCACACCTTTGTCATGCGCTTGCTGATAAGGATTTGCACCCACAAATGCTGGTAGGAATGAATGATGAATATTGATAATTTTCATATTCCATTTGCTGACAAAATCTTCACTCAGAATTTGCATGTATCGAGCCAATACTAATAAATCATTTTCTTGCATGATGTCGTGAATATTGGCTTCCGCTTCAACTTTATTTTCAGCTGTTACTTTAATAACGTGATAAGGAATACCAAAGTTTTCCACAGCTTGACGTAAATCATCGTGATTACTGATGACATGGGTAATTTCGCAAGGTAATAAGCCACGGGCATGGCGCCACAATAATTCCATTAAGGCATGGTCAAATTTAGAAACCAATATCCCGACTTTTTTTAGGTCACTAACACGAGTCAGGCGCCATTGCATTTGATAACGATCGCCGACATTTTGTGAGAATGTGTTTTGAAGTTGGCTAAATTTTTCAGGTAAATCGGGTAGTTCAAATTCAACGCGCATGAAATAGCGTCCGCCTTCAGCTTCCGTTGTGTATTGTTCTAAATTGGTAATGTTGGCGCCATGGTGGAATAAAAATCCTGATATGGCTTGCACAATACCTGCTCTGTCTTCGCAGGTAATTAATAATCTTGCTGTATTTGTTGTACTCATAATCGTTTTTGTTTTTCTTATGTTATTAGTTAATGAAATAAGGAGTAGAACATTGTAGCGACAATTTTTATTCTTTTGAAAGATAGTTTGTATACAAAGATTGCTGAAGGGATTCTATTTGGGATTTAAACTGCTGAGAATGGATGATTTTTTATCAAAAATAATAAGATAGATTGATGATTTGAATGGATGTAAAAAAGCCTCCAAAAGGAGGCTTTTTGTGTGTTAAGAAGCCATTTTACGATTACTCACTAGGCTCATGAAAATTGCTGCCAAAAAGGCAGGAACGGCAAAACTAAAGAAATTTTGTTGTAAGCTTAAATGTAAATCAAACAATAAGCCAATGGCAAATGGGCCAAGAATCGCACCCAAACGACCTACACCTAAAGCCCAACCTAAACCTGTTGAACTCATGTTGCTGGGGTAAAAGCGGCAAATAAAAGCATATAAGCCAATTTGGGTGCCAATGGTAGTTGCGCCCGTGATTGCTAATAAAACATATAATACAACGCTATTGCCAGCGTAACCCAATGCAAAAATGGCGATAGCGGCAATAAACAAGTAACTTACCAATACTGTGCGACCATTAAAACGGTCCATTAACCAACCACTGCTGATTGCGCCCAAAACTGTACCAAAGTGCACAGTAAACAAAAAGCTTAAACTCGAACCCAAAGGATAACCAGCTTGTACCATGAGTTTAGGCAGCCAAGAAGTTAAACCATAAACCACATACAAAGACATAAAGCACATTAACCACAACATAATGGTACTTTTGCCTCGGCCATCGTGAAACAAGTCTGCAATGACAATGCGTGTTTTTTTATTGTCGCTCTGTACACTGGGATTTGAGAAAGTGGTGCCAGCTGTGTATTGGTACTCAGGATTGGCTCGTTTAAGAATGCTAGCCATTTTGCTCCATTGTTGAGTTTGTACCAAGTAAGCTGCTGACTCTGGTAAATGTTTGAGTATCAAAGGTAGCAATAAAATAGGGAAAATTGCGATGTAAAAAACAGCATTCCAACCAAACATTGGAATAATAAACATACCCAAAATAGCAGCTAACATGCCGCCAACTGAATAACCACTGAACATTAAGCCAACCAAAAAGCTGCGCTTGTTTTTTGGAGCGTACTCACTGGTTAAACTGGTGACAACAGGCATCACACCACCCAAGCCAATTCCACCGAGAAAGCGATACCAACCAAATTCTGTGGCATTGTTAGCAAAGGCGCACAGAAAGGTAAAGACACTAAAAACCACCACGCAAAAGGCAATGACTTTTTTCTTACCTAGCTTATCAGATAGCGCTCCTAATGTTAGGGCGCCTAACATCATGCCAATTAAGGTATAACTGCCTAATAATCCAGCTTGTGCGCCTGTTAAATTCCATTCAGTCATGATTCTAGGCAAAATGACCCCAAGTGCTGCTAAATCATAACCATCAAAAATAATAATATAAGCACACCAAAAAATGGTTAAGCCATGAAAACGGTTGAATTTGGCATGGTCGATAATGGTGCTGACATCATCAACTTTGCTTGTTGTGGAAGTGGAGTCCATTTTGGCATCGAATGGATCTATTTTTGGGTTTTGGGATGTTTTTGTCATTATTTACTGCTCCTTTGTTTGTTTTTTTTGGGGTCTTATATAACCAATTTTCAGTTATATAAGGGATTGCTTTTTAAAAAAATTAGCTGGAGCAATCGCTTATATTTCTTATTGGTTGTTGTGCCTTTTTTTGATATTAACTTGTCATTGGATTTATGAACTTATATTCATTTTTTCAAGATAGCACAAATTATAAAAAATACTAGATTGATAATGAGTTAATAAACCTATTAATATCAAAAGGATAGTGTTAATTTTGAGAGAAATGCAGCAGTTTTGGCAGAAAAATTAGCTGACATAGGAGTCGTTAGGGATTAATTTCTTATTTATGGCAAATTTCGGCAGAATTATTTTTTGTAATGTAATAAATTTTTCTCTAAAAATGCAGTATTTAGGTCAATTTTCTTTGATATTTGGAGTATTTTTAGTCAAATTTGGTTATCCATGTAAGTGGTAAGCAAACTGAGGATGTATTTTGAATAAAATAATTTTTATTTTATGTCATGAAATTGGCAATAAGGGCATATGCTCATAAATGAGTTAGATATAATTGACAATTGATGAATATAATTTAAATGTAATGCTTATTGTAATTTTATCGTAACTAATTTAGAATAAATTAAATTAGAAAGTGCTAATATAAATGCAAGAAATGATTCAAAAGGCAACTGAGGTTGCAGATATTTATAAAGTTTTGAGCAATCCAAATCGTTTATTGATTTTGTGTTTTTTGATTGATCAGACTGAAATGTGTGTGAGCGAAATGGCTGCACAAATTAATTTAGAGCAATCGCCATTGTCGCAACATTTAAAAATTATGCGTGATCAAGGTTTTGTAACTCATCGCAAAGAGGGTTTAACGGTGTATTACCGAATTGCGGATGATAGATTAAAGTCATTGATTGCGTTAACAAAAAAATTATACTGTGAGTAAATGATGAAAATAATTACTGTGCAAGATGCGCAAAAATTGGTTCAACAAGGTGCATTGTTGGTGGATGTGCGAGATATGGATGAATTTGGTCGTGAACACATTGAAGGTGCTCAGTGCATTCCTTGCCAGCAATTGGGTCAATCTCCTCAAGGTGATAAAAAAGTGATTTTCTACTGCGCTTCTGGCATGAGAACCAAGAGTCAGCAGGGTTTATTAGAAAACTTATCTTGTGAAGAGGCATTTATTTTGGATGGTGGTTTAAAAGCTTGGCAAGCTGCTGGGCTGCCTGTACTAATCAATAAAAAACAACCATTGCCTTTGCAAAGACAAGTACAAATTGGTGCGGGTAGCTTAATTGTTTTAGCAATGTTGTTGGGTTATTTTGTTAACCCTGCTTTTGTGTTGATTGCTGCTTTTGTTGGCGTTGGTTTGGTATTTGCTGGGTTAACCGGTTTTTGTGGTATGGCTGTGTTGTTAATTAAAATGCCTTGGAATAAACATTTGCGAGGCAGCAATCAGACCAGTTGTTCTATTTAAAACATGAATAAAGATAGGCACTTAGTTTATTTTCATGGTTATGGTTCAAGTGGGCAGTCGCGTAAATTTTTAAGCCTCAAGGCAGCGATGCCAGAAGTGAAAATGACTGCTTTTGAATGGAATCCAGAGACTGATTTTAAACAATTCTTAGCTGATGCAAATGCTGCTTTTTCAGGCACGCAAGATATTATTGTTGTCGGCGATTCTACTGGTGCAAATTTTGCTTATCAGCTTAGAGAAATGCGGCAAGCACAAGGATTGAAAACGATATTGGTCTTAACAAGTCCGCTGTTGAAATATGAAAATCGACTTCGTATATCAGTACCATTTAGCAGTAATTTAGCCAGTGCGTTAATGACGATATCGCAAGTTAGCGATGCTTTTATTTTGTTAGCTAAAGTAGATGAGGTGCTCGATTTTTGTGATTTTAATGCCCAAAACCAACCGAATACCGTTGTCGTTTATGTTGACGATAATCATAGGTTAGAGCGTTTTGAAGAGTTTACTGGGTTAATAAAAGCTTATATTGAACAGCAAGCAGCACAAGGGTGATTGGGTGTTATCATAATATTTATATGAAATAATGCATCTGAAAAAATCATGATGAAAAAAGCGGCCTTTGTGCTGCTTTTTTTTGTTTATTGGGAATTACTTACGGATAGTTATGAAACAAGTATAATGTAGCATCGTTACTTTTATTCAAGCGTGAATTTCTATAGATTGCCATCAAAACCATGCTCACAGAACTCGAAAAAAATGCCATTTCCGATCATTACAAAGCCATTTCAAAAAATCTTCCTGGCTTTCGTCCTCGTGCTTCACAGAGGCAAATGTTAGCAGCAATTGCTAATGTATTTAGTCGGACAGTGGCGATTAATCCAGATGATGAAAATAGACCTGAGCGAAAAGGTGAAAGCGTTGCTGTGATTGAAGGACCAACAGGCGTTGGTAAGAGTTTGGCGTATTTGCTGGCTGGTGGAATTATGGCGCAAACACGTGAGAAAAAGTTAATCGTGACCAGTGCAACGGTGGCTTTGCAAGAGCAATTGGTTTATCGAGATTTACCATTTGTGATTGAAAAAAGTGGTTTGGATTTAAGTTTTGCTTTGGCGAAAGGGCGTGGGCGTTATTTGTGCCCTTATCGTTTGTATCAGATGACACAAAATCATGCTCAAGACAGTTTATTGGGTTTTGAGGCGGTTGCTGTTTGGGAAGAAAAACCCAAAAAGGAAGATTTAGATTGTTTGCGAGAATTGGCAGATGCTTTTGCAAGCCGTCAGTTTAATGGTGATAGAGATACTTGGGCAGCGACGATTGATGATGGTTTGTGGTCAAAAATAACCAATGATCGCCATGGTTGTTTAAAAGCAGCTTGTCCAAATAAGCCAGAATGCCCGTTTTATTTGGCAAGAGATACGTTGGAAAATGTTGATGTGGTTGTTGCTAACCATGATTTATTATTGGCTGATATTGGCATGGGTGGCGGGGTGATTTTGCCAGCACCAGCACAAAGTTTTTATTGTATCGATGAGGCGCACCACCTTTCTAAAAAAGCATTAAAACAATTTGCAGCTGAGCATAGTTTGAACCAAGCACAATGGTTCTTGGAAAAGTTATCCACATTGACCAGCAAAGTAGCCGGAATAACTGAAAAAGATGAAGCTGCTAATTTAGCTGATGAAGCGGCGATGAGTTTGCTGGAGCATTTTAGTCAGTGGATTTGGAATTTAAATGAAACGCCTGAATTGCAACAACAACGCGAAGATGTTGAACCAACGTGGTTATGGGAACAAGGTAAAGTTCCTGAGGACTTGGTGATTTTGGTTGAAAATACTGCAATGAGTGCACGGTCATTGTTGAAAAATATTTATACATTAAATGATGCTTTATCTGCTGCTCGTCGTGATAAAAATCAAGATAATGCGCTATTAGATAAAACCATGACAGACTTTGGCATGGCGGTGATGCGAGCAGAACAAATCAGTGCTGTGTGGGATTTAATGGAACAAGAGGTTCAAGCAGATACAAAAGAACCGCCATTGGCAAAATGGATTACCAGCCGCAGAGAAGATAAAAATGATTTTGTTTTTTCTGCTTCTCCTATTTCCAGTGCTGCACATTTGGCTAATAAATTGTGGCGGCAAGCTGCTGGAGCTGTTTTAACATCGGCGACATTGCAATCATTGGGTAGTTTTGATTTATTGCTGCGCCAAACCGGTTTGATGTGGCTACCTGAAACCGAAACATTGGCTTTGGATAGCCCTTTTAATTATAAAGAACAAGGCGAATTGTATTTGCCTCCTATTAAAGCCAGCCCAAAAGATCCCGTTGCTCATACTTTGGATGTTGCGGAGTGGTTGCCAAAGCTAATTGATATTCAAGAGGCGGTTGGCACTTTGGTACTGTTTACATCCAGAAAACAAATGCAAGATGTTGCTTTTAGGCTGCCTGAAGAGTATTTACCATTTGTGTTGATTCAAGGTGAATTACCGAAAACAGAGTTACTAAAGCGGCATCATGAGGCTATCGCCAATATGCAGCCGAGCATTATCTTTGGATTAGATAGTTTTGCAGAAGGCTTGGATTTACCAGGCTTTGCATGTGTGCATGTTATTGTGGTGAAGTTGCCATTTTCTATGCCTGATAATCCAATTGATAAAACCATGAATGATTGGATTAGTAAAAATGGTGGGAATCCGTTTATGGAGGTTTCTGTACCAGAGGCAAGTATTAAATTAATCCAAGCAGTAGGGCGTTTGATTCGTACTGAGTCTGATTCTGGGCGGGTAACTATTTTAGATAATCGTATTAAAACAGCATCTTATGGTAAAAAAATGCTAGCAGCCTTACCACCATTTAAACGAATTTAACTGTGGATAAGGCTGAGGAAACACTGTTAACCATTGGTTCAATAACCTGTGGATAAGCTGTGGATTGTGTGGATAAGTTGTTAATCTATTCTATAATTTGTATTGGGATGTTAATTTTTATACTAAGAAATGATTTTGAGTGTTAGCTCAGGTATAATATTGAACTTAAACAGATTGTTCGTGGCAATTATTAAAAAATAGAAAGAAAGTGCAGCCCATGCTCATTTGCAATCCATATGAAGTGATTATTCAAGGCATAACCAATAAAGGAAAAAGATTCCGCCCAAGTGATTGGTCGGAGCGATTGTCAGGTATCTTATCTTCTTTTAATACTGGTCGATTGTCGTATCACCAATATGTTCGTCCTATGCTTATCGACCAAGTTCGTTGTGTGGCTGTGGATAAAAAATTAGCAGAAGTTAATCCTGAAATGTTTCAATTTTTGATGGATTTTGCTCATGATAACGATTTGCGAATTGTAGACTGTAAACAGTTAATGCAAGAGCAAGATACTGATATCTCACTAGAACAAGCAATGCAAAATGAGCCTCAAGCTCAAACAAGCATTCCTGTTACTCAAGCAGCAAGAGAAGTGTTGGCAGCTAAAGAAAAATTGGCTGATAGCATTCAAGAAGTGGTCGAAAAAAATGTGGTGGAATTGGAAGCAGATGAAACAGCATTGGCATTTGCTGTAATGCATGAATTACGACCACATTTAGAGTCTGAAAAAATGTTCGCAGCCCAAGTGGATAATATTCTGCGTCCCGATGGTTATCGCTTAGTGGCAATTTTTGTGCCAGGACAAGAACAAGCTGTTGCAGCTTGCGGTTTCCGATTGGCTCATAATTTAGCTTGGGGCAGACATTTGTGGGTTGAAGATTTATCTCGTTTAGAAAGTGTTGCTGGCCAAGGATATGGCGAAGCTTTATTAAACTGGGTAAAAGCAGAAGCTAATCGTTTAGGTTGTAAACAGATTCATGCGAATGTAACAGTTGAAAATCGTGGCGTTGTGATGCAAAAACTATGCTTAAATACCGGATTTGTACTGTCTCATCATCACTTTACATATTTTATGAAGTAATTCTGTTAAAAATACAGAAATGTCAAAGCAGCTTTATAGCTGCTTTTTTTTATGGGATTTGTCTTTGTAGATAGTTAGTTTGTAGCACTTAAAATTTTGCTAACATTTTATTTTGGATATTTTTTATGGATTAAAGCCATAATCTGATAAAATGCACAATTGCATATTAACTGTGTTAGGCAGTCGCTGCGTCGAAAGACGGAGAGGAAAGTCCGGGCTCCAAAGAGCAGAATGCCAGCTAACGGCTGGGCGTCGAGAGGCGACGGAAAGTGGAGCAGAGAGCTGAACCGCCGATGGCTTAATTTATTAAGCACAGGTAAGGGTGAAAAGGTGTGGTAAGAGCACACCGGGCACTTGGTAACAAGTTGTCGCTGGCTAAACCCCATTCGGAGCAAGACCAAACAGAGCGCTATGGTGCTGCTCGCACCGTGTTCGGGTAGGTTGCTTGAGTGCATTAGTAATGATGTGCCTAGATGAATGACTGTCCAAGACAGAACCCGGCTTATCGATGCAGTTAATATGCAAATTCATCACATAATAAAAATTCAAAAAAGCGATTTTCTCCTGACTTTAATAAACCAAGCATACTTGCATTGAAGTTATCATCATTTATCAAAATTAGGTTAATGCATGCAAAAAAAAGCTTATATGATTGGACGACACTGGATTTGCTTAGGATTCATTGCCACGTTGATAGGCTGTCAAACGTTACCAGAGCAAAAAGATCGTACCGAATCAAACTACTTAACTGATGTCAGCAACACACGATTGGGCCGTGTTCTTGAGCCACAAGTACAGCAAAATACTCCTTTTGATGGAATCTATGAGTTAGAAGATCCTTATGATGCTTTTGTTGCGCGAGCAGTATTGATTGCTTCAGCAGATAAGTCTTTGGATTTACAATATTATATTTGGCATCCCGATACTTCAGGCAAAATGTTGTTTAATGAAGTTTATGAAGCTGCGGAGCGTGGTGTTCGGGTACGGTTATTATTGGATGATAATAATACCCGTGGGATGGATGATATTCTTGCCGCATTAACTGCACATCCTAATATTGAAGTTCGCTTATTTAATCCATTTACCAATCGAATTATGCGTTCATTGGGCTATGTGACTGATTTTAAGCGTTTGAATCATCGGATGCACAATAAATCTTTGATTGTGGATAACCAAATTGCAGTGATTGGTGGGCGCAATATTGGGGATGAATATTTTGCTGCTGGCGATGGCATGGTTTTTGCCGATATGGATGTCATTACCATTGGTCCTGTGGTAACTGAATTATCCAAAGATTTTGATAAATATTGGGCAAGTGAATTATCTTATCCTTTTAAAGATATTGTGACGGTTCGAAAAAATAAAGAATATGCTGATAAACTCTTTGATCAAGCACGAGTGAAGTTTCGTGCCGATAAAAAACAATATCTTGAAGCCTTGCAAAAATCCAATTTAGCCGAAGCAATTAAAGAACAAAATATCCAATGGCATTGGTCAAAAACACATTTGATTTCAGATGACCCAGCGAAAGCAATGGCAAGCAGTAAGGAAAATATTCCTTATTTTACTCAACGTTTAGATGAAACTTTGGGTGAGCCACAAGAGTTTATTTTATTTGTATCGCCTTATTTTGTTCCGACAGAATTAGGTGTGCAAGCGCTAAGAGATATTAAGGAAAATGACAATGTCCGTGTGGCAGTGCTAACCAATTCTCTTGAGGCAACAGATGTTTCTGCCGTGCATTCTGGATATGCACGTTACCGCCGAGATTTATTAAAATCAGGTGTGGAATTATTTGAATTAAAAAAACTATATTCAGGTGATGTACCAACAGGTAAAGACAAAGGTTTGGTGGGTAGCTCGGCTTCAAGTTTACACGCGAAAAC
Source organism: Vitreoscilla sp. (assembly GCA_030150505.1). Taxonomy (GTDB): domain Bacteria; phylum Pseudomonadota; class Gammaproteobacteria; order Burkholderiales; family Neisseriaceae; genus JASLFS01. Next base: position 22,758 of record JASLFS010000075.1, on the reverse strand, counting down.
ATTTGTGATTGATAACCAACGTGTTTTTGTTGGCTCTTTGAATTTAGATCCTCGCTCAGCTTGGATTAATACTGAAATGGGCTTGGTTATCGATAATCCTGATTTAGCAAAGCAAATGGCAGAAAGTTTGTTGGTGCGATTGCCAGAACGTGCTTATGAAGTGAAACTGCAAGAAAATGAAAAAGATTTAGAGTGGATTAGCTATGATGCTAATCAAGAGAAAAAACAAGTTTATGATAGTGAGCCAAATGTGGGTATCTTTAAGCGTGCTGTGGTAAAGTTTTTATCATGGTTACCGATTGAAGGTTTGCTATAAATGTGAATAATCATCATGTTAAGCGCGCTTAGGCGCGCTTTTGAGTATGGTAATAATGAAAATTAGTGCGACAAATTTATTAGATGGATTGAATCCTGAACAATTATCTGCTGTTACTTGGCCATCAGCTTCTTCGTTGGTTTTGGCTGGGGCTGGTAGTGGTAAAACCCGAGTGCTGACGACACGCATTGCGTGGTTACTACAAACAGGGCAGGTTAGTGTGAATAATATTTTGGCGGTAACTTTTACCAATAAAGCTGCCAAAGAAATGCAAATGCGTTTAGGTGCTTTATTGCCTTATTCTATTCGCGCTATGTGGTTAGGGACATTTCATGGTTTGTGTCATCGATTCTTGCGTTTGCATCATCGTGAAGCGCAATTGCCACAGGCATTTCAAATCTTAGACAGCAGTGATCAATTATCATTAATTAAACGTTTGCTAAAAGAATGGAATATTAGTGATGAAGTGGTTGTACCACGTGCTTTACAAGGTTTCATTAATGGACAAAAAGAAGCGGGTTTAAGAGCGGATAGGTTGTCGGCAAGTGATCCTTATAATCGCCGTTTGATTGAATGTTACGAAGGTTATGAAAAACAATGCCAACGCGATGGCGTGGTGGATTTTTCGGAATTGATGCTGCGCTGTTATGAAGTATTACAAAATAACCCTATTTTGCGTGAGCATTATCAAAATCGATTTAGCCATATTTTGGTTGATGAGTTTCAAGATACGAATAAGTTGCAATATGCTTGGCTGAAATTATTGGCTGGCGATAACGCAGCTGTTTTTGCCGTGGGCGACGATGATCAGAGTATTTATGCATTCCGTGGTGCCAATGTTGGCAACATGACTGATTTTATGCGTGAATTCAAAATTGAAGAGCCCATTAAGCTAGAGCAAAATTACCGTTCGGTTGGTCATATTTTAACGGCAGCGAATGCTGTGATTGCAAATAATGATAAGCGCTTGGGTAAAAATTTACACACTGATGCAGGCGATGGCGAGAAGTTGCGTTTTTTGTGGGCAGATTCGGATTTAGCTGAGGCCAGTTTTTTAATTGATGAAGTGAAATCTTTGTACAAAGAAGAAGGTTTTTCTTACGATGACATGGCCGTTTTGTACCGCAGTAATGCGCAATCTCGTGTATTAGAACAAGCATTATTTGCTGCTGGTGTTCCATATAAAATTTATGGTGGCTTGCGATTTTATGAGCGGCAAGAAATTAAACATGCATTGGCTTATTTGCGTTTGTGTGTGAATCCTGATGATGACAATGCTGTATTGCGTGTTATTAATTTTCCTGCGCGTGGTATTGGGGCGAGAAGCATTGAGAAGTTGCAAGAAGAAGCGCAGTTGCAGGGCATTTCTTTGTGGCAAGCGGCTTGCGTGAGTGGTAATGCCAAAGTTAAAGCATTTGTTACTTTGCTTGATGGCTTGCAACAAAATACTTTGAATTTGCCGTTTCCTGAGTTGATGAGTTTGGTCATTCAGGGCAGTGGTTTGTATGCTCATTATCAAAACCAAAAAGGTGATCACCAAGATCGGCTGGATAACTTGGATGAATTGGTGAGTGCTGCGGTTGCTTTTAATCCACAAGATAGCAATTTTGAAGTTTTACCTGAAAATTGGCAGGAAGAGCCGGCATGGCCGATATTGGCATTTTTAAGCAATGCATCTTTAGAATCGGGTGAAAATCAAGCAGGGCAGGGAGAAGAAGCTTTACAGTTAATGACTGTGCATGCTGCAAAGGGCTTGGAATTTGGTGCGGTTTTTTTAACTGGCTTAGAAGAGGGTTTGTTTCCGAGCGAGCTAAGTTTGCAAGAAATGGGCGGTTTAGAAGAAGAGCGCCGATTGATGTATGTTGCGATTACACGGGCTCGAAAGCGTTTGTATTTAACAGCTGCTCAGCAGCGTTTGCTGCATGGTAAGACTCAGTTTGGTGTGGTTTCTCGCTTCTTTGATGAGATTCCAGTTGAGGTGATTCATTCGTTATCAAGCCGTCAGCAAAACTATGCGAAAACACAGCAAAGCTTTAGTAAAACGGAACGAAAAGCGGTTGAAAAAATGGTTAAAGCGCAAGATTTTGCTGGTTTTCATATTGGGCAGAATGTTCGTCATGCTAAGTTTGGCACGGGTGTCATTATTGATGCGTTGAGTAAAGGGGAGCATGCGAAGTTAACTATTAACTTTGGCAAAGAAGGTATTAAGGAATTGGATACTAAGTTTGCTAAACTAGACGCTGTTTAGAATGACAGGGGAATGTTGAGATGTTGAGCGCCATTATTGTTGAAGATGAGGTTTTAGCGACAGAGCGGTTAAAAATTTTGTTGAAAGATAATGATGTAACCGTATTGGCTGCGTTTAGTGAAGCCATTTCTGCTTTGGAATGGTTAAATGCACATGATGTGGATATTGCTTTTGTGGATATCGGTTTGCCTGAAATGGATGGTTTGAGTTTTGTGGAAAGATTAAAACGAACTGCCCATTCTGTGCCTGCGATTATTTTTACAACGGCATATGAAGAGCATGCATTAAAGGCTTTTGAACTTGCTGCAACAGATTATTTGCTAAAACCCATTAAACGTTCTCGCTTACAAGAAGCTTTGGCTCGATTAAGACCTCAAGATCATACTAATCAAGGTTTAATGAGTTTTACTGTTCAAACTCGCGATAAAATTATTGATATTCCATGGCAACAAGCTCGTTATTTATTGGCGGAAGAAAAAGGTGTTTTATTGGTGACTTCTGATGGCAATTGCTATGATTTACCAAAAACATTGATTTACTGGGAAGGTTTGTTGGGCGATAAGGTATTGCGGATTCATCGCAATGCTTTGGTACTGCGCCATGCTTTGGCTTCGTTGGTAAAGATTGCTGATGATGCGAATAGCAATACTTCTTGGGGAGCAGAAATTCTAGATTTAGATGAAATTTTGCCTGTGAGTAGAAGGCAATTGGCGGCAATTCGAAAAGAGTTGCTGCGAAGCTAACCGAAGTTAGCTTCAATTATATTATGGCAATATGGCAAAAGAGCGGACAGGGAAACCTGACGCTTTTTCTGCTTTTGGGGCTATATTAAAGATAATGGCGCCTTTGGCGGGAACTTGGTCGAGGTTGGCCAGTAATTCAATTTGATAGGTGTCTTGGTCAAGTACAAAGTATTCACCTAATAGGGCTTTGTTTTTATAAAAATCAATGGCGGCATCGGTATCAAAAGTTTCATGTCCAATGGCTTTAATGCTGCGTTCTTTAAATAAAAATTGTAAAGCTTCTAATCCCCAGCCGGGTATTTGGTTTTCGCCATTTTCATTTTTATTATCCATTTTTTCTTGTGACGGCCAACGTTGGCTCCAGTCTGTGCGCAGTGCGACAAAAGAGCCTGATTCAATTTGCCCATGCTCCGCTTCAAAGGCGAAAATATCGGCAACGGATAAGGAATAGTTGGGATTGGCTTTGGCTGCTTGTGATTGGTCGATGACGATGAGAGGCAATGCCAATTCTTGTAAATCCAGTTCATCTAATAATCTTCTGCCTTCTACAAAATGCCCTGGGGCATCAATGTGGGTGCCGTATTGCCCGGGGAAACTAAATTGTTGAGCCAAAAAACCATCTTGGTAATCAAATAGTGTTTTAAATTCTGCTGAATTAAACATGAAAAAATGCGGAGAATCTGGACCAAATGTGTGGGTTAAATCGACCCATTTTTTTGATTTTAAAAGTTGTAGTGCTGCTAAAATTTCATTTGCCATGGTTGTTATTCCTCTTTGTTATTTTTTTAATTAAGTACCTGATTACTATAACATATGATTTTATTGTGCTGAGAAGTTAAATGGCTATAAAAAGAGGCTGCCTGAAACGTTCAGGCAGCCTTTGTTTTTTGCATTAATCAAATGGATATTTAATTTGCTGTGTAAACAATATTTAAATCATCCAATTTAATGCGACGTTGCCAAGCATTTTTAATATCAGCAATGGTAATTTTTTCAACTTCTTGTGGATAAGTATCTAAATAATCCAGTGGCAGTTGATAGTTACCAATAACGCTCAAGTAACCTGAAACCTTGCTATTGGTATCAATGCGAAGAGGGAAGCCGCCAACAATATTGGCTTTGGCTTGTTTTAATTCCTCTTCATTTGGACCATTGCTAATAAAATCTTGTAGAACTGATTTTGCTGCTTTCATGGCCAAATCACGTGAAGATTGTTTGGTTTTTAAGCCGATGCTGAAAATACCTTTTTCTTGTGAAGGGCTAAATGAGCTATTAACGCCATATACATAGCCTTTTTCATCACGCAAAACTTTCATTAATCGGCTATCAAAACCGCCACCACCTAAAATATAGTTACCCACAACCAAGGCAAAATAATCAGGGTCATCAATGGTGATAACTGGATAGCCCATGGCAATACTAGATTGGCTGGCAGGGTGTTTAACTACTTCTGTTTGACCTTTTGTTTCTTCAATCTTAACGATAGCAGGCAAAGGTTCCGCATCGGTTGGCAAACCCTTTAGCAAATCTTTAGCAATGCTATTGGCTTTGTTGCGGCTTACATCACCAACAATGGTAATGGTGGCATAAGGTGTGCGGTAATATTGTTGGTGAAAATCCACCAAATCTTGACGATTAATGGCTTGAATGCTTTCAACAGTGGTTTTGGCACTGTAGCCATAAGGATGGTTTGGGTAGTTTAGTTTTGTGAATGCACGTGACATTAAAAAGCCCGGCTGTGTTTCACCTTGTTTTAACCCCAAGATAGCACGCTCTTTTTCACGAGCAATGATTTTCTCATCGAAATTGGGTTGCGTTAAAATGAGATTAGCCAATGATAATGTTGGTTTTAACGTGCTATTTTTCGTTAAAGAGCGCAGCCCAACACCGGCTCTTTCTTGCCCAGCAGAGCTGCCAACATTCACTGCTAAATCGCTAATTTTAGTATTAATGGCTTCTTCATCAAGCTTACCAGCTCCAGTATCCATTAATGCTGCTGTTAAATCGGCAACACCGATTTTATTGGGATTATCTCGGCGATTGCCAGCATCAAAGCTAACAGAAACATCCACAATGGGAACCTCATTGCGCTCTACAAACAATACTTTTGCGCCGTTATCCAACGTCCAGCTTTGGATATCAATGGCAAAACTACTTAGCGGCATGGTTATGGCTACGACAATCGTCAGTAATTTTGATAATTTCATGATTATTTCCCTTTCTGACTGGTATTAATCGCAGTAGGCTCAAGTAATACACGGGTCAACGTATCATCCGTTAAAGCGCTAGCCGCATTTTGCACATCTTTGATACTAACGCGTTGTAGGTTTTTGCGGATGGCATCTTTGGCTTCATAACCAAATCCTAATAATTCCAAAACACCTATTTCGCTGGCTTGAGATGAAATTGAATCTTGTTGATAAATATAAGAAGCATCAATTTGTGTATGAATGCGTTTTAATTCATCTTTGTGAATGCCATTTTGAGCAATGTCTTGAATTTCGGCTTTGATGGCCGTTTCTAACTCTTCCACGCTAACGCCAGCAGAAGGCAAGGCAACGATGGTAAATAACTCTTCACCACGAATTGTGCCACTGTAAGCAATGCCAATTGAAACAGCGAGTTGCTTTTGGCGAACCAAGTGTTTTTCTAAACGACTGGCTGCATGCCCATCTAAAACGGCTGCTAAAATTTGGTAAGCATAAGCTTCTTTGTTATCCAAAGAATCCAAATGCGGAACACGGTAATTGAGCGATAGCATGGGTAATTCAGATGGCGCTGTGACGGTGACTGATTTGTAGCCAGTATGGCGTTTTTCCAGAGCATCATGGCGTTTGCTAATGGGTTGATTAGGAATATGGCCAAAAGCATCTTTTGCTTCACGCATGACATCTTCAGCCTTAAAGTCGCCAATGACTACCAAAGTAGCATTGTTTGGCGTGTACCATTGTTTGTACCAATCACGTGCATCATCTGGTTTCATATTATCTAAATCTTCCATCCAACCAATGACCGGTGCTTTTTCATTGGGTGATTGGAATGATTCTTTATAAACTGCTTCCCACAAAACGCCAGCAGGGGAGTCATCAGTGCGCATGCGGCGCTCTTCTTTGACAACTTCCATTTCATTCACAAAATCTTTATCAGAAAAATTTAAGTTCGCCATACGGTCTGCTTCAAGTTTTAATACTTCAGGCAAATGTTTGGCGGCGAACGATTGGTAATAAACAGTTCTATCTCGGCTGGTGTAGGCATTGAGTTGCCCACCAAAAGCTGAAATTCTTTTGGTGTATTCGCCAGCAGGAACATCTTTTGTTCCTTTGAACATCATGTGTTCTAAAACATGATGTTCAAAGGAACAAAAGATGTTCCTTTGAACATCATGTGTTCTAAAACATGGCTTAAACCTGTTTTACCAACATTCTCATCAATGCTACCAATGCGGTACCATAGTTGGGTAACTGCAACAGGTGCTCTATTATCTTCTTTTGCTACAATGGTTAAGCCATTTGGTAAAGTATCTTTAAGGGTTTTTGCTAACAATGGCGTACTAAGCACCAAAGAGCATGAAATGAAAACAAGACATTTGCGAAACATACATTTATCCTTGTTAAATTGCGTTACAATACGCCACGATGATTAATTCCATTTGGACGTTAAATATACTATGTTTGGTTTCTTTAAGCGAAAAAAGTCAAAAGAGCATAACAAAAAAGATGCTCAAGACACAACTGTACTAAATAATGATAAAGAGATAACTCAACTTGAGGAAACTGTCGCTGAAAAAATAGAAGAGACTGTTGCGAAATTAGATACCGTTAATCAAATAACGGATACAACAGAAGAAGCTATTGTTGCAGTGAAAGAAGTAACCGAAGAGGTGATTGTCTCAGCTTCACAACAAATCACAGAAGAAGCAAACCCTGAAATACAACAAGTTGCTGATGAATTGCGTGCAGCAGCTCAAGAGTTGGCGGAACAAACTGCGAATGCAGAAGAAGTGAACAATGTTTCACGTGAAACAATTATTGTTCAACCAGAAATTGAGGTAGCTAACCCTGAGGCGGTGGTAGAAGTTGTTGCAGAAGAAATTGCAGAGCCACAAAAAGCGGAAGCAGAACCAGAAGTATCTGTAGAGCCTGAATTAAAAGCAGAAGAAAAACCAAGTAAATTGGGTTGGACGACTCGCTTAAAACAAGGCTTGAGTAAATCTCGTAATCAATTGGCTAAATCATTGGCTGGTGTGTTTGGTGGCGGTCAGATTGATGAAGATTTATACGAAGAATTAGAAACTGTTTTGTTAACAAGTGATATGGGTATTGAAGCCACTGAACATTTGTTAAAAGAAGTGCGCAATCGAGTTAGTTTGCGTGGCTTGAAAAACGGTAATGAGTTGCGTGGTGCTTTAAAAGAAGCTTTGTTTGAGCTAATCGAGCCTTTAGAGCAACCTTTGGTTTTGCCTGAAAGTGAAGGACCATTCGTTATTATGATGGCGGGTGTGAATGGCGCAGGCAAAACAACATCAATCGGTAAACTGGCTAAGTATTTTCAAAATCAAGGTAAGAGCGTTTTGTTGGCTGCGGGCGATACCTTCCGTGCAGCTGCTCGTGAGCAGTTAATCGAATGGGGCGAGCGCAATAATGTAACGGTTATTTCTCAAGCTAGCGGTGATTCAGCTGCTGTTTGTTTTGATGCCATGGAAGCTGCGAAAGCCAGAAACATTGATGTGGTTTTAGCAGATACGGCTGGTCGATTGCCAACACAATTGCACTTGATGGAAGAAATTAAAAAAGTGAAGCGTGTTATTCAGAAAGCTTTGCCCAATGCACCACAAGAAATTATTTTGGTGTTGGATGCCAATATTGGACAAAATGCCATTAATCAAGTGGTCGCTTTTGATGATGCGCTAGGTTTAACTGGTTTGATTTTATCTAAATTAGATGGCACGGCTAAGGGCGGCGTGATTGCTGCTTTGGCAAAAAATAGACCTGTACCTGTTCGTTTTATTGGTGTGGGTGAAGGCATTGATGATTTACGTCCTTTTAGTGCCAAAGAATATGTTGATGCTTTGCTGGATGATGGAGAGCACGCTTAATATTTTTTAGGATAAAAATGTTTAAAAATCCACTACTGAAGATGCATTTTGCAGCAATATTGTATGGCTTATCAGGGATTTTTGGTGCTTTGGTTGCAGCACGTGCTGACACAATTGTGTTGGGACGTGCTGCTTTTGCATGGGTATTCATTACATTGTTGTTTATTGTTACTCGGCAAAAACCTTGGCAGAATATTTCCACAAAATCGGTAGTACATTTAATTATTGCTGGGTTATTACTAGCCACGCATTGGTTTACTTTCTTTTTGGCTATTCAGCTGGGTGGCGTTGCCATTGGTACCTTGGGTTTTTCATGTTTTCCTGCTGCGACAGCCGTTTTTGAATCTATTTTCTTTAAAGAAAAATTGCAGCGCAAAGAGTGGTTGTTGATTGGTGTGATTAGTATTGGTTTATTATTGATTACGCCAAGCTTTGATTGGGGAAACAGTGGAACGCTGGGTTTATTGCTTGGTATTCTTTCTGGCAGCGTTTATGGCTTTTTAGCCGTGTATTATCGATTGGTACAGGTTAATACCATTTCGAGTATGCAGATGTGCTGGTGGCAATATTTGGCGATTAGCATTGCTTTACTGCCCATTTCAGGGCCAATAATGTTAACGCTTTCGGTGAATGATTGGTTTTGGATAGCTTGTATTGGGGTGTTTTGTACTTTCTGGGCTTACCACTTATTTTTGACCAGTTTGCAGGTTTTAAAAGCACGGTTGGTGGCGATGATTATTGCATTAGAGCCAGTATATGCAATTATAATTGCATGGGTTTTTCTAGGGCAAAGTCCAACGCTAAAAATGATGATGGGCGGTAGTTTGATTATTTGGGCTGTATTAATGTCCAGTCGCCGTTAATACATCAAAATTAAGATTAGGGTGCAACGATGATTCGATTTGAACAAGTTAGCAAGATTTATCCTGGTAATTTTCAGGCTTTAAATAAGCTGAGTTTTACCATTGATAAAGGTGAAATGATTTTTCTAGCAGGGCATTCGGGTGCTGGTAAATCAACCATTTTGAAATTGATTGCAGGGATTATTAAGCCAACCAGTGGCAAGGTAATGTTGAATAATCAAAATTTAGGTGCTTTGAATGATAACCAATTGGGTTATTTGCGTCAGCATATTGGCATTGTTTTTCAAGACCATAAAATTTTATACGACCGCAATGTTTTGCAAAATGTGTTGTTACCTTTGAAAATAATTGGCTACGATGCTAAAACAGCACAAAAAAGGGCATTGGTTGCCATTGATAAAGTGGGGCTAAAAGGCAAGGAAATGGCGGATCCCATTACTTTGTCTGGCGGTGAACAGCAGCGGTTGTGTATTGCTCGTGCGGTTGTGCATCAGCCTACGTTGTTGATTGCAGATGAGCCGTCGGCGAACTTAGATCGAGCATATGCTTTGGATATTATGGAATTGTTCCGTACGTTCCATCAGGCTGGAACAACTGTGTTGATTTCTGCTCATGATGAAACGTTAATGGCTGATTATGGTCATCGGATTTTGCGCTTAAAAGAAGGACGGTTTTGCTCATGATTCAGTATTTATCTTTGCATCTTGAAGCTGCAAAAAATGCCTTAGGACGATTGCTTAAGCAGCCTTTTGGTAGTTTGCTAACGCTTGTTATGTTGGCAGTTTCGTTAACATTGCCATTGGCTTTGTATTTGGCGACACAAAGTTTTCAGGCTGTGGTTGGGCAGCTTTCTGCGGTTCCACAAATTACTTTATTTGTAGAGTTAACGGCAGATAATGCTGATATTGAGCTGGTTAAAAAACAATTATCTAGCCATGAAGGCATTGGTAAGGTTGAGTTTATTGGCAAGGAGCAGGCGCTTGATGATTTACAAAAAAGCATGGGTGAGCAGGATTTGATTCATGTTTTGGATGAAAATCCGCTGCCAGATGCGTTTGTGATTACGCCAAAAAGTGCTATTCCTGATGATGTGAAAAAGTTACAACAGGGGTTGTCTGCCTTGCCGATGATTGAACAGGCAAACGTGGATACGGAGTGGTTAAATACGTTGTACCAAATGAATCAGTTGTCTCATAAGATTGTCTGGTTCTTGTCTATTACATTGAGTGTCGCGTTTGTTTTGGTGGCTCACAATACTATTCGTTTGCAGATTTTAAGCCAGCGAGATGAGATTGAGATTACCAAGCTTTTGGGTGCATCAAGTTCTTTTATTCGTCGTCCATTTTTATTTCAAGCATGGTGGCAAGGTTTGTTCTCTATGTTGTTAAGCATTGTTTTGTGCATGTGGTTGATGAAAACGATGACGCCTTTGTTAAGTGAGATTTTAGTGCCGTATGGGATAGCTTTAACATACCGGTTTTTCACTTCTGTGGAGTTGTTACTTGTCTTTACATTAATGTCTGTCTTGGCTGTTTTTGGTGCTTATTTAGCTGTGCAGCAACATTTAAGCAGCTTGAAAGCTTAATTTTTTTAACTATTTTTATATTGTGCCTATGGAAAAAAACACTGAAAATTCGAAATCTTTATCTTATCGTGATCGTGTTGCGATTGAGGAGCATGAGCGCTTATCGCCACGATTGGTTTATGAAATTATTCGCCGAGATGGTATTGAGGAGTTAAAACGACCTGCTCGGTCATTAATGTTCTCAGGAATTGCGGCTGGTATTGTGATTTCGTTTTCATTTTTGTGTAAAGCCATTTTTATGGCCTATGTGCCCGATACTACATGGGCGCCCATGATTACCAATTTTGGTTATACCGTTGGTTTTGTTTTGGTTATTTTAGGAAGAATGCAGTTATTTACTGAAAATACCATTACAACTGTGGTGCCGATGTTTAACCCACTTAAGTTTAAAAAGATTTTATCCGTATGGCGGTTGTGGGCAATTGTCTTGTTATCCAATTTGGTTGGCACCACTTTGGCTGCTTATTTTTTAAGCCATTCAATTGCGATTAATCCTGAGTTTAAAATAGCGATGGATGAAATTGCAGCTCACATTGCCAGCCGTGATATTGTTGAAAATTTGATTCGTGGCATTCCTGCTGGGATTTTAATTGCATCGATTGTGTGGATGATGCCAACGGCAAAAGTAGCTGGTTTTTGGGTGATTATGTTTTTTACTTATCTAATCAGCTTGGGCGATTTTACCCATGTGGTTGTTGGTTCTGCAGAAATGGCTTATTGGATTTTTGAGGGCAATGCCAATATGTATGATTATTGGATTAAGTTTTTATTACCAACGTGTATTGGTAATATTTTAGGTGGTACAGGTGTCTTTACCATTTTGGTTTATGCACAAGTCAGTGAAGAAGTAGGTCCTAAGTTTTAATAATGACATTACAAAACAGGCTGCCTGAAACCTTTCAGGCAGCCTGTTTTTATTGGACTAAAGCTTATACACGTTTAGCTAATTCGATGGCTTTACCAATGTATGTATCTGGGCGAAGTGCTAATAATTTAGCTTTCTCATGCTCAGGAATTTCCAATTGTTCAATGAAGATTTTTAGGGTTTCTGGCGTAATACCACCTTTACCACGAGTTAAATCTTTTAATTGCTCATATGGATTTGGTACAGCATAGCGACGCATTACTGTTTGAATAGGCTCTGCTAGCAATTCCCAAGTTGAATCCAAATCAGCTAGCAATGCTGTTGTATTGATTTCCAATTTGTTTAGACCACGCAAATGTGCAACTAAGCCTAAAATAGTGTAGCCAAAACCAACGCCCATATTACGCAATACTGTGCTGTCAGTTAGGTCACGTTGCCAGCGAGAAACAGGTAATTTTTCAGCCAAGAAGCCTAAAATGGCATTTGCCATGCCCAAGTTACCTTCTGAGTTTTCGAAGTCAATTGGGTTAACTTTATGTGGCATTGTTGAACTACCAACTTCGCCTTCTTTTACTTTTTGTTTGAAGTAACCAAGAGAAATATAGCCCCAAACATCTCGGTTAAAATCCACTAAAATAGTATTGATTCGGCTCATGGCTTGGAAAAGCTCAGCCATATAATCATGAGGTTCAATTTGAATCGTATATGGGTTAAATGTTAAACCCAAATCGTTTTCCACAAAGCTTTGGCAATGTGCTTCCCAATCTACTTCAGGATAAGCCACTAAGTGAGCGTTGTAGTTACCCACAGCGCCATTAATTTTGCCTAAAAATTCTTGGTTGCTAATTTGTTTTAATTGGCGCTCAACACGGACCAATACATTGGCAACTTCTTTACCCATTGTTGATGGTGTTGCTGGTTGGCCATGGGTGCGGCACATCATTGGCATTTCAGCGAATTCGTGAGCCATTTCTTTTAGCTTAGCCGTAATGCCAGCCATGGTTGGCAAATAAGCATCATGCAAAGCTTCTTTTAGCATTAAAGCATGGCTTAAGTTGTTGATGTCTTCACTGGTACAAGCAAAGTGAATGAATTCGCTAACAGCTAAAACTTCAGGAACGCCGCTAAAACGTTCTTTAAGCCAATATTCAATGGCTTTAACATCATGGTTAGTGCGTGCTTCAATGGTTTTAACCACTTCGGCATCATCAATTGAGAATGACTCAATAACATTGTCAATTTCATTGATAGTAAAGCTACTAAAAGCAGGAACTTCCGTAATTTTTGGTTCAGCAGCCAGTGCTTTTAACCAACTTAATTCCACGCGAACACGGGCTTTCATCAAGCCATATTCAGAGAAAATAGGACGCAAAGCTTCAACAGATTTAGCATAGCGACCATCTAATGGAGAGAGTGCAACAATAGGATTAATCATGAATCATCTCTATAAAACGATTGGGTTAACACAATTCAGGCAGCTTCTTTAAAAAAGTAAGCTGCCTGAAGTTATCTATACATTTTGCTTTAAACTGGCTTCGATAAAGTCGTCTAAATCGCCATCCATAACAGCACGAATATTGCCGACTTCATGACCTGTTCGCAAATCTTTAATACGAGACTGGTCAAATACATATGAGCGAATTTGATGCCCCCAGCCCACGTCAGATTTAGAATTTTCTAAACTTTGTTTGGCTTCATTGCGTTTACGCATTTCAAGTTCAAACAATTTGGCTTTTAGCATATTCATTGCTTCATCACGGTTACGGTGCTGCGAGCGGTCATTTTGACACTGCACCACAATTCCCGTTGGATTATGCGTAATCCGAACAGCTGAGTCAGTTTTATTAATATGCTGACCACCAGCGCCACTGGCACGGTAAGTATCTACACGTAAATCAGCCGGATTAATTTCCACTTCGAAACTATCATCTACTTCAGGATAAACAAACACGGAAGTAAATGAAGTATGGCGTTTATTAGCAGAATCAAAAGGAGAGCAACGAACCAAGCGATGAACGCCTGTTTCTGTACGCAATAAACCATAGGCGTATTCGCCTTCTAGTTTAATAGTGGCACGGTTAATACCAGCAATATCGCCTTCATCTTCTTCTAAAATATCAACCTTGAAGCCTTTGCGCTCAGCGTAGCGCAAATACATGCGAAATAGCATGCCCGCCCAGTCTTCCGCCTCAGTACCACCAGCACCAGCAACGATGTCAATAAAGCAATTATTCACATCAGCAGGTTGGTCGAACATTCGCTTGAATTCTAAATCAGCCATCGCTTTTTCCAAAACATCAACTTCATCTTGGATAGCTAAAATAGCGTCATCATCTTTTTCATCCACAGCCATTTCCAACAGCATGCGGTTGTCTTCAATGCCTTGAGTGATGTTATCTAACACCACAACAATGCCTTCAAGTACTTTGCGTTCTTTGCCAATTTCTTGGGCTTTTTTAGGATCATTCCAAAGGTCGGGATCTTCCGATAAACCAATAACTTCTTCTAGACGGTCTTTTTTACCATCGTAGTCAAAGATACCCCCGAATGTCGGTGTTGCGAGTTTCTAAATCATCTAAATGATGATAAATCGCATTGAGTTGTTCTGATTCAATCATGTCGTTTTTCTAGCAACTGGTTGAAGAAATAAAGTAGATATTTTACGCTAAAAAGACTTTTTAGTCATGGGGATAGCCAGTAATTTAAATGATTAGCCATAAATAACTGAAAAAAGCCTATACATTTAAGTATAGGCTGTGATGAGTTTATATTCATTTAATTAAATAGCTTATCGCCATGAATGTTAGCGAAGAGCAGCATTATATTGTTGAATCATCCCGCTTAATCTTGCTGGATTTTGAGTAGATTTATATTCCTGCCAGCTATCAATAAAAGAGGTTAATTGTGTTCGTGCCACAGTATATTGGTTACCTCTTAAATGATTTAACTGCTTTTCAATATTCTCAATTTCAGCATCAACTTGCTCCATTATTCTCGATTCAGATAAATTATCATTGCGGTTAATGAGATTCACGATGATATTAGCAGAGCGAATGGCTTTGTGTTTAGCGACTTCAGTTGTTTGGCCATTATCTTTTAGCTCCTGAATAAAGATGAGTTGTACCTTATCTTCAGCAACCATTAAAGCCGTTTGATATTGAGTAGCTTCTTGAATAAACTGTTCAAATAAACGTTCAAATTCGTTATTTTTACTGCGAATTAGCTCAAAATTATCCTCTAAATAAGCTTTGGATTTTAGATAAAGATCCAATTCTTCAGCTAGTTTATTAAGGCGTTCTGCTGTCTGTAGCAAATTAGGCGCAATGGTATCTAACTCTTGATTATAGCCACCAGAATTTAAAGCAATCGCTTGTTGTAAGTATTCAGTGATGTGCAAAATGACATCATGAGAAAGATACAACTTGGGATTTTTAGTTGTAGGCTGTGCGCTACCTAGTTTTTGAGCAGAGTATTTTTTGAATGCTTCTGGCAATGAAGTTCCAAAACCAGTAATGTTGGTCATCCTATTTCCTGCTCGGATATAGTAATTATAAGCTTCCATTTGTGTGTGTTCAGAAGGAACTGCGGTCGCCGTATCATCTTCGGAAGCGATGGTTTCAGCTATAACAGCAGTGGGTTTGTCATCAGCACAAGCAGTGAGAAATAAACCGCTAAGTACTGATACCATGACTAAGTTAAGATTTGATTTTTTCATAATAATTATTTAGCCTAAGTTATTTTTTTATATTGTCCTCAAGTTTGATTATTTTAACATGATGCTAAATGATTATGAATGGGTGTTAATTAAGTTATGTTAATGTTTTTTAATTATTTTATGTAATTTTAAATTACAGATAAATAATGCCTAGGCACCTGTTGCGTTTGCCATCATGGGTAGATTAGAGGTTGCGCTGATGAAGCCATTAGAAAAATAGATTATGTTAGCATTGCTGTTTTAGGAGTTATTGTTTATTAATTATGATTAATAAGTTAATTGAAACCCATCCTTTAGAGCCTTTTTTGCCAAAAAATGCCAAAGTGTTGATGCTGGGCTCTTTCCCTCCGCCTTTAGCGCGTTGGAGCGAGTATTTTTATTATCCAAATTTTACCAATGATATGTGGCGCATTATGGGATTAATCTTTTTTCAAGATAAAGATTACTTAATGGATGTTGCCAATAAACAAATTAATTTAGATAAAATTGTGGCTTTTTGTCAGCAACAAGGCATTGCATTGAATGATACTGTTTATAAAGCGTATCGCCAGCAAGGAAATGCCTCGGATAAGTTTTTAGAAGTGATTGAAGAACGTAATATTCGTGAGCTTTTGGATAAAATACCTGCGTGTGAAATGATTATTACCACTGGAGAAAAGGCGACGGGTATTGCCTGTGGACAATTTGCTCTTAATAAATTGCCTAAAGTGGGTGAGTGCGTTGACATTGATTATCAGCAGCGGAAATTAAAACTTTATCGTATGCCATCAAGTTCACGGGCCTATCCGATGAAGCTCACTAAGAAAGCAGAGATTTATCAGCAAGCTTTGCAAAGTATTTTTCCAGTTGGATGCCAATCATAAAAAAAGAGTACGGTTTAAGTACTCTTTTTTATTGGTCATTTCATTATTAAGGCAAATAGCGAGGATGGTAGCCATTTGGTAGTAAAACCCAAACTTGCCCCGGGTGCTTCATTTTGCCTGCTACTTCACCTGCCGCATCACCAAAACCCCAGAAAAAGTCTACTCTGATGCCGCCTTTAATAGCAGAACCTGTATCTTGTGCCATCATTAAACGGTGTATTGGTTGGTTTTGTGTCGGATGAGTGGTTGTTAGGAACATGGGTGCACCAAGTTCTACATGGTGTTTATCAACCGCTGTTGAATAGCCGTCAGTTAGTGGCACGCCAAGCGCTCCAATTGGACCTGCGCCTGTATCTGGAAGCTCACGGAAGAAAACATAGCTTGGGTTTTGACCCAATACTTCAGCTAATTTATCAGGATGTTGTTTCATCCATGCCTTAATGCCTTGCATATTGGTATCTTTTAATGGCAAATAGCCCATTTTGACCATGTAATTTGCAATGGATTGATATGGATGTTCATTTTTATCCGCATAGCCTAAGCGCACAAATTGACCTTTCGGTGTTTGTAAACGGCCTGAGCCTTGAATGTGCAAGAAGAACAGTTCAACAGGATCGTCAGCATAGCCTAAAATGGGTGCTTTACCGTTAATTGCCCCAGCATTAATTTCTGCTCGAGTGTAGTAGGGAACCAATTGATTGCCTACGATGCGACCTTTAATGGCTCGGCTGCGTTCTGTAATGGGAAATTGGCTTAAATTAGCAGTGTATTGCCCTGCATTGTTAATTGAGCCTGAATTTTTGCCAGTTACTTGAATTCGAACAGCTGCTTTGCTGTTTTGATATTGGGTTGGTAGCGGAACGGAAATAAAATCGTTTGGAACGCCATAAATGGGGAAGCGAGCTTGGCGTGTTTGGTGAGTATCACCTTTCATTACCGGCTCATAATAGCCTGTTACCGTACCTTGGTGGTTGCCATTGTCGGTAATTTGCCAAGGGGTGAAATGGTATTCAAAGAATTTTTTTGCAGTATTGTCTTTGTTTGGTATCAATTGAGCTTGTTGGCAAACATTGCGCCATTGAGGTTTGTTTTGTAGTTTTTCACAGCCCCGTTTAAATGCAATTAGGCTTTGTGAAAAATGTTGTTGTTGCCAATTTGGTAAGTTGTTAAAACCCACTGATGTATAGCGAACATTCACATTTGGTGTGCCATAAACTGCACCTGGTGGTGTTGTTTGTTCTGGGCTAACTTGTGGTAAGGTGGGTTTTGGAATATTGGTACCGCAGCTAGCTAACAATATTGTTAAGGTAGCAGTGATGCCAATGCGAACAAAATTTTTGCGAGTCCCCATAGATGGATTTCCCTATTGCTTTTACCAAGTTGATTGATACGAGATTGAATTGCCATAACATAATATAAATTTTGTGCTTTTAAAAGACGTGCCATTATTTTTAGATTTGGTTTAGGTAGTGAATTGGGAATTATGAGCATTTGAATTACAATAAAGTTTGTTGTTATATTTTCTTTTTTTTCTTTAGGACAAGCTACTTTACTATGCAAAAAGCCAAGCCCAATGTTTCTCCGATGATTGCTCAGTATTTAGGAATTAAAGCAGATCATCAAGATAAGTTATTGTTTTATCGAATGGGTGACTTTTATGAGCTCTTTTTTGATGATGCAGTGGAAGCCGCAAAATTATTGGATATTACATTAACGACTCGTGGGCAAAAGGATGGCGAGCCGATTAAAATGGCTGGTGTGCCTTTTCATGCTGCAGAGCAGTATTTAGCACGGTTAGTAAAGTTAGGTAAAAGCATCGCTATCTGTGAGCAAGTCGGCGAAGTTGGTGCCAGTAAAGGACCTGTTGAGCGCAAAGTTGTGCGAATTATTACGCCAGGAACATTAACCGACAGTGCGTTATTAGAAGACAAAGAAAACAACCGTGTTTTGGCCATTTGTGCGGATAAAAAACAAGTGGGTTTGGCTTGGTTGTCATTGCAAAGTGGTGAATTCAAAGTTAAAACAGTGGCCATTGAGCGTTTGGTTCATGAGTTAGAGCGTTTGAAGCCGGCTGAAATTCTATTACCCGATAATCGTAAAATTCATTTGCCAGCCATTGGCGATGCAGCAGTTACATATGTTCATACGTGGCAATTTGCAGCAGATTCTGCTGAAGATTTATTAAAGCGTTATTTTGATTGCCAAGATTTATTGGGTTTTGGTTTAGATTATCAAGAGCATACTTTGGCAATTGGTTCTGCTGGTGCTTTGCTAAATTACATTCAATTAACACAATCAAAATTACCGCAGCATTTGGATTCAATTGGCTTGGAAAGTGATGAAGCATTTATTACTTTAGATGCTGCCACGCGCCGAAATCTAGAAATCAGTCAAACACTGAGCGGTAAATCTGCACCTACTTTATTTTCAGTACTGGATCATTGTGCTACGCACATGGGCAGCCGTTTATTGTTAACTTGGTTGCATAATCCACTGCGTCAACGTCAGCATGTTGCTTTACGGCAGCAAGGCATTACAGCTTTGCTAGAGCACCATTTGATTATTCATCAAGCTTGGAAAAACTTGGCTGATATTGAGCGAATTGCAGCACGCATTGCGTTATTAAGCGCACGACCACGAGATTTAGCTAGTTTGCGTGATAGCTTGCTGGCTCTTGCTGAATTTAGGCTCCCTGAAAGCATTTTAGACAGTAGTTTGTTGGCTACTTTAACGGATGTTTTTCCTGAAGGGCGAAGCATAGCTGCACAATTGACCACGGCAATTTTGCCTGAGCCATCAGTATGGTTGCGCGATGGCGGTGTTATCAATGATGGTTTTGATGGCGAGCTCGATGAACTGCGCAATATTCAAAACCATGGTGATGAATTTTTATTGGCGCTTGAAGCCAGAGAAAAAGAGCGTACGGGATTAAGCACCTTAAAAGTTGAATTTAATCGGGTGCATGGTTTTTATATTGAATTGAGCAAAGCCCAAGCTGATGATGCACCCAGTGATTATCAGCGTCGTCAGACATTAAAAAATGTTGAACGCTTTATCACGCCAGAATTAAAAACCTTTGAAGATAAAGTATTAACAGCGCAAGACAAAGCATTGGCTTTAGAAAAAAAATTATATGAAGCTCTGTTGCGCGATTTACAGCATGCTTTGCCAACTTTGCAAAAGATAGCTAAAGCTGCAGCCAGTTTAGATGTTTTGGCCACATTGTCTGCAGTCGCAAGCGAGCAGAATTGGGTTTGTCCAGAATTGGTTGATTATCCTGTTTTGGAGGTTCAAGCAGGACGGCACCCAGTGGTTGAAAGACAAGTTCAGCAATTTATTGCCAATGATTGTACTTTGGATAATAAACGCCAATTAATGCTTTTAACAGGTCCGAATATGGGTGGTAAATCAACCTATATGAGACAAGTTGCTTTGATTGTTTTATTAAGCTATGTCGGTAGTTTTGTGCCAGCAAGTAAGGCACAAATTGGTCCGATTGACCAAGTTTTCACACGAATCGGTGCTTCTGATGATTTAGCAGGCAACCGTTCAACCTTCATGGTGGAAATGTCAGAAACCGCTTATATCTTGCATCATGCCACAGCAGAATCTTTGGTGTTGATGGATGAGGTTGGGCGAGGGACATCTACATTTGATGGCTTGGCATTGGCACAAGCGATTGCTGAGCATTTACTACAAAAAAATCAGTCATTTACCTTGTTTGCAACCCATTATTTTGAATTGACCAAATTGCCCGAGCATTTTAAAAATGCCATTAATTACCATTTAAGTGCATTAGAGCAAGGTCAAGATATTGTTTTTTTGCATCATGTTGAAGCAGGGCCAGCCAATAAAAGTTATGGTATCGCTGTTGCAAAATTAGCAGGATTACCTAAGCGAGCTCTTCATGCTGCGCAAAAACATCTGCAATATTTAGAAGATTCCGTTGCTGAGCATCAACCACAGCTGGATATTTTTAGCCAGTTTGAAGATGATGATGAAGAGGAAATGGCGAAGGATTCCGTGCAAAATAACGAGCCAATATTGACCACAGAACAAGCTGAATTAATAGAAAAATTGAATCAATTAAACCCTGATGAAATGACGCCAAGGGATGCATTAACAGCATTGTATGATTTGAAAAAAATGATTTAATAATGTTATGACAAAGCCCATGAATTGTTTGTATTCATGGGCTTTTTTTATTCTCTCATCAAGAATGTGAAGTAGAAGGTTTATTTCTTAACAGGATGTTTACTTAAAATTCTTTGCAACGTACGGCGGTGCATATTTAATGTTCTTGCTGTCGCTGAAATATTGCCATCATTTTGTTGTAGTACAAATTGAATATGTTCCCATTGTAAACGTTGTATTGATGGCATTTCATCGGGAACTGGCGTCGCAGCAACTTCTTCAGTACTTTCTTGGTCGGCATGAAATGCTTGCAAAATGGTATCAACATTGGCTGGTTTGGGTAAATATTGGACAGCGCCTAGCTTCACCGCACTGACTGCGGTACTAATGCTGGCATAACCAGTTAACACGATAATTTTGCTATGTGGGTGTTGTTCGGCAAGTTGTGGTAAAAGCTGTAATCCACTTTCATTGCCTAAGTTTAAATCCAAAATAATGCCATCAAAAATATCAGTTTTTTGCAGTGCTTCAACAGAGTTTCTTGCCCAAGTGAGTTGATAACCTTGGCGCTCAAAACCTCGAACCAATAAGCTGGCGAAAGTTTCGTTATCATCAACCAATAAAAATGTTTGCATATTAAGTAGTTTCTTTTTCTAGAGACAATGGTAAAAGAATTTGCGCATGTACGCCGCCTTCACTGTGATTTTTTAGCGTTACACTACCGCCAATGTGTGCCAGTGTGGCATGAGATAACATAACGCCTAAACCCATACCAGCAGGTTTATTTGAATTTAATACGGTCAAACCTGCTTGTTGTAATTGGCTGTGGCTTAAATGCCCACTTCTATTGTAAATATTAATACATAACATCTGGTTTGCCAAAATTAAGCTGGAGATTTCAACTTCATTGGTACCTGCATCCGCTGCATTGTTCAAAATATTGAGTAATGCCGACCAAAATAAAGGATTCACATGGGTAATCAAATGTTCTGGTAACTTGTTTTTGATTGCTAATTTTACCCCAGGGCGTAAATTGCGCCACTGATCTAATTGATCTAAAAAAACAACCGATAAATCAATTTTTTCTTCATCATATTGCGGACTGGCTTTTAATTTTTGTAAGGATTCTGTGCAAAGTTCAAGTTGTTTTTGCATGAGGTTTAAATCAGCTAAACAACTTTCAGGCATATCTGGATGATGTTTTAGCTCATCTTGTAGTAAAAATAAATTATTCATGGGCGTTGATAATTGATGAGCCAATGTCGCAGCACTAATGCCCAAACTCAATAATCGTTCATTTTTTTGCTGCTGTTGGTGAGCTCTCGTGAGTTTTAAATCACGCCAGTTAACAGCATGCACCAACCAAGAAATCCACCCGGTAATGATGGCTGCCGAGAAAGCAAAGGTTAACCACATGCCACTTAGGTGAATGTTTAAAATCAATTGTGGTTGATTTTGAGCTAATGGAAATGGTAAATGCCAGAAAAAAAGAGAAAAATAACCAATAAGGCATAAGCAAAAAACCGCCCAAGCAAAGCGTACCGAACAAACCAAGGCTGCCATGAGGATAGGCAAAAAATACAGTGATGTCATCGGGTTTGTACTGCCACCCGTAAAAATAAGCACTTCGGTTAGGGCGATGGTATCGGCAATCAGGCCAATATTCACCAACAAGCTAATGTGGATATTATGGTGATTGAGGAATAATAAGCCAAAATTGACAATCAATAGAAAAAAAGCAACTTGTCCCAATAATACCCAAGGCAAGGTAATTTGATGATAAGCACAGATTGCCATACCCAATACTAAAGCAATGGTAAAAAGCCAACGCCCTTGCATTGCTAAGACAAATATCTTTGGATATTCCAATAGTGCAAATGGTTGTTTGATTGCGGACATAAAAATTTTTCAGGTAATAATACGAATAGGGCTATTTTAACCCATTCGAATCCAGAAGATAGCATGCATTATTGCTTATTCAAAAGCAGATGAAATACTCATTTTGGTAAGCTATTTGAATTAATTTCAACAAAGGTGTTGACAGGATGCGTAGTGTTACCTATAATGGATTCTTCAGTCGCGGGGTGGAGCAGCATGGTAGCTCGTCGGGCTCATAACCCGAAGGTCGTAGGTTCGAATCCTGCCCCCGCAACCAAGTTTCAAGTAAAAAGCCAATCTTCGGATTGGCTTTTTGCATTGCACCGCAGCTATGTGCTGAATGGCGACGCATGCAAAACCCCGTCTCCAGCACGATGCTGGCGGCGGGGTTTTTTTCATGGCGGAGGGCTACTGGCTGGCGTGGGCCGATTGCTGGCCGCGCAGGCTGGCAGC
>JASLFS010000047.1 GCA_030150505.1 Vitreoscilla sp. | reverse complement strand
TGCATTGAATGCCATTTTCAAAAATGGGATGCGGATAATTTTTGATAAAAAAATCAGATTCAATACGATGCATTCTGAAACCACATTTTTGATAAAGCGCCAATTGATTTAAGCTGCTGTTTCCAGTGCCTATGTCGAGATGTTGGTAGTTGTTTTGCTTGGCATAATTTTTAATGTGGTTAATTAAATATTTGGCAAGTCCTTGTTTCTGATGGTTAATGTCGATGGCAATATTTTTGATTTCTATCGTTTTTTCTGAAACATGTGTTATCAGGATAACCCCAATAATTTGTTGGTTTGCTTTTAAAGCCCATGCTTTTCCTTGTGCATAATATTGCTGTACGAGTTCAATATTTGGATCAGCGAGCAGCAGTAGCTCCATGGGTAAATCTTGATGATGATAAATAGGTTGGATGGTTAGGTTGGAATGGTTCAATTTTTTTAATCTTAGAGGTATGAATGGGCATTGATTCGATTGTTATTATCTCTTTGTTTTTTGTTTTGGAAAAGTATTGTCATAAAAATAGCCCATAACCATGATTGTTATGGGCCTGTTTTAAATGCAATTTTAGATAATGTAATCAATCAAGTCATTGTTACCAAATACATAAATTTGCTTGGGAGCCAGCGGCAAGATTTGTCCTATTTGCAATGCCAGTGAATGTGCTTCACTTGAGGCTAAGCTAAGGTGTATTTGCTGTTTGTTTTGTTGGACATCTCTGAGTGAAATGTGAGTCAAAGCACCTGAAATATGAATGTTTTCAATGCGTGCATCTAGCATTTTATTGTGTTCATTAATCAACCATTCATGAGGGCGAATGTAGGCTATAGCATGTTGTTGCTGCCATTTTTTAGGAGCCAATGACCAAGAGAATTGCTGATAATGCCAAGCATTGTTTTCAATAAAGCCTTCAAATGAGTCGGTTTCACCTAGAAACTCAGTCACAAAAGCATTTGCTGGTTTTTGATATAAGCTTTGAGCATCGCCAATTTGTTCAATTTTCCCATGATTCATGACCACGATTTCATCTGATATTTCTAATGCTTCTTCTTGGTCGTGAGTGACTAAAATGCTGGTAATGTTGAGTTCATGATGAATTTCTCGTAGCCACGTTCTTAGCTCTTTACGTACTTTGGCATCAAGAGCACCAAATGGTTCATCTAATAGCAGCAGCTTGGGAGAAACAGCTAATGAACGTGCTAAAGCAATACGTTGTCTTTGTCCGCCAGATAGCTGATGGGGATAAGATTTCGCTAAGTGATCCAATTGTACTAATTTGAGTAATTCGCTTACTTTTTTTTGAATGGCTTGTTTGTTGGGGCGCTCTTTTCTTGGCAGTACTGTTAAACCAAAGGCGATATTGTCAAATACATTCATGTGGCGAAATAGGGCGTAATGCTGAAACATGAAACCCACTTTTCTATCCCTCACATGTGTGTGTGTGACATCTTGGTCATCAAAGAAAATGGAACCGCTATCGGCATTTTCTAAGCCTGCAATAATGCGCAATAAAGTGGTTTTACCACAACCAGATGGACCAAGCAGAGAAACCAGTTTTCCTGTTGGAATATCGAGCTCAATATTTTGTAAGGCATGATAGTGATCAAAGTGTTTGTTCAGTTGGGTAATTTGAATGCTCATTATTTACTCCTTTGGGCAGCTGCCATTTTTTTATTTTGAATGCGAGTAATGATGTCTTGTACTGCAAGGGTAACCAAGGCAAGTAATGCCAGTACGCTAGACAGTGCGAATGCTGCGGTAAAGTTGTATTCGTTATATAGAATTTCAACTAGCAATGGAATGGTATTGGTTTCTCCACGAATATGACCAGAAACAATGCTGACCGCGCCAAATTCGCCCATAGAGCGAGCATTGGTTAATATAATGCCGTATACCAAGGCCCATTTGATATTGGGGAGTGTTATTCGCCAAAACATTTGCCAACCATTGGCTCCTAAAATTAAAGCGGCTTGTTCTTCGCTATCGCCTTGTGCTTGCATGAGCGGAATGATTTCTCTGGCGACAAATGGAAAGGTTACAAATAAAGTTGCTAAGATAATGCCCGGAATCGCAAAAATAATTTGAATGCCATGAGCCTCTAGCCAGCCACCAATAGCCGTATGTGCGCCAAATAATAAAACAAACATCAAACCTGCTACAACGGGCGATACTGAAAAGGGTAAATCCAGCAATGTGGTTAAAAGTTGTTTGCCGCGGAAGTTAAAGCGAGTCAGTAACCAAGCCATAGCAATGCCTAAGATGGCATTAACAGGGACAACTATCATTGTTGTAATGAGGGTTAAGCGAATGGCTGAAAGCGCTTCATCATTGGTGAGAGAAGCAATATACAATTGCCAGCCATTTTTGAGTGCTTCATAAAACACAGCAACTAGCGGAATAATCAACATGATGATTAAAAACAGCATAGCAATGCCGATTAATAACCATTGCAAATAGCGTGGTTCAGTAATATTGGGATTGGTTTTCATGCTTTAGCTCCCGCTCGTTTACTGAGTGCCCATTGACTCATATTTAATAAAAATAAAATGGCAAATGAAATAAGCAACATAAACAGAGAAATAGCAGAGGCTCCCTGAACGTCATATTGTTCTAATTTACCAGTAATAATTAATGGCAATATTTCCGATACCATTGGAATGTTACCCGCAATGAAAATAACTGAGCCATATTCCCCTGTAGCACGTGCAAACATCATGCCAGCACCAGTTAATAAAGCTGGTAGCATTTCTGGCAAAATAACTCTTCTAAATGTTGTCAGTCTATTTGCACCTAGTATTGCAGCGGCTTCTTCATATTCGTTCGATAGTTCTTCAAGCACTGGTTGAACAGCCCTTACAATAAATGGCAGGCTGACAAATACCAATGCAATCCAAATGCCTTTGGGTGTAAAAGCAACTTGAATATCAAACTTTGCAAACCATTGACCAATCCAACCATTGGGGGCATATAACGTTGCTAATGCTATGCCCGTTACTGCTGTTGGTAAGGCGAAAGGTAGGTCTACTAATGCATTAACCCAGTTTTTCAAGGGAAATTCATAACGCACTAAAATCCAAGCCAATAAAGTGCCGAAAATCAAATTGGTTAACATAGCAAAAAAAGCCATTTTCAGGCTTAGCCAAATAGATAACAGCACCCTTGGTTCGCTAATGGTATGCCAAAATGCGCCAAAACCCATTTGTGCCGTGCTAAAAGCCATCATGGCAAATGGCAAGATAACCAATAGCGATAAACACAAAACTGTGATTCCTAAACTAATATTAAACCCAGGTAATACACTAGGTGTTTTTAGTAAGCGCATGATGACTCCTTTCTATATTAACGCGTGGTTAGTTGGTCGAATACGCCGCCATCTCCAAAATATTTCGGCATAATTTCATCCCAAGTGCCAAAAACCTCATTTGGACCAAAAGTTTCTAATGGCGGTAACGTATCTTGGTGTTTAGCTAACACTTCAGCATCAGCAGGGCGTAGATATAGTTTTGCGCCTAATTCTTGAGCAGGTTTACTCCAAAGATAGTTAAGGTATTCAGTGGCAATTTTGCGTGTGCCTTTTTTATCAACCACGCTATCAACAACAGCAACAGGGCTATCCATGCGAACAGTGTATTCAGGGTAAACAATTTCAAATTGACCAGCGCCAAACTGTGTTGATGCCAAATTAGCTTCATTTTCAAAAGTGACTAATACATCACCAATATTGCGTTGAATAAAAGTTGTCGTTGCTGCACGCCCACCATTTTCAAATACCGGCACATTGGCTAAAACTTGACGAACAAAATCTTTGGCTTTTGCATCATCATTATTATTGGCTTTTAATGCATAACCATAAGCGCCTAAAAATGAATAACGACCATTTCCAGTGGTTTTAGGATTAGAAATAACCACCTTAATATTTTCTTTGGCTAAATCATCCCAGTTTTTG
Source organism: Vitreoscilla sp. (assembly GCA_030150505.1). Taxonomy (GTDB): domain Bacteria; phylum Pseudomonadota; class Gammaproteobacteria; order Burkholderiales; family Neisseriaceae; genus JASLFS01. The sequence goes on along the minus strand of JASLFS010000047.1, from coordinate 44,615 downwards.
ATGCGGTGAGGGTTGTCTTTGCGAACCAAGAAAACGGTTGCACTGGTAAAAGGCACGGCATTGTTTGGAAATTTCGTTTCCCAATTAGGCTCAACTAAACCTTTTTTAACCAGTAAATCAATATCAGAACCTTGATTCATCGTTACTACATCTGCTTGCAAACCATTGGCAACAGCTAAAGCTTGCTTACTCGAGCCGCCATGAGATTGTTGGATAGTGACATTGGGGTATTCTTGATTGAAAAGTGGGTTGTAATCTTTGTATAAATCCCGAGCAACGTCATAAGAAACATTCAGTAGTTTGGCACTGCTTTGTGTGGTGTCTGCTGAATCGGGAGCATTGTCTTGCTTAGCTTCAGGCGAGCAGGCTGTTAAAGCTGCTATGGTGAAAATGGAAGCAAACGTTGTTATGTTTCTCATGAATTATCCCTCGGTAGCTATTGTTTTTAAAGGAATTACTTTAATAGGCAATGCATAAAAAGGGAAAGAATGCTTTGTTGTTAGCTAATGCATTCTAGTTATATGGATTAAAAAAACCACCATGAAGTTAGCATGATGGTTTTTTAGTCAGATTAAAATTAAATTAGTGGTCTAATTTAGGGTGCTGATCAATGAGTGAAGCTCGTTTTTTTTGTAAACGTTCGATTTCTTCATCAAGGGTTTCAATATGGCTTTCGATTAAATCGTAGTGAGCAGCTAAAATTTCCTTCGCCTCTGCTTTACTAGATGCTGCTGGTGTTGCCCCTTTTAATGGGCGGTTAGCCGTTTCTTTCATTTTTACACCAGTAATAATACCAATGACAGCAACAACCATTAAGTAGTAAGCAGGCATGTATAAGTTCTGGCTTACTTCAACTAACCATGCAGTCGCTGTTGGCGTGAAGCCCGCAACCAATACCGATATATTAAATGCGATTGCCATGGCACTGTAACGAATGGCTGTTGGAAATATAGCCGGTAAAATTGATGCCATAACGCCAGTAAAACAGTTGAGCATAATGGCCAATAATAATAAACCCAAGAAAATTAATGCAACTGAGCCACTGTTAATTAAGTGAAAGCTTGGAATAGCCAAGAAAAGCAAACCAATACTACCGCCAATTACAAAGGGTTTTCGACCAAATCTATCACTTAATAAACCAATGACAGGTTGTACAAATAACATACCGCACATAATCGCAATAATAATTAATACACCGTGGTCAGTAGAGTAGTTTAAGTTATGAGATAGGTAACTTGGCATATAAGTTAAAAGCATATAGTAGGTAACGTTAGTCGTGATAACCAAGCCAACACAAACCAATAAACCTTTCCAGTTGCTAGCCAAAACTTCTTTAAAAGAAACTTTTTTGGGAGCGCTAATATTGGCTTTATCATCAGCACTTAAGCTGTCTACATGCTGTTGGAAAGCTGGTGTTTCTTCTAAAGCATGGCGTAAGTACAAACCAATTAAACCCAATGGACCTGCAATAAAGAATGGAATTCTCCAGCCCCATGCTTCAAAGTTTTCATTGCCCAATAAGGTTGAGATTAATACCACAACACCTGCGCCGAGCACGAAGCCAGCAATAGAACCAAAATCTAACCAACTACCTAAAAAACCTCGTTTGTTATCAGGCGAGTATTCGGCAACGAAAACAGCTGCTCCCGTATATTCACCACCAACAGAGAATCCCTGCGCCAGTTTGGCGATAAGTAGCAATATGGGTGCCCAGATGCCAATGCTGGCATAAGATGGAATTAAACCAATGGCAAACGTACTAACCGACATAATGATAATGGTGACGGCTAGAATTTTTTGTCGTCCTAATTTGTCACCAAGAACACCAAATACGATACCACCTAATGGGCGAACTAAAAAAGGAACTGAGAATGTTGCTAAAGCTGCAATTAATTGTACGCTTGGCGACATGTCAGGGAAGAATACTCGACCTAATACATAGGCCATAAAACCATAGACACCAAAATCAAACCATTCCATTGCATTACCTAGTGCAGCAGCGGTAATGGCTTTTTTTAATTTTTGATTTTCAATGATTGTAATGTCATTTAAATGCAAAGGTTGTACTGCTTTTTTCTTCTTACGCATGAAATTTTCCTGGTAAAGTTGAAAAATGCCAATTGTTTTGCTGAAGTTTATTGGTACCTTTTGCTATTGTCATAAATAATACTGTTATTTATGACAATAAGCATAAAATTTAATATTGAAAATTAATATTTAATTTAAGATAGTGTGTTTCAGATGCCAATAAATTTAAGCAAAAATGATAGTGAAAAATTGACAGGTATTTAAAATTCACTTTTAACTTAACATATCTAAAATGAATTATTCAAGTTTTCGCTGAGGTAATTTGTGTGAAAATGTTGCAAAATATGCTGTTTTTATGTAAATTTAAGTAAATATATCGAATGCTATTTTTTTGAAATAAAAAATGATAAGAATAGAAAATCTTTGTTTCTTATAATTTTTTGTATTAAAAACAATCAGATTGATTTTATTTTTTAGTTGTTATGTGATGTTTTATTATTTAAAAATGCCCAAATTAATATTTAATATTATTTTGGGCATTTTTTTATCAGTTGATTATTCGACTGTTACTGATTTTGCTAAATTTCTCGGTTTATCAACATCTGTTCCACGTGCTAGTGCTGCATGGTAAGACAGTAATTGCACAGGGATAACATGAACGATAGGAGAAAGTACACCCACGTGACGTGGTGTGCGAATAACATGAACGCCAGTTGATGATTCGAAATTGCTATCTAAATCAGCAAAGACAAATAATTCTCCGCCGCGAGCACTCACTTCTTGCATATTGGCTTTGACTTTATCAAGCAATTTATCATGTGGGGCAATCACAACCACTGGCATGGCATTATCCACAAGTGCTAATGGACCATGTTTTAATTCGCCGGCGGGGTAAGCTTCCGCATGAATGTAAGTGATTTCTTTTAGTTTTAAGGCGCCTTCTAAGGCAATCGGATAATGAATGCCTCTGCCTAAGAATAATGCATTTTGGCGGTTTGCAAATTGTTGTGACCACGCGATAATTTGTGGCTCAAGATTCAAAGTGTGTTGAATACTGCCTGGTAAGTTGCGCAATTCTTGGCTGAATTGCAGTTTTTCTTCATCGCTGATTAAGCCTTTAATCAAGCCTAAGCTCACAGCTAAGCCAAATAAGGCAACAAGCTGAGTAGAGAATGCTTTGGTTGAAGCAACACCAATTTCAACGCCTGCACGAGTGTAGAAAACCAAATTACTTTCTCGTGGTAAAGCGCTTTCCATAACATTGCAAATAGATAGGCTGTATTGATGACCAAGCTTCTTGGCATACTTTAATGCTTCTAAAGTATCAAGAGTTTCTCCTGATTGAGAAATGGTAATAATCAATTGTTTTGGGTTAACAATCACATCTCTATAGCGATATTCACTAGCAATTTCAACATCAGTTGGAATTTTTGCAATGCTTTCAAGCCAATATTTGGCTGTCAAACCTGAGTAAAAAGATGTGCCACAAGCTAGAATTTTGATGCTATCAATGTCTTTGAAAATTTCAGGTGCATTGTCGCCAAATATGCGTGCATCAAAATGGTCATTGATTAAAATCTCAGCAGTATCGGCAATGGCTTTAGGTTGTTCATAAATCTCTTTTTGCATGAAGTGACTGTATGGACCTAATTCTAATGATGCCAAGGATAAGTTGGAAATTTTAACTTCGCGTTCAATAGCGTTGCCATTTTTATCTAACAGGGTTTCAATGCCTTGATGTGAAAGTCTAGCAATGTCGCCATCTTCTAGAAAAACAATTTGGCGGGTTTGCGAGATGACAGCAGAAACATCTGATGCAATAAAAGTGCCATTGTCGCTTAGTGCAATTAGCAAAGGGCAGCCCATGCGAGCAACGATAAGCTCTTCTGGTTGATCATTTGCAATCACTGCAATGGCAAATGCGCCATGAAATCGTTTGCAAGCAGCTTGTACAGCATCAAAAAGTTTATTTTTGTGCTCGTGGGTGTATTCGTAATGAATACTATGGGCAATAATCTCGGTATCGGTTTGAGAGTCAAACTGATAGCCAAGTTGGCTTAAGCGTTGGCGCTCTGCTTCAAAATTCTCAATAATGCCGTTGTGAACAACTGCGATTAAATCGTTGGAAATATGGGGATGAGCATTGGGTTCAGTGACACCGCCGTGTGTTGCCCAGCGAGTGTGGCCAATGCCTAAGTGGCTATGTAAATTAGCAGCTTCAGTTGCTGCTTCCAATTCTGCAACACGACCTACTCGGCGAATGCGTTCAATGCCTTGGTTTGTTAAGGCTGCAATACCGGCTGAGTCATAGCCACGATATTCAAGATGTTTTAAGCCATCAACCAAAAAGGTGATGACATTCTGTTGTTGTCTAATCGCTCCAACAATACCGCACATGATAGTCCTTTAGGATTTTTTATCAGATTTTTCTGGTCGTTTCCAGTTCGCAAGGCTAACTTGACGGCTGCGACCAATGGTTAATTGATTTTGTGGGCAGGTTTTTGTAATGACACTACCTGCGCCAGTGGTGGCAAGATCTTCAATGGTTAGAGGGGCGACCATCATGGTGCCTGAACCAATGCGAACATTATCACCTATCGTTGTTTTAAATTTATTAACGCCATCGTAGTTGCAAGTGATACTGCCTGCGCCAATATTTGTTTGGGTACCAATTTGGGCATCGCCTAGATAGGTTAAATGGTTGGCTTTGCTACCATTGCCAATCGTGGTGTTTTTGACTTCTACGAAGTTACCAATGTGAACTTTTTCACCCAATTTTGCATTCGGGCGTAATCTTGCAAAAGGACCAATGGTAGATTCTTTGCCTATTTCACAGTTTTCTAAATGGCTAAATGGGGCAATTTGCACACCATCAGCAATTTTGACATTTTTTAGAACAACATTGGAGCCAATTTGCACATCATTACCAAGTGTACAATCGCCCTCGATGATTACATTGGCATCAATTACCACATCTTGACCATGTTTCAGGCAGCCTCTTAAATCTAATCGGCTTGGATCTAATAACGTTACGCCTGCTTTTAGCAGTTCAACTGCTTGTTCATGTTGATAGATTCTCTCTAGCTCAGCAAGTTGCACCTTATTATTAATGCCAGCTGCTAAATGATGTTTTGCAACTTGAATGCCACAAATGGCTTTGCCTTCTTTAACAGCAAGTGCAATTACATCTGTTAGGTAGTATTCACCTTGTTGGTTATTATTTTGTAATGCATTTAACCAAGATTCAATGAATTGATTAGGAAGGCTTAATAAACCTGTATTAAATTCTTGAATTTTCTTTTGCTCATCATTGGTATCTTTTTCTTCTACAATACCAATAATTTGATGATTCTCATCGCGAATAATACGACCATAGCCCGAAGCATCTTCAATAATGTCAGTTAATAAACTTACATCATCTGTTTTTGGTGTATCAATTAATTCTTGTAACGTTTTCACATCGATTAAAGGAACATCACCATATAGCACCAAAGTTCTACCTTGTTTAGGTAGATGAGGTAGCGCCATTTTCAGAGCATGGCCCGTACCCAATTGTTCTGTTTGTTCTACCCAGTTAACTTGGTGCGGAGTGTTGGCGATGACTTGTTCTTTGCCATGGCCAACAACCACTGTAATACTTTTCGGTTCTAATTTCTCTGCTGTTTCAATAGCGTGAGCCAACAAGCTTTTTCCAGCGATTTTGTGGAGTACTTTTGGTTGTTTAGAATACATGCGGGTACCTTTACCCGCAGCTAAAATCACGATATGTAAATCGTTACTAGACTGCATGCTTACTTCTTTCTTATCGATTAATTTTTATCATTGATTAATTAAATTAATTTTGGAATTCAGGTTTTTCCCAATGAGTTCCTCTAATTTCTTCTTCTTGGCTATGCAAGTCACTACGGGGAATAACATGACGAACAGGACGATGCTGGTTATAACGTTGGTTTTGCGAGTAAGTGCCATCTTCATAATAAACGGCAGAACCCGTTGGTGTTGTTCTGTGTAAACCTTTGGTACCATCTTTTTTTGTATAGGTTTCCCAGCTACAAGCACTTAAGCTAACTAAGCTGATGGTTATAAGACCAGTTAAAAGAATTTTTTTAATCATGATGGATAGCTCTTTAATGATGATTATTCGATGGGTTTAAATACCATTTTCATAAATTGTCAATAATTCATTGATTTCTTGCACACAAAAATCAACTTCAGAATTTTCATGGCTCTGTGGGCCAAACCAAATGGTTTTCATACCTAAACTTTTTGCCGTCACTAAATTCGCAAGGCTATCATCAATCATCACGCAATCAGTTGTTTTTAGGTTAGATTGATGGCAAACGAGTTTAAATGCAGTTGTTTCAGGCTTATATAGATAGTTTACATTATCTACACCAAATGTAGCTTGGAAATGTTGGTTTATTTTAAGTGCGGACAATAAATGTTGTATATAAAATGATGGGCCATTGGAGAAAACAATTTTAGGGGCAGTTATTGCCTGTAATGTTTGATGTAATTGTTTATCAAAAGTTAAAACATCATTCATTAGATCAAGTGGGTGCGATACTCGTAAAAACTCATCCAAATCGACCTGAGGATGATGTATTTTAAGACCAGCTAAGGTTGCACCATATTGATTCCAATATTGTTCACGCAAATCAGATGCTGATTGTTCATCTAATGACAAAGCATGAGCCATAAATTTTGTCATTGCTTGATTAATAATTTCAAAAATACCAGCATCAGCATTGTGTAACGTGTTATCTAAATCAAAAATCCAAGTTTTGGGCATGGGTAAGGTTCGTCTGAAAACAAGAAAATGATATGATTATAGCCGAATTATAGCCAATGCTTTTGCTTGAACCAGCAAAGTAAGAGATGAATAAAGGATGTAGCATGAAAAAAATTTATGGTATTGCATTGATATGCTTATCACTTAGCTTACAAAATGTTTGGGCTCAAGGCGAATTACGCGTGGCGGTGCATAATTCATTCTCGATACCGAAGCCACTATTAACATCATTTGAGCAAAAAAATCAGGTGAAATTAAGTTTGATTAAAATGGGTGATTCGGGCGAGATTTTAAATAAATTAATTTTAACCAAAGCCAAACCAATCGCTGATGTGGTTTATGGTTTAGATAATGCATCTGTTCATAAGGCACACGAAGCCGGAATTTTGGCAGCCGTTCAGCCTAAACCAACAACGCCAGCATGGGCTGATGTACCTTATGCAATTAGTGTTAATTATGCTTATGTTACATTGAATTATGATAAGGCTTGGTTTAAAAAATCAGGATTGCCATTGCCTAAAAGCTTAAATGATTTGGCATCACCAACATATAAAAATCTATTGGTGATGCCAAATCCGGCAACATCCAGTCCGGGAATGGCATTTTTAATGGCAAATATTGAAGGTTTTGGTGAAGAAAAAGCACTCGCTTGGTGGGGTAAAATGCGCCAAAATGGTGTAAAAATTACCAAAGGTTGGAGTGAAGCTTATTATGCTGAATTTAGTCATAATGGTGGTTCACGCCCATTGGTTGTGAGTTATGCCAGTAGCCCAGCTGCTGAGGTTTTTTTTAGTAAAACCAAATTAACAGAATCGCCAACAGGTAATTTGTTTTTAGGTGGTGGTACATTCCGACAAATTGAAGCTGCAGCCATTTTAAAAGACAATCAAAATCCACAAGCTAGCACGGCGTTTATTAATTTCTTGCGCAGCCCAGAAGTTCAGTTCGCCATTCAGACAGAAATGTGGGTTTATCCAGTGAGCCAAGGGGTTTCATTGTCACCAAGTTTTCGCTTCGCAGAATTACCTACCGCACACAGTACCGCGAATGGAACAACGATTAATCAATACCAACAAGAATGGTTAGCTAAATGGACCAAAGTCGTTTTGCGTTAAGGTTGTATCCATGAAGCGATTACTGTCTTCAGCTTTTCTTAATCAAAAACAAGGGGCATGGTTAGCAGCATTGTTACTAATGGTTGTCTTGGTCACTTTGGTTATTGCTCCTTTATTCACCATCATTACCTATGATAAGAATGATTTAACATGGGGCATTTTGCAGGATGACTACATACAGTGGCGCATTGTTTGGACGTTTTCACAAGCACTGGTAACGTGTGGTGTGACTGCTGTTTTAAGCTTGCCATTGGCTTGGGTGATTAGTCGGTTTCAGTTTTTTGGTCGACGATTATTATTAAAATTACTGCTCTTGCCATTTGTTATGCCAACATTGGTTGCTGGTATGGGTGTTTTGGCCTTGTTAGGGCCAAATGGTTATTTAGGGCTTGATTTAACTGATACGCCATGGCTTTTAATTTATGGCAATATTTTCTTTAATCTTCCCATTATGGTGCGCGCTGTTTTACAAGGCTTTAATTTGGTACCAGCTAATCGTTTGGCAGCGGCTCGAAGTTTAGGAGCGACAGCATGGCAAGCTTTTTATTGGGTTAGCTTGCCCGTTATTCGTCCTTGGTTGGCTGGGGCAATGTGTTTGGTCTTTTTGTATTGTTTTTCTGGTTTTGGCTTGGCTTTGGTTTTAGGCGGCATGAAATATTCCACAGTAGAAGTTGAAATCTATCAGTTGATTGCATATGAGCTCAATATGGCCAGTGCCAGTATTTTGGCATTGTTGATGTTAGTTGGAACGGCTGCAGCAGCTTTATTATATGCATGGATTAGTAGTCATTCTCTGGTTCCATTGGAGCAAATTAAAGTACCTTTGAAATTGGTTAAAACTTATCGTGAAAAGCTAATGGTTTTGCTGACTGTTTTATTTTTGATGATGTGTTGTGCTGCTCCATTAATAGCTGTTTTTTTACAAGCCATCATGGCTGGAGACAGTTGGCTGATTTTGAAAGAAGAACAAACTTGGTTAGCCATTGGTAATAGCATTCGGTTTAGTTTGATGGCGTTAATGCTAGCCACAGTTCTAGGTGTTTTACATGCTACTTGGGCCCATCGATTAAGATTAGGGCGAATCACGACATTTTTACCTTTTATGGTCTCTCCTGTTGTCATGACATTTGGTTTGTTAATTCTGTATCCTGATTGGACAGCATCATTAGGTATTCTCATTGCTGCTTATACATTGCTGGCCTATCCCTTTATTACCAAAGATGTATTGTCATTGTTGGATACATTGCCAGAAAAATATGCCGCAGCTTCTCGCAATTTAGGAGCCAATTTTTGGCAAACCCAATATTGGGTTATTTTTCCTTTATTGCGCCCAGCCTTGCGACGAGGAATGACATTTGCTGCGGCAACATGTGTTGGCGAGTTTGCGGCAACATTATTTTTGTCTCGGCCAGAATGGCTAACATTAACCACATTGATTTACCAATTATTAGGTAGAGCAGGGCAAGCAAATTACCAAGCAGCCATGGTTTTATCATTATTATTAATGTTAATAGCGGGTGCTATATTTATGTTATTAGATGATAGAGCGAGCCATGAGTAGGAAAATGATATGCTGAGTATTCGAAATGTTAATAAATCCTTTGGGCAGCAAGATGTAGCCCAAAATGTATCATTTGATATTGAAGCAGGGGAAATAGTTGCTTTATTAGGTGCATCCGGCTGCGGTAAAAGTACATTATTAAAAATGATTGCTGGCTTAATTCAACCTGATTCAGGACATGTTTTTTTAAATGGTATAGACATAACCAATGTTCTTCCTGAGCAAAGAAAAATTGCAATGATGTTTCAAGATTTTGCTTTGTTTCCTCATTTGAGTGTGATTAATAACATTGCGTTTGGTTTGCGGCGTCATGGTATTAAAAAGCAAAAGGCGCATGAAATAGCTTGTACTTGGCTAAGTAAAATGGATTTATTGGGTAAGGAACAACATAAAATTTGGCAATTGTCTGGTGGTGAACAGCAAAGGGTTGCGTTGGCTAGGGCTTTGGCTGTTCAGCCGAAAGCATTGTTATTAGATGAGCCTTTTTCAAGCTTGGACACTCATTTAAAAGCACAGTTGCAAAGCTTGGTATTTTCACAATCGAAAGAGCAAAATATACCTACTTTACTAGTTACGCATGATAAGACTGAAGCATTATTACACGCGGATAGTATTGTTGTTATGAGCTATGGCAAAGTGGTTCAAAAAGACAAGCCAGTGGTACTAATCAATCAGCCTGTTAATGCGCAAGTTGCTCAATTGTTAGGTTGTGATAATGTTTTTGCGGAACAATATATTCCTCAGGCTGCTATTGTGGTTGATGATGAGCATGGTGCTGTAGCTGAAGTGATTAAAATTGATTACTTGGTTGAGGGTGTAGTGATTCATTTAAATTGGCAGAATAAAAAATTAGTTTTAAGATTAAGCATGCAGCAATGGCTTAATTTACAAGAATATGTTTCTATTCATCATTACTTAAAAATTCAAATTGACCAATCATTGTGTATTTTGTTTAAAGATTAAGGAGATTTTCATGAAAAAGTTTTTAATGGGTTTTATTGCTGTTTTGGTATTAAGTGCTTGTGCAGCAGATTATGGTACTTTGGGTAACCGTAATGGTGGTGATGGCAGTATTACTATGAGTGGTAAAGTGGTTGGTGGTATATCTAGTGAATCCACTAAAATCACTTCACACTAAATAATCAATATGATAAAAAGCCAAATAAATTATTTGGCTTTTTATTTTTGTTTAAAATAAAATATTTTGGCTAATGGGCTCTACATCAATACCGACTGATTGGGCTTCGCTACTTGATTCCAAAGAAATGTTATTTTCTGCGACTTCTTCAGTTTCCTCATTTGTTTCAACAGACTCCTCATGCTCTGGTTGTTCTTGTAACCAAGAAACTGGTCGTAATTGAGCAGAATTTGCCAGTTTTAAATCTGCACTTTTACAGTTTAAACAAGTTATTTTGCCATTTTTGTTTTTTAAAGCAGTGTCTAGTCGGCTTGAGTAAATGGTTTGTTGGTGTTTTTCTTCCCAGTTTTTGATAGCTGTTTTTAATTTATCAGTATCTAGATTTTTTTGGAAATAGGGATCTCCATATACGGCTAACCAAAGTCGATTTTGTTCATCTTCATTTAATACTGCCATTTGATAAATCACAGAAACTTGTGAACCTCGGTTGATGTTCTTCGCAAACTGTAAAGCTTCAGGACTTTTCATTCGAACACAGCCATGGCTACGAATACCAGGAACGCTACTTGGTGCCGATGTACCATGAATGCCTAAACCCAATTTTGGATCCCCAAATCGAACAAATACTGGACCAAGAGGATTGTTGGGGCCAGGGGCAATTGTTTTAACAACAGGTTTGCCTTGAGCAGCCATTTCTTTTTGAATACTCTGAGGAACATACCACGTTGGGTTAAAAGCTTTTGCGCCAATTTCATACTCACCCAGTGGAGTTTTTGTTTTGTTTTTGCCCACGGCAATGTGATGGGAGCTGATGAATTGCCCATTTTCATATACAAATAAACGCAACTGAGGAATATTGATAACAACATGTTGCCTATCTGTTTTTAAGGCTATATCTGGTTGTAGATCGATTGCCCAGCTTGTGAATGGTAGTAGTGCTAATGCCAACAAGCTATACCATGTTTTTTGCATGATACATTCCTTATAAATTAATTTTATAAAATATTTTTATTTAAAATTGATAAAGAGTTAAGCCAATTAAGGTGAATAAAATGAGGATGAGTAAAATACATATCACCACATAAGTAGAGCGATGGCGGTAGGTGTTTTTTTGTAGTTTTTCAATCTTTTCTGCGGTAGCTTGTTGCTTTTCTTGCAAAGATTTTGTTTCTTCTAATAGTTCATTAATTTTATTTTCATAGTAATCTTTGGAATTCATTGTATAGTGCCCACTTTTTTTGATTGGATGGTGTATTGCTTATATTATCCTGTCAATCATTGTGTTTCAAATATGTTGTGATAATTTTTGATTTAAATGGCATAGTTGAATGAGAATGGTACCTTTAATAAAAAAACCTCTTAGAATAATCTAAGAGGTTTTTTTGCTAGGTTCTTGTTACAAAGAAAGATACCGTATTATTGACTGTAATATTCGATATGGTTAACTTAAATATCGATATTTTGCGCAATAAGTGCATTACTTTCAATAAATGCACGGCGTGGTTCAACTTCGTCACCCATCAACATTACAAAAACATCATCAGCAGCTACTGCATCTTCTACTTTGACTTTTAGTAAACGGCGTACTTTAGGATCCATTGTTGTTTCCCAAAGTTGTTCTGGGTTCATTTCACCCAAGCCTTTATAGCGTTGGATAGATAAACCACGTTGAGCATCTTTAATTAATTGGGCTAAAGCTGTGCCAAAATGGCTAGCATTAAATTGATTCTCACCCTTTTGACCAATAACAGGATTATCAATTAAGCCTTTTAATAATGCGGCTGTTTTGATGAATTGTTGATAATCTTTGCCTTCTAAGAAAGCTTGAGTTAGATAGGTCACCATCACATTACCATGAAGTTGACGAGTGATTTTAATCAAGCCATTTTCTGATTCAGGTTCTTGCATTGCTTCTAAGTGAATGTCTTCATCAGTGACTGTTGTTTGTAGGTTTTTAAATGCATTTTGAAGGTTATCTTCATTACTTAGATCCAGTGGATCAAGGTGTAATAATGCTTCTAATACCGCAGCATCAACAGCACGGCTTTCACGTTCAATTAATGTTTTCGTTAACATGAATTGTTTGGCTAGCTCTGCTAATTCATCACCCTCAATAGTGCGATCGCCTGCGATAATTTTTGCATTATTTAAAGCAAGGCTAAGTAAGAATTGGTTTAATTCAAAATCATCTTTTAAATAACGTTCTTGCTTGCCATGTTTTGCTTTGTATAGAGGAGGTTGGGCAATGTAAATATGACCACGCTCTACTAATTCAGGCATTTGACGGTAGAAGAAAGTTAATAATAAAGTACGAATGTGAGCACCATCCACGTCCGCATCTGTCATGATAATAATGCGGTGGTAACGTAGTTTCTCTGGATTGTATTCTTCTTTACCAATACCACAACCAAGAGCAGTAATTAATGTTGCCACTTCTTGGCTGGCTAGCATTTTCTCAAAACGTGCTTTTTCTACGTTTAGAATTTTACCTTTAAGTGGCAAAATGGCTTGGAATTTACGATCTCGACCTTGTTTTGCTGAGCCGCCTGCCGAATCCCCTTCGACTAAGTAAAGTTCAGACATTGCAGGATCTTTTTCTTGGCAATCAGCTAGTTTACCAGGTAGACCTAAGCCATCCATGATGCCTTTGCGGCGTGTGATTTCTCTCGCTTTACGAGCAGCTTCACGAGCGCGGGCAGCTTCGACAATTTTCCCACAAATAATTTTGGCTTCTGTTGGGTTTTCTTCTAAGAATTCACTTAAACCTTTGTTGATTACTTCATTAACAACAGGGCCGATTTCGCTGGAAACCAATTTATCTTTGGTTTGTGAGCTAAATTTAGGGTCAGGAAGCTTAACTGATAGTACACAAGTCAAGCCTTCACGCATATCGTCGCCGCTGGTGTCTACTTTTGCTTTTTTGGCAATGTCAGATGATTCAATATATTGATTCATCGTACGAGTCATCACTTGACGAAGAGCAGTTAAGTGGCTACCACCATCTCGCTGGGGAATGTTATTGGTAAAACATTGAATGGTTTCTTGATAACTATCATTCCATTGCATGGCAACTTCAACACTCATGCCATCTTTTTCGCCTTCTGAATAGAAGATTTTTTCATGCAATGGTGATTTTTTACGGTTCATGTATTGCACGAAACCTTGTACTCCACCACTGAAAGCAAAGTTTTCTGTACGGCCATCGCGTTTATCGACTAGTTCAATACCAACACCATTGTTTAAGAAAGACAGCTCTCGAATGCGTTTTGCTAAAATATCAAAATGATATTCAATGTTGCCAAAAGTATCTTCGCTAGCTAAAAACTGGAGGCGAGTTCCTTTTTTATCGGTTTTGCCGACTTCTTTTAAGGGAGCAACCACTTCGCCACGATTAAATTCAACGAAGTATTCAACGCCATTGCGATAAATATTTAATGTTAACCAATCTGATAATGCGTTTACAACGGAAACGCCAACGCCATGTAAACCACCAGAAATTTTGTAACTATTGCTGTCGAATTTCCCGCCTGCATGTAATACAGTCATAATAACTTCAGCAGCAGAGCGACCTTCTTCTGGGTGAATATCAGTTGGAATACCACGGCCATTATCTTCGATAGAAATCGAATTATCTGCATGAATAGTTACTGTGATTTTGTCACAATATCCAGCAAGTGCTTCATCAATCGCATTATCTAAAACTTCAAACACCATATGGTGGAGACCAGTGCCATCTTGTGTATCACCAATGTACATGCCTGGGCGTTTGCGTACTGCATCTAAGCCTTTTAATACTTTAATGCTATCTGCGCCATAATCAGGTTGGTTCGTCATTATTCTTTTCTCGGTTTAAACAAAGTGCAACATAAGCTAACCAAATGCTGTGGTTAGCCGCTAGTGGGAATGCAAAGCTGCTTTTAGATGCGCATTGGCATAACAATGTATTTAAAGTCAGGGTTATTTGGTATGGTAAATAACGCTGAACGATTAGCATCGCCAAAAGCAAGTTGCAAATCATCTACTTGCAAGTTACGCAATACATCCATTAAGTAGTTAATATTAAATCCTATTTCGATGATGTCGCCTTGATATGCGATTTCAACTTCTTCTTGAGCTTCTTCTTGCTCATTGTTACTACATAAAATGCTTAGGATGCCAGGTTTGATTTGCAATCGAACGCCACGGAATTTTTCATTGGCCAAAATTGCTGCTCGCTCCAGTGCACCTAATAATTGGGTACGGCTTAGGACAAAAATTTTGTCGTTATCAAGCGGGATTACTCGGTTGTAATCTGGGAATTTGCCATCAACCACTTTACTAACAACTACTGTTCCTGCGCATTTGAATCTAATTTGGTTACTGAGTAACTCAATGCTGATATTCTCTTGTGGCTGATTCAATAGTTTGAATAGTTCCAAGACGATTTTGCGTGGCAAAATAACCTCTGACTTAGGTAAGTCTGCATTGATTTCCGCACAAGAAAATGCCAAACGATGGCCATCTGTTGCGACTAAGCGCAATTGATTGCCTTCCGTTTGAAGTAATAAACCATTTAAATAATAGCGGATATCCTGTACAGCCATACTGTACTGAACTTGGGCTAGCATTTGTTTTAAGGTTTCTTGGTTTACTTCAAAGACAGAAGTAATATCGCTGTCTACCGACATCAATGGAAAATCTTCTGCTGGTAGTGTTTGAAGGTTATAACGACCTTTTCCTGCTTTTAATGTCAAACGATTATCTGCTAAGTCCAATGAAACAGTTTCATTGCTTGGTAGGGCACGTAAGATATCTTGTAGTTTTTTAGCATTGGTTGTGATGCGAAAATCAGTTTTTGCAGCATCAGGACCCTGGGTATGAATTTGAATTTCCAAATCAGTTGCTAAAATATGAGTTGGCCCATTTTTTCCTTCAATTAAGACATTCGATAAAATGGGGAGGGTGTGACGACGTTCAACAATACCAGTTGCCATTTGTAATGGCTTTAGTAATTCGTCGCGTTCAGCTTGTAAAATGAGCATAGTTCTTCCTTCGCAGGCCATTATTTACGTAGCATGACCATTAAAATGTCGTAATCTTGTGAAATTTGTGAATCTGTTTTGCGTAAGTCAGCAATGGTTTTATTGGCATGCATCACAGTTGTATGATCTCTGCCACCAAAAGCGTTGCCAATACTAGGCAAGCTTTGCTGAGTTAATTCCTTTGCTAAAGTCATGGCAATTTGTCGTGGTCGAACAATATTTCGGGTTCTTTTTTTGCCAAGGATTTCAGCTGTTTTAATCTGGTAGTAATCACTAACCGTTTTTAAAATTTGGTCAATGGTTATTTGTTTTTGTGCTTCTGCTAATATGTCTTGCAGTGCATCGGTTGCTAGCTCAATATCAATTGGGCGATTTTGGAAACGACTATGTGCTGCAACTCGCTTAAATGCGCCTTCAAGTTCTCGGACGTTAGAGCGAATGTTACTAGCAATGAAGAATGCAGCAGATTCTTCTAATTGTACATGCGCTGCTTCTGCTTTCTTTTGCAAAATGGCAACACGCATTTCTAATTCAGGTGGTTCAAGTTCAACTGTTAAGCCCCAAGAAAAACGAGATTTTAAACGATCGTCCATGTCTTTAATATTGGCGGGCAAAGTATCACAAGTCATGATAACTTGTTTCTTTTCATCAAGTAAATGATTGAAAAGATAGAAGAACTCTTCCATGGTTCTATCTTTGCCTGAGATGAATTGCACATCATCAATAATTAATAAATCCAATGCATGATAATAACGTTTAAATTCATCAAACCCTTGGTTTCTAAAGGCTTTCATAATATCACGCACATAGTTCTCAGCATGGATATAGCGAATGCGTGCTTTAGGGTTGTTTTTGTAAATTCTATTGCCAATGGCTTGTACTAAGTGAGTTTTACCTAAACCTGTGCTTCCATATATAAAATATGGATTGTACATGTTGCTACCTGGGCTTTCGGCAATAGTTAAAGCGCCTGCATAAGCCATGCGGTTACCTTTACCTTGTACTAAGGTTTCAAAGGTATAACTTGGGTTAAGGCGAGTGTGCTCATGACCTTTATCTTGCTTTTCCACTGCAATGGCTACTTCACTAGGTTGATTGGTTTTTGCGACAACTGGCTTTTTATTTTGTGCATTTTTTTGTATTTCAGCCAAGCGTTGAGCAATCAGTTCTTGTGGAGATTCAGCTTTATGAATTGGTTCTGGGGCTAATTCTTTATCCAATAGAGGCTGTTGTTCTGGGTCATTTTTTTCTGTGGTATTTTCATCAACAGTAATAATGAAATCATTTTCATCTGTTGGCGAAGTGACAGCGTGTTCGTTTGCTTCTTCTATAGGTGTATTTGCTGGTGCAAATTGCTGGCTTGCTAAATCAGCGGCTGCATATTTTGTGCCTTGGCCAATTTGCAAAACAAGTTGTGGCGCACCAGGAGCCCACTCGTTTTTAAGAGAGTCTATTTTGTCTAAAAATTTATCTTTCACAAAAGTGAATGTAAATGTATTTTTGACATAAATAACCCAACTATCTGGGGTTTCACCCACTGTAAGCTGGCTAATCCACATTTTATATTGTTGTGTGGAAAGCATTTGTTGAAGTTGTGCCAAGCAAATTGGCCAAAATTCAGATAGTTGCATAGTTACCGTTTTGAAAAGTGATATTTAGGTTAATTGCTTCATGCTGCACTTTTGTATCTTTAACAATACAATATTTAGAGTGTTGCATAGATGCCGACAACTAATTGTGGATAGTTTGCCATTGACCAAGTAGTGCTAGGATCAATATAATTCTTAATATTGACACAATTAGTCCGCAATTATAACCCATTTTGCGTAAAGTTATCCACAACTATCCATTTAATGTTGATGCTAGTGAATGCACAAAGTGTCGTAAAATCATTGACAAATGGTAGCAAACAGGGTGTAATTGCGCGTTTATTTATGTAATTTTATTAATTAGTAGGGATTATTATGAAACGCACTTACCAACCATCAGTGACTCGTCGCAAACGTACTCATGGTTTTTTGGTTCGCTCAAAAACTCGTGGTGGTCGCGCTGTTTTGGCTGCACGCCGCGCCAAAGGCCGCAAACGCTTGGCAGTATAAGCTTTGAATCAGGGCTTTTGCAGAAAATATCGCTTATTAAAAACGGATGATTTCTCATCCGTTTTTGCGTTGCGTAAATCATACTCGAGGGGCTTCTTTCAAGTGTTTTCTGCGCCAAGCATTCACTCTCATGCGCGATTGGGGCTGATTGTTGCAAAAAAAGTAGCAAAACGTGCTCATGAGCGTAATTATATGAAACGAACCATTCGTGAATGGTTCCGTTGCCATAAGGATGAATTGCCAGCGAAAGACTATATTGTTAGAGTTCGGCAAAAGTATGAGGCGGATGCTTGGATAAAAGCTATGCAGGATTTACAGTCAGCCATTGCGGGACACGCTAAAAAATGAAATATCTATTGCTCTTGTTGGTGCGGTTTTATCAATTATTTATTAGTCCATTGATTCCTCCGCGTTGTCGTTATACGCCAACTTGTTCGCAGTATGCTATTGAGGCTTTGCAAAAACATGGTGCGCTTAAGGGTGGTTGTTTAGCAACTAAGCGTATTTGTAAGTGTCATCCTTGGGGTGGCAGTGGCTATGATCCTGTGCCATAGCGCTTAATTATATAAAGTTGAGACGGACATGGAATTTAAAAGATTATTGGCATTTGCAGTTGTTGCCATGGCGATTTTGATGGGGTGGAATTATTTTTTCCCGCCTCCAGAACAGCCACAAACAGCAGCACAAACTACACAAGCTGATGCTACTGCGCCTGTTGGACAGACGGCAGCAGATGATAATGCCTTAACCAATACTGATCCTATTACTGTTAAAACAGATTTAATGAATGCTGTTATTGATAGTAAAACCGGTGATTTACGCCGTTTGGTATTGGTAAAGCATGATGCAACATCTGATGCAACAAAACAGTTTGTTTTATTAGATGATAAAAAAGATTATACCTATGTTGCTCAATCGGCTTTATTGACTAAACAAGGTCAGTATTTGTTGAATGCACCATACCAAGTTGAAAAACGTGAGTATGTATTGGGTAATCAGGATGCGATTGATGTTAAATTAACTGCTCCTGCTGAAAATGGTTTAGAAGTGAGCAAAATCTACACCTTTAAAAAAGGTAGTTACGATATTGGTGTCACTTTTGCTGTTAAAAATACAACAGACAAGCCTGTTGATTTAGATGCAATGTATCGCATGGTTCGTGATGGCTCAAAGCCTGAAGGCGAAGGCAGTTTTACTCATACTTATACAGGTCCTGTGGTTTATACACCTGAAGGCAAATTTGAAAAAGTTTCTTTTGAGGATTTGGATAAGAGTAAAGCGGATTATGTCAGCAAAACCAATACTGGTTGGGTTGGTATTATTCAGCATTACTTTATGAGTACTTGGTTGTTGCAATTAAAAGGCGGTGATAGTGTTTGTGGTACAGGTGATAATTGTACTATGGATGTGACTAAGCGCTCTGATGGTTTGTATTCAGCGGGTGTTCGTGTGGCATTGTCTACTGTGAATCCTGGTCAAGTTGTAACTGTTCCTGTGAATTTGTATGCCGGACCACAAATTTATGCTGATATTATGCCTTTGGCTAATGATCTTCAGTTGGTAAAAGATTATGGCAAAGTTCATATGTTTGCTTCACCATTATTTTGGTTGCTAAATAAGATTCATACTTATGTTGGTAACTGGGGTTGGGCAATTGTTTTATTGACTGTTTTAGTTAAAGCAATCTTATATCCATTAACTGCGGCATCATACCGCTCAATGGCTAAAATGCGTGCAGTAGCACCGTTGTTGCAATCATTAAAAGAGCAATATGGTGATGACCGCATGAAGATGCAGCAAGAAATGATGGCGCTGTATAAAAAGGAAAAAATTAATCCGTTGGGTGGTTGTTTGCCAATGTTGATTCAAATTCCTGTCTTTATTGGACTGTATTGGGCTTTGTTTGCATCTGTGGAATTGCGTCAAGCATCATGGTTGTGGATTAATGACTTGGCTCGAGTGGATCCATATTATATTTTGCCAATTGTTATGGCTGTAACGATGTTCTTACAAACATTCTTGAATCCTCCACCAACGGATCCAATGCAAGCTAAAATGATGAAGATTATGCCAGTTGTTTTCTCTGTTATGTTCTTCTTCTTCCCAGCTGGTTTGGTATTGTACTGGGTGGTGAATAATATTCTATCGATTACTCAGCAATGGGCAATTAATAAGAGTATTGAAAAGAAAAAAATAAAAGTAGCATAAGTATTATTAAAAAGGCTGCCTGAATATTTCAGGCAGCCTTTTTTGATTAAAATTTCATCAATTTGCTTGGATGATATGCTTAAAAAATGTACAATAGCGCTTTATTTTAAATTGAGTGGTATCCATGCGAATTGGTCATTATGAGTTAGCTGCGCCTGTTGCTTTAGCACCTATGGCAGGGATTACTGATAAACCATTTCGGATGTTATGTCGTCATTTTGGCGCTGGTCTTGCTAGTAGTGAAATGATTACCAGTGATCCTACTTTACAAAAAACCAGAAAAACGTTATCTCGTATAAACCATGCCGGTGAGGATGGCATTATTTCAGTGCAAATAGCAGGTGCGAAACCAGAAGATATGGCTAAAGCTGCTCAGCATAATGTTGAAAATGGTGCTCAGATTATTGATATTAATATGGGTTGCCCAGCTAAAAAAGTCTGCAATGTTCTGGCTGGAAGTGCATTACTGAAAGATGAACATTTGGTTGCTGATATATTACAAGCTGTTGTTGAGGCAGTAGATGTACCAGTGACTTTAAAAACCCGATTAGGTTGGGATGATAATCATCTAAATATTCCTACAATTGCCCAAATAGCAGAGCAATCTGGTATTCAAGCTTTGGCAATACATGGCCGAAGCCGCACGCAAATGTATAAAGGGAATGCGAGTTACGATTTGATTGCGGATATTAAAAAACAATCAAATTTACCTATTTGGGTGAATGGAGATATTACTACTGCTCAAAAAGCAGCGCATGTTTTGTCTTTAACCAATGCAGATGGCGTTATGATTGGTCGAGGAGCTCAAGGTCGACCTTGGGTTTTTCGGGAAGTGGTTCATTATTTAAAACATGGTGTATTGCCTACGCCATTGTTGGTAACAGAAATAGTGGATGTGATTTTGGATCACATTGAGGCGATACATCAATTTTACGGTGAATTGATGGGCGTTCGAATTGCTCGTAAGCATATCGGTTGGTATTTGAAGGTTTTTGACGATAGTAAAGCTATCGTGAAAGATATTAATCAGCAAGATACGTCTTTGGGGCAATTGAATTTACTGATGAGCTATTTACATTTTAAAGCAAAGAATATTAGTGAGTGGCCGATTGACGCAGATAGCACCCAATAATAGCTAATAATGTTAGCCAGGGAGCCAACATGCATAATAATCAAGCCGATGTAATCGGACAAAGTATTAAACAAAGTTTAAAACAGTATTTTACTGACTTAGGTGGTGAACAACCGTGTAATGTATATGAAATGGTATTAACTCGTGTGGAAAAACCATTATTAGAAGTGGTTTTAGCTGAGTGTGATGGAAATCAAACCAGAGCAGCTTCCATGCTAGGATTAAACCGCAATACATTGCGCAAAAAAATGTTGCAATATGACTTATTGTAGGAACTTCATTAACCAAAAGGAATGAATATGGTTGCGGTTAAACGCGCGCTAATTAGTGTGTCAGATAAACAAGGTGTTGTTGAGTTTGCCAAAGCATTGCATGAACAAGGGGTTGAATTACTATCAACGGGTGGAACGGCAACATTGTTAGCAGATGCCGGTATACCAGTAATTGAAGTGGCAGATTACACTGGTTTTCCAGAAATGCTCGATGGACGTGTGAAAACATTACATCCTAAAATTCATGGTGGTATTTTAGGCCGTCGTGATTTAGAAAGCCATGTTGCTAAAATGGCGGAGCACGATATTGGTAATATTGACCTTGTGTGTGTCAACTTGTACCCATTTGCCGCAACCATTGCTAAAGCAGGTTGTACCTTAGAAGATGCGATTGAAAATATCGATATTGGTGGACCAACCATGGTTCGCTCTGCAGCAAAAAACTGGAAGCATGTTGCTATTGTTACTGATGCGCACGACTATGTAAAAGTTGTTGTTGAACTAAAAGAAAATGGTGGAAAACTTTCGGATACCACTCGTTTTAATTTATCTCGCAAAGCATTTACGCATACTGCTCAATATGACGGCATGATTAGTAATTATTTAACCAGCGTTGATGATACGGTTTTATCTGGTGAGCCAGTTTTGGGAATGTTCCCAGAAAATTTAAATGCACAATTTATCAAAGCGCAAGATTTGCGATATGGTGAGAATCCTCATCAACAAGCTGCATTTTATCGTGATTTATATCCAGTAGCAGGCAGTCTGTCTCATTATGAACAATTGCAAGGCAAAGAGTTGTCATATAACAATATTGCGGATGCTGATGCAGCTTGGGAAGCTGTCAAAGCATTTGATGAGCCAGCTTGTGTGATTGTAAAACATGCAAATCCATGTGGTGTTGCAGTGGCAGATAGTCCATTGAATGCTTATCGATTAGCATTTTCGACAGATACGACTAGTGCATTTGGTGGCATTATTGCATTCAACCGAGAAGTGGATGCTGAAACGGTTGAAGCCGTAACAGGACAATTCCTTGAAGTACTAATGGCTCCTAAGTTTACCGATAAAGCCAAAGAAATTATTGCACAGAAGAAAAATGTGCGTGTTTTAGAAGTGCCATTACAATCTGGTGCTAATCGTTTTGAATTAAAACGTGTTGGCGGTGGTTTGTTGGTGCAAAGTCCTGATATTTATCGCGTGAAAAAAGAAGATTTAACGGTTGTTAGCAAACGCCAGCCAACTGAGCAAGAATGGGCTGATTTACTTTTTGCTTGGAAAGTAGCTAAATATGTGAAATCTAATGCAATTGTATTTTGCAATGCAGGCCAAACTTATGGCATCGGTGCTGGTCAAATGAGTCGTGTTGATTCAACTCGAATCGCAGCGCGTAAGGCTCAAGATGGTGGCTTTGATTTAAATAATGCGGTTGCTGCATCTGATGCATTTTTCCCATTCCGTGATGGAATTGATGTGATTGCAGAGCAGGGAATTAAAGCAATTATTCATCCGGGCGGCTCAATGCGCGACCAAGAAATTTTTGACGCAGCTGATGAACATGGTATGGCAATGGTATTGACAGGCGTTCGTCACTTCCGTCATTAAGCGTATTTTTCATCAAAGCCGCTGTTTGAATGATATTGTTCAAACAGCGGCTTTATTATAAATAGAACACTATTATTAAAGGGCATTTATCCATGGCTTTACAATTTGAAATTCTGCCAGTTACACCATTTCAACAAAATTGCACATTGCTATGGTGTGATGAAACCAATCAAGCTGTTTTAACCGATATGGGTGGAAGTGCTAAAGAAATTTTGCAATATATTGACAGCAAGGGATTGGAATTAAGTGCAATTTGGCTAACACATGGACATTTGGATCATGTTGGTGGTGTTGTTAGTTTGCAAAAATTAAAAAATATTCCTGTGTTGGGGCCAAATAAAGAAGATGATTTTTGGATTCAGCAATTGCCAGAAATTACCAAAGCATATCAATTTCCCATTAGTCCAAGTTTTACGCCAGAGCGCTGGTTAAACGAAGGAGATGAGTTAAAAGTAGGGAATCAGACTTTTTCTGTTATCTATGTGCCGGGGCATACTCCAGGGCATGTGGTTTTCTATAACAGTGAAAGTAAATTATTGGTAGCTGGTGATGTTTTGTTTAAGGAGTCTATTGGTCGTACAGATTTTCCACGTGGTAATCATGCTGATTTAATTAATAATATTAAAACGAAGTTATGGTTGTTGCCAGATGATACCAATGTTATTACTGGGCATGGACCAATGACTACGATTGGTTACGAAAAGAAACACAATCCATTTTTAAATTAATTCGATATGTTTTGAAGTTTATTTGATGGTTATATTCAAAGAAAAAGCGCTGTTCATCGACAGCGCTTTTTTTATGTTACTTAAGTTTATTGAGCTAAAGATTCAGTCAGGCTTTTATTTTCTTCTGCTGAGCGGCGCAGCGCATCCATAATAATTTCAGCAATATCTGTTGCATGTTTTGCATCATCATTAAAGTGAATAGCTGTTTCAATATCCGTTACAACAGGAAAACCTTCTTCCTCTGTTAGAATTTTGTGTTCAGGCAGCTTGTTTCTTAATGGTAACAAGCTAATTCCCAAGCCTTGTGTAATCGCATTTTGTACACTCGCTAAGCTTGAGCTGGTGTAAGTAATGCGCCATGGCAAGCTTTTTTCATCCAAGTTTTCAATCATATCTATGCGATATAAACCACGAGCAGGGAAAGATACTAGTGGTACAGGGGTCATGCTAACTGACGGCGTATCAATGCTATCTAACCAATATAGGTTCTCAGCAATTTTATATTTGCCTTTTCTGCCATTTTTCTTCTGTTGAATAACAATTAAATCAAGTTCACCACTGTCATAGCGATGTTGCAAGTCAGCGCTAATACCTGATGTCACATTAAATTTAACATTAGGATGGCTACGTAAAAATTGAGCCAGTACCGAAGTAATGTGTGCCATTGGCAAATCTTCGGATAAACCAACACGCAAAGTATAAATAACAGTAATGCCAGACATGACAAGCAAAGCTTCGTCATTAATTTTTAGCATCTTTTTAGCAAAAACCAACAATTTTTCGCCCGCAGGTGTTAAGGCGATATTTCGATGGCTTCGATCAATTAGCCTTTGGTGAGTAAACTCCTCTAAGCGGGCTAATTTTTGACTAACTGTAGATTGTGGTGAATTTAATCTGGTTGATGCTGTCGTAAAACTACCAGTTTCAGCAATTACAGTGAAGGTACGCAATAAGTCTAAGTTAAATGTTTTATTCATAATTTTAGTCTTTATAGTAATTTGTTTTCATCAAAACTAAGTTGTAGATATTTTTTATTCTATATGTATATACACGGAAATATTATATACCATTTTTTAGATAATAGATGTTGTGAATATAAACTATTTTCATAAAAATATTAAAATTTAACATATATTTAATTATGATTTAAATAACTTAATTGTTGCCGACAGGTAAGCTGAAAATTATCTTAAAAATTTAAAATAAATTATACCAATGGTATGTTATTGGCAGAAAGTGCGGATTTATTTTCTGCCAATAACAATGACTTTGAATGACTAAGGCATTTATTTAGAAAATGGCATTAGAATAGTAATAAGCAATACAGAACCTAAGATGAAAATTGTTGCTGCCAATCCCCATATTGGACCTTGAGTAGATGGAGGACCATATTCATTTTTACCAGGATCCCCTGGAGCAAATAATAAATATAGATAAAATATTAGATAGATAATGTATCCAATAACGGGAATAATAGTTGAGAATATAAGAAGAGACCAAAGACCATTTCTATTTAAGTCATGTAGGCGTAAGACAGCAAGCTTGATTGAATAAAATAATGATACTAAAGAAATTATTCCGAATATTAACCAGATGCTCGTAGGAAGAGAGGTTAAAGAATTAGTTATATTGGATGTCGAAATGGATGCAGTTGCAAAGAGGATTGTGATTACAAGGGTTATCCCTACTAGTACTAGCGACAGTACCCAGCTTGCATTAATCATATTTAATCTGCCATATCGTCCAGCTAGGCTAAGATTAAAGATATTAGGAGGTTTGACTTCTTGGTAAGACTCATCAAAAGAACGATAATGTTGGCTTCTTGGTGCACTGTAAGGGTTGCTTGAGTGCTCATCATCATTATTTGTATTCATGGATAAGTTTGGCTGATTAGTCTTTTGTGATGATTCTGTTGCAGGTGCTTGATGAGAAGAGGGACTATCAACTAAAGATAATGTATCCAATGGATTGATTGTTTGAGTAGTCGGCTCTAATTTGATGCTTAGGCCAATAATTTCTAATTTGTTTTTTAGTTTCTCTGCCGCCTCTAAAGAAATTCCTTTTTTTAATGGGATGGCTTTTCCTGAAAAGAAGCGCTTCCCTTCCGCTTCTGATAGTTTTAATAATTGTGTCGTTTGTTTTTGAACGGAATCAGGATCAAATCCAGATAGAATTTGTCCTGAATATAAGACGTTATAAGTTGTCATTTAAAATTTCCCCAATTTAAATGAATATCTATGTATTGATATTTGGTTTAATAATTTGCCGCAATGTTAGCATATTGGAATATTTTCAATTGTGTTTTTGTCATGATTCATTAAAGAGTGACTCAATTTCTTTTAAGCGGAAGTGTTTCTATGTTCTGGCTTGAGTCTGATGTATAGCGTTCTTTCTAATTTGGCGACAGTATTTTTTTCTTTATCCAGAACAATATTGTGAAATGTAGGAAAATATTTCTCGCCATTTGCGCAGTATTTTTCTATTAATTCTATGTCTGCATCGGTTATTTTAAATTCAATATAAACCATTCCTTTGCCAGGCTTGATGAAATCAATGTTGGCGGCTTTATCCCAGATGAAATATTTATCAAATCCCAAAATTCCCATCAGCATTAATGAGTAAATTGGATCTGTCATAGAGAATAAACTGCCACCAAATTGACTATTGTTAACGTTCCTCGTTCCAGGCCAGTTTTTTAATTTTACCTTACAGTATTTGAAATCACTTGATAGTTGTGTGATTTTAATACCCGTAAATAAAAAAGGCGGCCAGATATTGAGCACCCATTTAATTATCGATGGATGTTTAAAGATCCAATTTCTCATAGCATTCCTAAGTAATAAATATCTAGCTTTCTAAATCAAAAAAAATCTCTTGTGGATTAAGTAAGATATTATTTTCATTATGTAATGTTTGGTTGGCAGCACTGTGTTTTATAACAGCAAGAATATGATAAATATCATCTACTAAAGCAGTATTAATAACCAAGCCAACATCTTCGTTGTTTGTGTTTAATAATTTTTCTCCAGCTTCTATGATAGCAGTACTTGTATAGTAAGCCATGCCACGTTTTACTTTGCCGCGATATTGGGCGCGAGCGATAATTTCTTGACCTGGATAACAGCCTTTTTTGAAATGCACAGCTCCTAGTTTTTCTTGATTAAGCATTTGTGCAACACAGGTTTCTGATGTAGGTAATGTAATGGTAGGATATCCAGATGAAATCTCAAATTTTTTAAATTCTTCAACATTACCACTCTGATTTATGTCATAATCATTCTGGCTTGCGATTAGAATTTTGCCTCCGTGGGGTAAATTGATGGTAATTTGACCATTTTGTTCCTGTGCGGAGAAAAAATATTGATGGTCTGTAAGAGTATCGCTGTCTTTAATATTTGTGGGTAATTGAACGTAAATGCCATGTTGCGATGAAATGTTGTTAATTTGCACATCGTTTCGTAATACAAACATATGTAAGCGTTTACTGACCTTTTCAATCAAGTCTTTAGGCATCACTAAATACAAAGTTGTACTTTGTTTAAAAACGATAAAATTTGATATAACGCGACCTTGTGGCGTGTTGTAGGTTGCATAGCAAGCATGATGATCGGGTAGGTTATTTATGTCATTTGATACTTGATTATGCAAAAAAACAGTTGCATCCTTGCCAGTCAACGCTAAAATGCCTAAATCAGGGTGTAAAGTTAATTTAGTTAACATGTATTTATTCCTAGATCGAAATATTAAATTTTTATCTGAATCAGATTAACTGTTGATAGTTTGATTCAAATAAAGGTATATGGGAAAGACTGTTGCTATTATACAGTTAATAATATTTCCTCTAAGAAAAGTTAGAGTTCTAAGTTGATATATTCTATTAAATATAGTGAAACTTAGAAGTGTGAATTTAATTAAAGATAGAGTGGACGGTCTAAATTGGATAACCCAATTATTATTATTGTATTAGCCGGTGTGTTACTCGCCGTGTTGCTTGTTTTACGAAAGAAAGAAAAAGCAAAGCAAGCTAAATCGAAACCAGTAAAACAAACTGGTGAGGCTAAAGTAAATAAAGGCAAAAAGCCTACGGAGAAACCAGCAGAAGCTGCTAAAGCCGAAGAAGTCGAAGAAGAGAACTTTGATGAGATTGGTGATTTTGATAGTGAAACAGACTGGAGCACTAATGCGCCAGTCAGTGTTTCTGTGCAGCAAGTAGATTCACAAACTGAATACCAAGTATACAAGGAATTTGGATACTTAGATAAAGCAGCAGAAGCTTTAGCTAGTTATTTGAAAGTGATTCCAGTTCAGCCTAAAGAACAAGTATTAGAGTTGTTAACTTTATGGCTTGAAGTTGGGGATGTTGAAAAATTTGTAGAAGAATTATCTTTCTTCAAAGATCAGTTTACCAGAGAAGATTTAGAAACATTAATTCGCGAAGGTTTGGCTGTTGAGTCAAATAACTTGAGTCTACGCGTTTTTGCAGCTGAGGAAATCGGTTGGGACGTAGACGAAATTAATGATGAAATCGGTACTAATGATGCGCTAGAAAATGTTATTCAGCAGCAAGTAGAAAAAGAGAAAAAAGCTCCTTCTACTATTGCAGCTGCAGCTCCTAAAATAAGTGAGCCTCAGGTTGAAGTTAGTTTGCCAGAAGGTGCACAGGTTGATCGAAAAGCTTATCGGTTGATTAAGGGTAAAGAAAAACTAGAAGATTTAACCAATGATGAAATTACTATTATTGAATCTTTTTTACCTGCAGCTAAGTCAGCAAAATTATTAACTGGGCATGTGAATTATCCTCGTCTAGTGGAGCACTATAATCTAGCTATCGATACAACTGAAAGACCAGCAACGCTTTTAATTGATGCTTTAAAAGTCGATTATCAATATAGAAACTTAAATAATTTTGCCTACCATTTGTGGCGCTTATATCAAGTTTTAGGTCGCCATGGACAAGCCGTTAAAGAGCGTATGCTCGGTTTAGGTTATACATTGGGTCGCCATCCAAGCTTTGTTAATTTATTGCAATCTGAAACAGAGCAAGGGCTGCGTAATGTCGGCTTAGCTTATGGATTTGTAAAAGATGTGAATGCTGAGCAAAAAAACCGCTTAGAACTAGTACAAAAGAATAAAAATGTAGAGGTATTACCTACAGATATTTCAAGTGAAGAGAATGATCTAAACCGCATTTTAAGTGAAGCTGAAGCTGAGTTAACTTATGGTGAGTTAGACGGTGCAATGACCACGCTTGAAGAAGGTATTTTTAACTTAAAAGATGAGCCTCAACTATATATGATGCTATTTAACTTATATGAGCGCGCTGAAGCATGGGAAAGATTTGATGATTTCTCTAAAAGATTACGTCGAGAAATTAAAGAATTACCCGAAGAAGTATTGTTGTTTATGAGTCGTTTATCCCAAGCTAGTGCAATGAAGAAAGTCATTTCATGAGTCAGATTAAATTACCACATGTTACTGTATTGTTACTTGGCATGGATGAAAAAAAAGCCGCTATTTATAAAATGGCTTTTAGAATGTATAGTGGCGTTAAATTTGAAATTGTTTCTTCCGACGATGCCCGTTTGGTCATTGTTGATATTGACAATGTAGATGGCGAACAGCTGTGGCAAGATGCTTTAGAAAAGTACCCAGATGCAGCTCATGTATTATGTTCTATTTCAGCGCCTATTTTTGAAGTTGCTTACTTACCAAAACCCATTAAAGTAGAAACTTTATTCCCAGTATTGGTAGCAGCGCTGAATCATCAAACAACTCATAAACCGACTGAACAAGATTTAGCGGATTATGATGAAGCAAAAAATAAAACACATACCTATTTTAGGGATGTTGGCGAAGATGATGATGCAGAGCGGGTCTTTGAAGAAAAAGAGGATGTTACTATTCACTTTTTTGACCCAATGCAAAGCTTGCTTGGCTATTTAATGACAGCATGTAAAGAGAATAAAGCGGCTGCATTATTGTATGAAGGAAAGCCGGTTGTCATGACATTTCCTGATATCAATAAAGTATTACTTGCAATGCCACCACAGCAAATTAGAGAAATTTGCCAATTAGATAATCCGGAAGTATCTGTAAGATACATTGCTGATAATCCAGAATGGAAGCAGCGTGCGACGGAAGACTTTGACGCATGTATTTGGCAGTTTAGTATTTGGACAACCCAGGGGCGTTTAATTAAAAACGTGATGCCAAGTACTCTACTATATTTAAAAAGATGGCCTAACTTTACACGTTTAGCTCATACTCCAAATGCACTTAGATTGGCAGCTTTTTTGGTTAAAGCGCCAGCTAGTGTGAACGTATTGTATAAAATTTTACAAGTTGAGCTAAATGATATCTTAACGTTTGTCACAGCGAGTTACTGTATTGGTTTATTAAAACCAGAAGAAAATAAAGCTATTTCAGGCGTGAAAGCAGAGACTGTCATTACTACTGAGACAAATACTGAGGTAGAGTCAGCTGCTCAAATTATGGCTAAAAAAGCATCAAAACGCCATGGCAGTGTTTTAAAGCGGCTATTGAGAAAATTATCAAGTAATTAAGGTAAATCCATGATTGAAGAAAGTAAAATCATTTTTACAGGACCAGTGGGAGTCGGTAAAACTACGGCTATTTCAGCGATTAGTGATGATCCTCCTATTACTACTGATGCCAACGCATCAGATATGACACTGGCTCGTAAAGGACACACAACGGTCGCTATGGACTATGGTGTTATTCGACTAGATGAACTTACCAAAGTTCACTTGTACGGTACTCCTGGTCAAGAGCGTTTCGATTTCATGTGGGAAATCTTAAGCATGGGCGGAATGGGGCTAATTTTAATGTTAGATAACCAACGTCATGCACCCCTACAAGATATGGACTTTTTCTTAGAAGCATTTGGTGAATTGTTAGAAGTAGCACCAGTTGTTTTAGGCATTACTAAGATGGATATGCCTGGTGGTTTGACTTTGGATGACTACCAAAATCACCTAGAGAAAAAGAATATGAATATCCCTGTTTTTGAAGTGGATGCTCGTCAACCTGCGGATGTAAAGAACTTGGTCATGGCATTATTGTTTTCCATTGATCCTGGTTTAGAGGCATGAGTACATGGAAGATACCAATTTAACTTTACAAGAGGCTCTGTATCCTCGGGTAACAGCTGCAGGAGCGTATTATGCGATTTCTGGTAGCGAGGTCAATCCGAGCCGGAGTTTGCTTTGTAGCTTATTAAAGCGAACGGATAATGATCCGATATCATTACCAGAATTAAAAGAACTTGCTAAAGTTGAAGATAATCATAGCGCTTTAAATCTGTTATATCGCTTACAAAGACTGGAATTCGTTTATGGAATGAAACAACCAGAAGCGGCATCAACAGAAAATATGGAGCAGCGATTACCTGCTTTATTAGAGCAGTTATCGGATACTGGGCGAGCATTGTTGGCTAATGATTCAGGCTTATATATTTCTGCAGCAGGTTTTCATCATGAATCTGCCGAGGAAGTTGGAGCACTGGCTGGTGAGATGATTCGTTTGTCAGAACAGCACGCTTTATTAATTAGTAACAACTTAAATATTCATCAAAATGCATGGTCGATTTGTGATCCTGCTGGACAAAGTCATTTGGCTTTTTACCCATTGTATTTTGGTGAGTATAAATTTGTTTTAGTCATTGGCGGTAAACCTCAATTGCAAAACGAGGCATTTGTTGAATTTATTGAAATTTTATACCGTCGCTATGGTGCATAATTTTGGATATTTATAATTTAGAGGTAATGGAGATTTTACATGCGTGAACAAATGCTCAAGTCAATTTTGAGTGACTTAATGGGTTCATCTGCTGATATTGAGGCATCTGCGATTATTTCTGCGGATGGTTTAACGATGGCCGCAATGTTGCCACAAGAAGTAGATGAAGATCGTGTTGGTGCGATGGCTGCTGCTATGTTAGCTTTGGGTGAGAGAACAGCTGCTGAATTAAGTCGCGGTACTTTGGATCAAGTAATGGTTAAAGGTTCTGAAGGCTATATTTTAATGAGTTATGCAGGTGAAGATGCTGTATTGACTTTGATTGCTCGTGAAGGCGCTAAACTAGGTCTTATTTTCCTAGATGCTAAGAGAGCAGCTAAAAGTATCGTTGATATCTTGTAGTATGAGATATATCTGAGTGCGCTAAATGGGCTGGATTAGTGCACTCGACCGATATTTAAGTAGGTAATATAGTATATATACCATAGGCACTTTTAAGCAGTGAGAATGCGATTAAGAACATAATAATGGCTATGATTGTATCCAAGATTTGCCATGTTTGTTTGCGATTGAAAAAAGGTAAGAGTAATCTTGCTCCATAACCTAAGCTAAAAAACCATGAAAATGATGCAAACATTGCACCAATAAAAAATAGTATTCTATTTGCTAATGATAAATGCGCTGTAATCCCGCCTAAAATAACCACTGTATCTAAGTAAACATGTGGATTTAATAACGTTATAGCCAGTGTGGCTATGATGGTTTTCTTCAATGATGTATCTTGATGCTCTTTAGTGACTTGTAAACAGCTATTGCCTGTGAGAGCACTAATGGCTGCTTTATATCCATACCATATTAAAAATAAACTTCCTATAGTGGCTAAGGCTATTTGTACCCATGGTAAGTTGTTAATCAGTTTTCCTAGTCCAAAAATACCCATTGCACTTAAAAAAATATCACATACGCAGCAAGTTAAGGCTACCCAAAAAATATGATTTTTCAGTAGGCCTTGTTTGAGAACAAAAACATTTTGCGCACCAATAGCAACAATTAGCACGGCCATGGTTAAAAAACCTTGTAATAACAGTGTTAGCATTATTTTGGACTCTTTGTTGTCGATAAATTATAAAATTAAAGCTGTCTTTGTAAAAGACAGCTTTTTTTATTTCTATTATTGCTGTGCTTTAATTATATTAAGCTACTTGTGTTTGGTGCTCATCATTTTGACGGGCTCTAACTGTACCTAAACGATAAACTGTTTCACCTTGTTCTTCTAAAAAGGCTTTGACAGCTTCTGCATCTTGCGCACTAACAATAACAGCCATGCCAATGCCACAGTTAAATGTGCGATACATTTCTTGGCTATCCACATTTCCTGCTTTTTGCAGCCATTGGAAAAGTTTAGGTAGCTCCCAGCTATTGGCATCAATTTGTGCAACTGTATTTTCAGGTAGAACACGTGGGATATTTTCAGTAATGCCACCGCCAGTGATGTGAGCTATGCCTTTGATTGTAAATTGTTTCAAAGTAGCTAATAGTGGTTTTACATATAGACGAGTAGGGGCAATAATGCTCTCACGTAATGTTTTATCACCATCGAAAGGTGCATCTAAGTTTGGATTGTCGCGTTCAATGATTTTGCGAACAAGCGAATAGCCATTCGAATGAGCGCCATTAGATGCAAGACCTAAAACGATATCACCTGGGATGATGCTACGTCCGTTAATAACTTGGTCTTTTTCTACCACGCCAACAGCGAAACCAGCTAAGTCATATTCGCCTTCTGGGTACATGCCAGGCATTTCTGCAGTTTCTCCGCCGATTAATGCGCAACCAGATTCTTCGCAGCCTTGAGCAATGCCTTTTACAACATCTGTTGCTCGAGCAACATCAAGCTTGCCACAGGCAAAGTAATCCAAGAAAAATAGGGGTTCAGCACCTTGTACAAGAATATCATTTACACTCATGGCAACTAAGTCGATACCAACGGTGTCATGTTTATCCCAGTCAAAAGCTAGTTTGAGTTTAGTACCAACGCCATCTGTTCCTGAAACGAGAACAGGGTTTTTGTATTTTTTACTAATTTCAACTAAGGCCCCAAAGCCACCTAGGTCACCTAAAACTTCTGGACGCATGGTGCGTTTCGCAAAAGGTTTGATGTTTTCAACCAATTGGTCGCCAGCATCAATATCTACACCCGCATCGCGGTAGCTAAGTGAATCGCTCATCATTATTCCTTACTTTTGAAAAATATAATTAATGCCCGTTACTTGTCATACTTTATCTGCTAGCTTATTCTTAAGTTAAATATTTTTTTACTTTAGAATAGTACCTGACAAATTTTTGAAATTCATATTTTACCTGAAAGTTGCCTAATGTACGTGAGAAGAAAGCAGACTTATACACCTTTAATTGTTGGGTTGTTGATTTTAAGTGCTTTTATTTGGCTGATGATGAGCTTAGGGAGTGTATTGACGCCATTTGTTGCATCTGCAGTATTGGCTTATATTTTGCATCCTCTTGTAGATAGATTAGTTAAATTAAATATTGGCCGCTCTTTTGCTGCTATGCTGGTCATGCTATTTGCAATTTTGTTGGTTGTGGTATTGTTGCTTATTGTTGTTCCTGTCTTAATTTCACAAATGTCTAATATTATGGTGAAGATGCCACAAATTATTCATTACATTCAAGGAACCATTTTGCCTTGGATTAATAAAGTTGCAGGAACTGATTTGAGTTTTAATGCAGAGCAAATTGCACAGATGGTAGAGGATAATAGCGCTCAAGTTAAAGTGGCTTTGAGTAAACTGATGCCGGTTGTTGCTCAGCAAAGTGGTAGTGTTGTTGTATTGATTACGAACTTAGTGTTTATGCCTTTCTTATTGTATTACTTTTTATTGGATTGGAAGCGCTGGGGAGATAGCTTACAGAAGATTATTCCTCATCGTTATAGTCAGGGGATTGGTGAGGTTTTCTTTCAGTTAGATAGTGTGCTAGGTGAGTTTTTGCGTGGGCAGGTGTTGGTTATGTTAATCATGGGGTTATTTTATGGCTCTGGTTTGGCATTAACTGGTTTAGATTCTGGCTTCGCAATTGGTATGATTGCTGGTTTGTTGGTGTTTATACCTTACTTAGGTGCTTTTACTGGTTTGTTTTTGGCAACTTTAGCTGCCATCTTGCAGTATGGTGATTGGCATCATCTGTTTATTGTTTGGGCTGTCTTTGGTGTTGGACAGTTCGCTGAGGGTTTCTTTATTACGCCTCAGTTGGTGGGTGAGCGTATTGGCTTGTCACCATTGTGGGTCATTTTCGCGTTAATGGCATTTGGGAAGTTGTTGGGTTTTGTTGGTATGTTGCTGGCATTGCCTTTGGCTGCTATTTGTTTGGTATTAATGCGAGAAGGCTTGAAATATTATTTTTCGAGTGATTTTTATCGACTTAAAAGATAAAGTGTCATAAATAAGTCGAAAATGATTGAGCTAAAGCGGTGTATCATGGCATTATGTTGCGGCTTTTTGATAAAAATAACGTCCATTTTGTATAATTTTGGACAAAAAGTAGAGTATTAGACCATTGAATCAGTTAATGTTTGATTTTGCGAATGATGAGTACCCCGATTTTGAAAAATTTTTGGGGCAATCAAATGCGGAATTGTTACAAATATTACAAACCCAGCAAGAGAGATTGGTTTATGTTTGGGGCCCCCAAAGCGTTGGTAAGAGTCATCTTTTACAGGCTTGGGTTGGACAGGCTATATCTCAGGGTAAAAACGCATTGTATTTGCATGCTGGTTATGATGAGTTGACTGATTATGCTCGGGAATTCGAGTACTTGGCAGTTGATCAGGTTGATTTGTTATCCGCAGAAGAGCAAATTATCTTGTTTTCCATCTTTAATGAAGTTCGTGATGGTGGGCGAGGGTATTTGTTATTAAGCAGTGATGTTCCACCATCTCAGTTGTTTATTCGAGAAGATTTACGAACAAGAATGGGATATTGTTTGGTTTATGAAGTGAAAATGTTAACCGACTCTGAAAAAATTGATGCGTTGAGGAGTTTTGCGAAAATCCGTCAGATTCCGATGGATGATGAGCTTTTTGGTTATCTATTATCTCATTATAGCCGTGATATTGATCAGTTGATTTTCTTGATGGAACAGCTTGAGCAGTATGCTTTTATGATTAATAAAAGCATTAATATGAGCTTATTGAAAAAAATATTACAACAAAAGTGAGAGATATGAATTTAGCTATTTTTGATTTGGACCATACTTTAATTACTTGTGATTCAGATAATGAATGGCCTCGATATCTGATGGAAAAGGGTGTTGTTGATCGGGCTTTTGTCGAGAAGAAAAATGATTATTTTTATCAGCAGTATTTAGATGGTTGTTTAAATGTCCCTGAATTTTTGGCATTTCAATTGGAGCCGTTAACGCGATTTAGTCGCCAAGAGCTAGATGAAATGCATCAGGAGTTTATGCAGGGATTCATTGAGCCATATATTACTGCGGAAGCGTTAGCTTTAGTAGAAAATCACCAAAAGGCAGGGGACGTTGTTATGTTGTTGTCTGCTACCAATGAATTTATTATTCGCCCCATTGGTCAACGTTTTGGGATTGAGGAAATTATTGGTGTAACGTTAGAAACCGATGAGAAGGGTGATTATACTGGTGGTTATATTGGCGTGCCGAGTTACCAAGAAGGCAAGATTACGCGCTTACAAGAGTGGCTAGACAGTCGTGGCAAAACCAAGGCTGATTATGAGCATATTTATTTTTACAGTGATTCTCGTAATGATTTGCCATTATTAAAATGGGTTGATCGACCTGTAGCCGTGAATCCTGATGATGTATTGGAAGCTTATGCTCAAGAGCAAGGTTGGCCAATTATTCGTTTTGCCTAAAATAAAACGAGAAGGCACGAAAATATAATAACCAGATGGGATTGGACTGCTCATAAGGCGGTCTGTATGTATTGGTGGATATACCATCTACTTTGAGAGAAATACTTATGACTGATGTTTCAAGAAAAAAAGCAACTTCTGCATTTGTTGCAATTGGGTTGATGCTATTCGCACTATTTTTTGGTGCGGGTAATTTGATTTTCCCTGCGGGCTTGGGTCAACAAGCTGGTGAAAATTTATTGCCAGCTATGTTGGGTTTTATTTTTACTGGTGTTGGTTTACCTTTGCTGGGTGTTTTGGCTATTGGTTATTCTGGCAGTAAAGATGTTCAAGAGTTGGCTTCTCGTTTTCATCCTGTTTATGGTTTGATATATGCTGTTTTATTGTATTTAACGATTGGACCGATGTTTGCGATGCCAAGAACTGCTACTGTGTCTTTTGAGGTTGGCATTGTGCCATTCTTGGGAGAAGGTAGCCATAGTGTTGCTCTCGTTATTTTTAGTATCGTATTTTTTGCCATTTCATGGTGGTTGTCTTTAAATCCAGGAAAACTGGTTGACCGTGTAGGTAAGGTTTTAACGCCATTACTATTGTTGAGTATTGGTATTTTGGTGGTGGCAACGATTGTTAATCCAATGGGCGTGCCTCAGGCTGCACAGGGTCCATATGAGACAGAGCCTTTCATTAAAGGATTCTTGGAAGGTTATCAAACCATGGATGCTTTGGCTTCTTTGGTTTTTGCGATTATTGTGATTAATGCTGTTCGTGCCATGGGCATTACTGATACTAAATCTGTGACTTGGAATACGTTTAAAGCAGGTTTAGTTGCATCGATTTTTTTGGCAATTGTGTATATTTTTGTTGCTCAAATGGGTGCTTATTCAGTTGAGAAAGCTGGTTACTTTAATAATGGTGCGCCAGTATTAGCAGCCACATCTCAATATTATTTTGGTCAGGTTGGTAATGGCTTATTGGCAGTTATTATTTTATTGGCTTGTGTAACCACAAGTGTTGGCTTGATTACTGCTTGTTCTGAGTATTTCCACCGCATTATTCCTGCCATCTCTTTCAAAGGTTATGCAACAGGCTTGGCAATTTTCTCTGCATTTATTGCCAATAAAGGTTTAACGAATATTATTTCTTATGCTGTACCTGTATTGATGTTCTTGTATCCATTAACCGTTGTTATTATTGCATTGGCATTTTTAAATAATTTATTTAAAGGTCGCCAAGTGGTTTATGTAACAACGCTAGGGTTAACAATGATTGTCAGCTTTTTTGATGGTTTAGGTGCGGCGGGTTGGTTAAGTGACGAGACTAAAGTTACTTTGGCTAAAACGTTACCTGGTTATGCTTTAGGAATGGGCTGGTTAATGCCTGCGATAATTGGCTTTGTAATTGGTTTTATTTGGACTAAACTAACGCCTAAATCGTAAGGGATTTGTTAATATATAAAGGCTGCCTGAAAGATTTTTTCAGGCAGCCTTTGTTTTTGTTGAATTATTTTATATTATAAAAGTAGGACATTAGTCATGTTACGCACAATATTAGGCGGTAAAATTCATCGCGCTACTGTTACAGAAGCTGATTTAAATTATGTTGGTAGTATTACTGTTGATGAAGATTTACTGGATGCTGCTGGTATTTTAGTCAATGAGAAAGTACAGATTGTTAATAATAATAATGGCGCACGTTTAGAAACTTATACCATTGCAGGGCAGCGTGGTAGTGGTGTTATTTGTTTGAATGGCGCAGCTGCTCGAATGGTTCAAAAGGGTGATATTGTTATTATTATGTCTTATGTGATGATGGATACAGCTGAAGCGAAAAGTCATGAGCCTAAAGTGGTTTTGGTTAATGAAGATAACACGATTCGTGACATTATCCATTACGAGCCAGCTAGCACAGTGTTGTAACATTGATTAGAAGCTAAAAATAGCCAAAATGGAGGAGAAACCATGAAAGTTTTAAAAAAATTTATTAAGCAAGCCAGTTCAGTTTTAAGAAGATTAGATGCTTGGTTGCCGCCAGAAATTAAAGAACCTGAATGGAATAACCTTGCATTTCGTTGGAATAAAGTTGGAACCTCTGGCTATCTACAAAGTTTACCGAAGCCGCACACTTTTCCGTTAAGCCGATTAGCGGCAGTGGAAGGTCAAATGGCAAAATTAGTGCGCAACACTGAACAGTTTTTAGAAGGGCGTCCTGCTAATAATGTTTTGTTATCAGGTGCACGAGGAACAGGCAAATCATCATTGGTTAAAGCATTGTTACATGAATATGCTGGTGATGGCTTGCGGTTAATCGAAGTGGATAAGACTGATTTAGTTACTTTGCCTGCATTATTAAGTCAATTAGAAAATCGCCCAGAATGCTTCATCGTTTTTTGTGATGATTTATCCTTTGAAGAAGGCGATGATGCCTACAAAGCATTAAAAACGGCTTTAGATGGCGGTTTATCGCAACGTTGTTCTAATGTTTTGGTTTATGCAACATCAAATCGACGACACTTAATGCCTGAATATTTCAGCGAGAATACAGGGCACACTGGATTAGGTGGGGAAGTTCATCCACAAGAAGCAATTGAAGAAAAAGTATCATTGTCTGATCGATTTGGGCTGTGGTTAAGTTTTTATCCATTTGATCAAATAAGCTATCTTGCTGCCGTTAGAAGTTGGTTAGATAGCATGGATATTGAATATGATGAACTGGTGGAAAAAGCGGCTTTAGCATGGTCCTTGCAACGAGGTGGGCGTTCAGGTCGAGTGGCTTGGCAATTTGTCTGCGATTGGGCAGGGCGTTTACCAGAAGATCGTATAATTGATTAATTTTATAAGTAAACATAAATGTATGGTTTTTAAAATCATACATTTTTTATATGTGTTTTAGGGATACTTAAATGAAGCATGCGTTTTTTATATTGTGTGCAATTTTCATGGCATTTAACGCTCAAGCAGCAGAGAATTATTATGTGAATGCTGAAAATGGCTTGATTGTTCGTAATGCACCTGATGGTAAACGGGTTGGTCGCATACCATATGGTTATCGAATCACTGTATTAGCCAAGCATGATGCAGCTGATATTATGGATAATGCTTGGTTAACTTCAGGTCATTGGGTCAGTATTGATAGCGATATTATGTACATGGAAATGGATAGTGATGCCGAAGATTATCCTAAAAAATTATTTGTATTTGATGGCTTTTTAACGCCAGCCAAAGAATTTGTTGCTGAAAAACAGCAATTATTGAATCAATATGCACCAGCGGAAACAGGGAAGTTGGCGACAGATTTGGACAATATTGCCATTCGTGGTGATTTTTTTGGAGATGGTGTTGTTGATGATGTTTTACGTGTTCGCCAAAAAAATGGTGATATCCATTTGGTTATTTTAAATCATCAAGCTGCTGGTACAAAACTATTTAAATTGGGTGGCGGTAATGATCCACTTGATGTGGGCAGTTATTCTTTTGGGTATGTTAAAAAAGTACCGAAAGGGACACATTTATGGTCGAATTACGAAGATGATTTTCGTTCATTCAAAGAAGTGCCAAAGAATGAGATTGTGACTTTAGCGTACGATGCCTTGTATTTTCATGAGTTCGAGGCTTGCGGTGGAGGTTTTGTATTCTGGCATAACAATCGCTGGAATTGGTTACAGCAAGAGTAATTTAAAAAAGCCATGTTTTAACATGGCTTTTTTTGAAACATATTGTGCTTATTTAAGCATCTAAATTTTCTGAAGTGATTATAGCATTGGTTTTGGCCAATGATTCTTTAGCAAATGTCCAAGCTTCAGGTAGCTTCTCACAAGCAGAGCCACTGGCTTTGATGCCAAATTCAATTTTATATTGTTGCCCTTGATGAAAGTAAGGGTCATCTTCTTTTATGATTGTTGGTAAGCTAAAGCTATTGATGCCCGGATAGGTTGATTCAATGGCTTCCATAATTGGCGTTAGTTCAGATTCAGGTAAGCCATAAACAAGGCTGGTGTAGGTTGTATGCTGGACTTGATGAAAGTAAGCAGAATAATAAGTATCCAGCACCCATTCCAGCATAGGATGTGCCATTTCAGGAAAGCCAGGTACAAAGTAGTGCTCTTGAATGGAAAAGCCCGCTACACGATTAAAAGGATTTGGGATGATATCCGCACCACTTGGAAAATCAGCCATGTGTAATCGTTGTAAATGTGGAGCGCTGTCCAACGATTGACCACGTTCTAAAGTGTTTTCAATGATAAATTGAGCAGCTTGGTCATGACGGACAATTGGTAAGTTTAATGCGGCTGCAGCAGATTGTCTGGTGTGGTCGTCCGGTGTGGCGCCAATGCCACCGGTGACAAAACAAACATTTTTTTCTTGGAAGCTTTGCTGTAGTTCTTTGACTAGCATCTCTCTATCATCTGGTAAATACTGTACTTTTTTTAAACGTAAACCACGCAGTGTTAGCATTGATTTAATTGCAGCAAAATGTTTATCAATTCTCTTGCCATGTAAAATTTCATCACCAATGATGATTAAAGCGATATCCATAAGTAAATCCTATTGGGTCATACAATATAAAAACAGCCGCTTGCGCGACTGTTTTGTTGATTATTGAGATTTTTGTAATAGTTCAACAATATTTATCGCAGCATCTAAGTTAATCAAGCCCGTTGCCGTTAATATTGCGGCTAAAATGACGCCACTGAAAAGCATTAAAACAAAATAGGCTATATAACCAATGACTACCCTGAAAGGGGGTAATCCGCTGAAATAAACAACACCATTAATTTGTACCAAAAATGTCCAGAATTGCCAAATAATGCCTACAATTGCCAATGATGGCGCATAAATTAACAAAATTTCTGGAATCATTAGTGCTTCAGTTATGAAAATAAAGCCCATTAACTGCAATTTATTAGAGCCAAAATAACCCAGTACTTTTTGTAAGCTAAAGCATAAAACCACTAATTTAAGAATGGTAAAAGCCAATGCTGTCAGGATTAAGTGAATATGGCTGCTAAATATAGGCAATAAACTAGCTTCACCTGCTGGTTGTAACTCTGTTGCCGATTGCAGCATGTTATTGGAGTTAATT
Organism: Vitreoscilla sp.; assembly: GCA_030150505.1. Lineage (GTDB taxonomy): Bacteria > Pseudomonadota > Gammaproteobacteria > Burkholderiales > Neisseriaceae > JASLFS01. The sequence goes on along the minus strand of JASLFS010000047.1, from coordinate 3,175 downwards.
CCCAACGCACTGGCATTAATTAAAGTTAATGCAGCAAGAATGGCAATAACAACAGGCAAAGAATAGCGGTATTCATCTTGCGGTTTGAAGCGCATTCTTAAAACCGCCCAAGCATCTAATAGAAAATGGTACATCAAAAACCTTTAATTACTTATCGTTTAGTTCAGCCGCATCTAATGTATTTTGCATTAGGGTTGAGATGGTCATTGGGCCAACTCCACCTGGAACAGGTGTAATCATTGCGGCTGTCTCTTTGGCAACATTAAATTCTACATCACCACATAGTTTGCCATTGTCGAGGCGATTGATGCCAACGTCAATGACAATTGCTCCTGGCTTAATCCAATCTCCTTTAACAAAGTTTGGAATGCCCACACCAACCACCACAATGTCTGCAGCAGCAACTTCTTCTGCTAGGTTTTGTGTTGCAGAATGGCAAATGGTTACAGTGGCGCGAGCCAGTAGCATTTCTAATGCTTGTGGGCGACCAACAATGTTGGATGCGCCAACAATGGTGACTTTTTTACCTTTAACATCAATGCCGCTTTCTTCAAGCATAATCATGACACCACGAGGGGTGCAAGGACGCATTAAAGGCATTTTTGTTGCTAGGCGACCAACGTTATATGGATGAAAGCCATCAACATCTTTTGTTGGTAAAATGCGCTCAAGAATGGCTTGGCTATCGATGTGTTTTGGTAGTGGTAGTTGCACTAGAATACCATCAACATCATTGTTTTCATTGAGCTCATCTATTAATTGTAATAAATTTTCTTGGCTGAAATCCGAACCATATTCATATGATAAAGAGCGGATGCCAACTTTTTCGCAAGCAATTTTTTTATTGCGTACGTAAACAGCACTGGCAGGGTCATCGCCCACCAAGATAACTGCTAAACAAGGGGTTCTTTTTCCTGCCATTTTGCGTGCAGCAATGGCTTCTTGGATTTGGTTTAGACGTTTACTTGATATGGCTTTGCCATCAATAAGTTGTGCAGTCATTTTCTTTCTTTCGCGAGATTAGAGGCGACCATCACGGTCGAGCTTAAATACGAGGCAATATTCTCCCACTTTTTGATCAATCTTTCATCTGTTTATCGTTTTATTTTTTAAATAAAAAATAAGCAGCTAAGGAGATGCATGAATAATGACTGTTAATTTGTTAACTGATTCATTTTGGCTTGAAGCGACGCAATCTTAAAGCGTTGCTTAAAACAAAAATACTGGATAATGCCATTGCGCCAGCTGCAAACATTGGCGAAAGTAGGGTTTGATTAAATGGATACAAAATACCCGCCGCAATCGGAATTAAAGCAGTGTTGTAGGCGAATGCCCAAAACAAATTCTCTTGGATGTTTTTGATGGTTGCTTTTGATAGTGCAATGGCATTGGGAACACCTAATAAATCACCAGACATTAAAACAACATCAGCCGCCTCAATGGCAATATCTGTTCCTGTGCCAATGGCTATGCCAACATCAGCAGTTGCTAAAGCAGGTGCGTCATTAATGCCATCTCCAACATAAGCAACATAGCCATATTGTTTTTGGAGTTGTTTTAAAGCAGCCACTTTACCATCTGGGCGAACTTCCGCTACGACAGTATCAATGCCAAGTTGTTTGGCAATGGCGGTTGCCGTGTGTTGATTATCACCCGTAATCATGGCGACTTGAATGCCCAATTGGTGCAAAGTATCAATGGCTGCTGGTGTGCTGGTTTTAATTGGATCAGCAACGGCGATGATGGCAACTAATTTTTGTTGAATCGCAACGTAGATTGGCGTTCTGCCAAGCTTACCTAGGTTTTGGGCATCTTTAATGAAAAAATCAGTATTTAAACCCAATTCTTCCATGTATTGTTTTGAGCCAATGTTAATGGTTTTGCCATCAATTTTTGCTGCGATACCAGAGCCAGTAATGGATTGGAAATCTTGAACGGTGGGTAAGGTTAATTGGCGATCTTGTGCGGATTGAACAATAGCTTGAGCAATCGGATGTTCCGATTTGTTTTCCACTGCTGCGACCCATGATAAAACCTGATTCTCAGATAAAGAGCAGTTTTGATTTAATGTAAAATTGGTGAGTTTTGGTTGCCCGGCTGTGAGTGTTCCTGTTTTATCAACAGCAACCACTTTGGCATCCTTTAGCAATTGTAATGCTTCGCCTTGGCGAAATAAAATGCCTAATTGAGCTGCTTTGCCAGTGCCAACCATGATAGAAGTTGGTGTTGCCAAACCCATTGCGCAAGGGCAAGCAATAATCAGTACAGCAACAGCATTCACAACGGCTAAACTCAGTGCAGGTTCAGGACCAAAAATAAACCAGATGACAAATGTGATGGCAGCTAACAGCATGACAATCGGGACGAAAACTAAGGTAACTTTATCAACCAATGCTTGAATGGGTAATTTGGTCATTTGGGCTTCTTTAACCATGCGGATAATATTGGCTAAAACCGTATTGTTGCCTGTTTTTGTGACTTTGTACTGAAGAAAACCAGTTTGATTTATGGTGCCACCAATAACCATATCTCCCATTTTTTTTGCCACAGGAATAGGCTCTCCACTAATCATGGCTTCATCAATATAACTATTGCCGGCGACAACTTCGCCATCAATGGCAATTTTTTCACCTGGCTTGGTTTCGACAATGTCTCCGATTTGAATGTCATCAATATTGGTTATTGTGCTTTCGCCATCTTTGAGAACAACTGCGGTTTGGGCTTGTAAGCTTAATAAGTGTTTAATGGCTGAGGATGTATTGCTTTTGGCTTTGGCTTCAAAAAAACGACCTAATAAAATCAACGCAATAATGACGCCAGATGCTTCATAGTAGACATTCACGGTTCCTTCAGGGAGCCAATGGGGCAAAAATGTTGCAACTATTGAATAGCCATATGCTGAACATGTACCCAAAGCAACCAATGAGTTCATATCAGGAGAGCGGTTAAGTAAATTCTTAAAACCAATTTTTAAAAAAGGCAGGCCAGGAATGAATAAAATAATGCTGGCAAGAATGAATTGAATGTACCAACTGTTTTGCAGACCAATACTTTGCTGAATAATTTGTTGTACAACTGGAAATAAATGCGAGCCCATTTCCATTAAAAATAAAGGAAGAGCAAATATAGAGGCTATTAAAAATCTTCTTTTAAGCGATTGGCTTTCTTGTTCTTG
>JASLFS010000003.1 GCA_030150505.1 Vitreoscilla sp. | reverse complement strand
TTGATTTTATCGCGCATTGCTCTAGTCCTTAATAATCTTTAAATCAACAATATTAAGCTTCGCCGCGTGCACGCAAATCAGCCAAAACGACATCAATGCCTACTTTATCGATGGTACGCAAAGCAGCATTTGACACGCGCAAACGTACCCAGCGGTTTTCGCTCTCAACCCAGAAACGACGTGATTGCAAATTAGGCAAAAAGCGGCGTTTGGTTTTATTGTTGGCATGTGACACGTTGTTACCCGCCATAGGGCGTTTACCGGTCACTTTACATACTCGTGCCATGGTTAGACTCCAAATTACCGAATTGGGAAAAGGAAGTTTATACCATATATTTACTAATAAGCTCAAGCTAATCTGTGTTTTTATGAGGATTATTTTCATAATGTGATGAAAATGTCGTTTTTAGTACACGGAATAAGTCATTAAATCGAGAATATATTTTTTTCAATGATGGGTAAAAAAGTGTTTTTTTGTGGGTGCATTATTATTTTTTGTAATAAACATAAGTTATTAGTGCTGTGATAAAATCTGACTTTCTTAAAAGCAGTAATGAGGGATTTTACTTTAATTGTGAATAGGCTTTATATCTTAGCTAATTCAAGGTAAAATTTCGCATTCGATTACAGTGGTTATGTCATGACTAAGTTTATCTTTGTTACTGGCGGCGTTGTTTCATCATTAGGTAAAGGCATCGCCGCTGCGTCTATTGCAGCAATTCTAGAATCGCGTGGTTTAAAAGTAACCATGCTTAAATTAGACCCTTATATTAACGTTGACCCAGGCACAATGAGTCCTTTTCAGCACGGTGAAGTGTTTGTTACTGAGGATGGTGCTGAGACAGATTTGGACTTGGGACATTACGAGCGTTTCATTAACGCAACGATGTACAAGCGTAATAACTTCACCACTGGTCAAGTGTATGAAGAAGTTATTGCCAAAGAGCGCCGTGGTGATTACCTAGGCGGTACAGTACAGGTTATTCCTCATATTACTGATGAAATCAAGCGTAAAGTACACGCTGGTGCATCAGGTTATGATGTGGCTATCGTAGAAATTGGTGGTACGGTTGGTGATATTGAGTCTTTGCCTTTCTTGGAAGGTATTCGCCAAATGCGTAGCCAATTAGGCCGCAACAATACATTATTTGTTCATTTATCTTATGTGCCATACATTGCTACTGCTGGTGAAGTGAAAACCAAACCAACACAACATTCTGTTAAAGAGTTGCGTAGTATTGGTATTCAGCCAGATATTTTGGTTTGCCGCATGGATTGCATGTTGCCAGAAGATGAAAAGCGTAAGATTGCTTTGTTCTGTAATGTAGAAGAGCGTTCGGTTGTTAGTTGCTACGATAGTGACAGTATTTATAAAATTCCAGAACTTTTACATAATCAGGGCATTGATAAAATTATTTGCGAGCAATTGCAATTAAATGTTCCTGAAGCTGATTTAACAGAGTGGAAAAAAATTGTTCACGCTGTTGATAATCCAAAACATGCAGTGAAAATTGCAATGGTTGGTAAATATGTTGATTTAACTGAATCATATAAATCTTTATCTGAAGCTTTAAAGCATGCCGGTATTCACACTGAAACCGATGTTAAGATTGAATACATCGACAGTGAAGTATTGGAAAAAGAAGGTACTGATTGCTTAAAAGGTGCTGATGCTATTTTGGTTCCTGGCGGCTTTGGCTCTCGTGGTGTAGAAGGTAAAATTAAAGCAGTTCAATATGCTCGTGAGAACAAAATTCCTTATTTGGGCATTTGTTTGGGTATGCAAATCGCTTTGATTGAATATGCTCGCCATGTGGCAGGAATGAACGGCGCTAATTCAACAGAATTTGATATTCGCACTGAGTTCCCAGTCGTTGGTTTGATTGATGAATGGCAAGATGCAAGCGGTAGCATTGAAAAACGTGATGAAAATGCTGATTTAGGTGGCACTATGCGTTTAGGCGCACAAGAGTGCAACTTGAAAGATGGCAGTTTGGCCGCAAAAGTATATGGTAATACTGTGATTAAAGAACGTCATCGTCATCGTTATGAAGTTAACAACAATTTTGTTCCAACATTGGAGCAGGCTGGCTTGGTGATTAGTGGTGTTTCTGCTGGTGCAGAAGAGTTAGTTGAAACCATTGAATTACCTGATCATCCTTGGTTCTTGGCATGTCAATTCCATCCTGAATTTACGTCAACACCAAGAAATGGACATCCGTTGTTTACTGCTTATGTTAAAGCAGCATTGCAAAACAAAGCGTAACAAGCAGATTAGGAGAAGCATATGCAGCTATGTGGATTTGAAGTTGGTTTAGATCATCCTTTATTTATTATTGCTGGTCCTTGCGTGATTGAAAGCGAGCAATTGGCAATTGATACGGCTGGTTATTTGCAAGAAGTAACTCGTAATTTAGGTATTCCTTTTATTTATAAATCAAGTTTTGATAAGGCTAATCGCACTAGCGGAACGTCTTTTCGTGGTCCTGGTTTGGATGAAGGTTTGCGTATTCTGTCGGAAGTTAAAAAACAGTTAAATGTTCCTATTTTGACAGACGTGCATACTGAGCAAGAAGTACCTTATGTTGCAGAAGTGGCTGATGTATTGCAAACGCCAGCATTCTTGGCTCGTCAAACTGATTTTATCCATGCAGTTGCACAATCTGGTAAACCTGTGAATATTAAAAAAGCACAGTTTATGGCGCCAGAAGATATGCAAAATGTTGTAGATAAAGCGCGTGCTGCAGCCAAAGAAAAAGGGCTGCCTGAAGATACTTTCATGGTTTGTGATCGTGGTACCAGTTTTGGTTATCATAATTTGGTATCAGATATGCGTAGTTTGATGATTATGCGTGATACTCAGTGTCCTGTTGTATTTGATGCGACACATTCGGTGCAATTGCCGGGTGGGCAAGGTCAAAGCTCAGGTGGTCGTCGTGAGTTTGTACCTGTTTTGGCTCGTGCTGCTGTTGCAGCTGGCGTTTCTGGTGTGTTTATGGAAACGCATCCAAATCCAGCATGTGCAAAATCAGATGGTCCAAATGCGGTGCCAATGCATCACATGAAAGAATTTTTAGAAACACTTAAAGCATTAGATGATTTGGTTAAATCACAACGCTTTTTGGAAAATGAATTTATTGCGTAATTATATAGGCTGCCTGTAAAGGCAGCTTTTATTGTTTTATGTGGATTTTATGGTTGTTTTAATACAATAACCATTAAGTACATTAAATAAATAATATTGAAATAACAGCAATTTGCTGAGTAATTAATTAAATTAATATTGATGAATAGGAGTATGGCTAAATGAGCGCCATTATTGATATTTTTGCTCGTGAAATTTTAGATTCTCGCGGCAATCCAACTGTAGAAGCTGACGTCTTATTAGAATCAGGTGTAATGGGTCGTGCGGCAGTACCATCTGGTGCGTCTACTGGTGCCAAAGAAGCATTGGAATTACGTGATGGCGATAGCAGCCGTTACTTGGGCAAAGGCGTTTTAAAAGCTGTTGAAAACATCAACAATGAAATCGCTCAAGCTTTGGTTGGCTTAGATGCAACAGAGCAAAGCTACATTGACCAAGTGATGATTGACTTGGATGGCACGGATAACAAAGGCCGTTTAGGCGCTAATGCCATGCTAGCAGTATCAATGGCAGTGGCTCGTGCAGCTGCTGAAGATGCAGGTTTACCTTTGTACCGCTACTTAGGTGGTGCAGGTCCAATGGCCATGCCAGTACCAATGATGAATGTTATCAATGGTGGAGCACATGCTAATAATAGCTTGGATATCCAAGAATTCATGATTATGCCTGTTGGTTCAAAATCATTCCGTGACGCACTGCGTTGTGGCGCTGAAATTTTCCATCATCTAAAAAACTTGTGTAACGACAAAGGTTACTCAACAACAGTTGGTGATGAAGGTGGTTTTGCACCTAACCTACCAAGTCACGAAGAAGCCATTAAATTGATTTTGGCTGCGGTTGACGCTGCTGGTTATACGGCTGGTGATGATGTTATGTTGGCATTGGATTGCGCTTCAAGCGAATTCTACAAAGATGGCAAATACCATTTATCAGCAGAAGGCTTGGCATTAACAAGCGAACAGTTCGCTGATTATTTAGCAAAATTAGTTGATGAATACCCAATTATTTCAATCGAAGACGGTATGTCTGAAGATGACTGGGATGGTTGGAAAGTATTAACTGACCGTTTGGGCAAAAAAGTTCAATTGGTTGGTGATGATTTGTTTGTAACCAATCCAGCTATTTTAGGCGAAGGCATTGAAAAAGGTTTGGCTAACTCATTGTTGGTTAAAGTTAACCAAATTGGTACCTTATCAGAAACATTGCAAGCTGTTGATTTGGCTAAACGCAATCGTTACACCAGCGTAATGAGCCATCGTTCTGGTGAAACAGAAGATAGCACCATTGCTGACTTGGCTGTAGCAACAAACTGCATGCAAATTAAAACAGGTTCATTGTCTCGTTCTGATCGTATGTCAAAATACAATCAATTATTGCGTATTGAAGAAGAACTTGCAGAAGCTGCATACTACCCAGGTAAAAAAGCGTTTTACCAAATCGCTTAACGAAAGAGGGCGTACGACATGAAATGGGTTACTTTTGTATTGTTAGCTGCGTTTGCAATTTTACAATATGATTTTTGGCTGTCAAAAGGCGGGTGGCAAAGTGCTAACAACCTGAATAAGCAGCTAACCCTTCAAGAAGTACGCAATGCAGAACAGCAAGATGTTAATAATGATTTAAAAGCTGAAATTAAAGACTTACAAGAGGGCGAAGAAGCTTTAGCAGAAATTGCCCGCGATGATTTAGGTTATATACAAGCAGGAGAAGTATTTTATCGGTTTGTTGAATAACCAAATCATACCGTCAATATTCAGAATTAAATTGTTACACATCTTTCTTACAGCTTTCAGTTTGTTCTGGAAGCTGTTTTTTATTGGATAGAATGGATTTAATTTATGCCTAGTCGCTTAGGATCTGCATGGATGATTATTGCAGCCGTCTTTTTCTCATTGATGGGTGTTCTGGTTAAGCTTGCTAGTGAACATTATAGTTTTTTTGAACTTGTTTTTTATCGAACCGCTTTTTCAGTAGTGGTTTTGGCCATCGTGGCTTGGATTAACAAACAAAGCATGGTAACCCCATATGCCTTGCTGCATATAGGGCGTGGTTTTGCTGGCACAATGGGTTTGTTATGCTTCTTTTATGGATTAACACATCTACCTTTATCGACCGCAACTACACTAAATTACACTTCTCCTTTATTCTTGGCCTTATTGTCATTTATTTTATACAAAGAAAAAATCAGTGCTCGAATGGGCATAAGTTTGTTGTTAGGTTTTATTGGTGTGGTGATTCTTTTGCAACCAACGTTAGGTGACGGGCAATTTTATTCAGCTATCGTTGCTGTTATGGCTGGTGCATTCGGTGGCTGGGCATATGTACAAGTAAAAGATCTAACCAATAAAGGTGAGCCAGAATGGCGCATTGTGTTTTATTTTTCAGTTGTTTCAACTATTATTGCAGGCGCACTGAGTACAATTGATGGTTGGCATCAAGTTCAATGGTCAGATGTCGGTTATTTGTTGGGGATAGGAATCACTGCATTAATTGCTCAAATGAGCATGACGCGAGCTTACAAAGTAGGGCGAAAATTTGTTGTGGCATCGTTATCTTATTTAACAGTTGTTTTCGCGATGATTTTTGGTGTCTTGTTATTTAATGACATGATTACATGGCAAGAAATTTTAGGTATGTTGGTGATTGTAGCCAGTGGATTATTGAGTAGTACCCAGAAGAAAACTGCTAAATAAATTTTCGATAGCCAATAATAAAAAACCGTTGTGAGTAGAAAAATCACAACGGTTTTTATGTTTTGTATGGCGTTTAAAGGAGCCTTTGCCTTTTTGTTTTACTTGAACTTTTGGTCTAAAAATATTGGATCGCACCAAGGCATGCTGAGCATTATCACGAATGCATCCCTGATTATGTTGGATTTTTTGAGACATTTACTGATATATCCATTCATTTTGTTAAGATTGACAAGATAGTATATCAATAAATAATAAAAAAGCTGCCAAAAGGCAGCTTTTAAAATCAGCTTTGTCGTGATTAAGCACCATATACTGGCAATTTATCACACAATACTTTAACTTCAGTTGCAACACGAGCCAATACAGCTTCATCGCTAGGAGCTTCTAATACATCAGCAATCAAATGAGCTAATTGGCGAGTATCTTCTTCGTTGAAGCCACGAGTTGTAATAGCAGGTGTACCTAAGCGCAAGCCAGAAGTCACGAATGGTTTTTCTGGGTCGTTAGGAATGGCATTTTTATTAACAGTAATGTTTGCTTTGCCTAAAGCTTCTTCAGCATCTTTACCTGTGATTTTCTTTTCACGTAAATCAACTAACATAACATGGCTTTCAGTTTTGCCAGAAACAATGCGCAAACCACGTTCAATTAATGTATCTGCTAAAACCTTAGCATTGGCTTTCACTTGTTTTGCATAAGCTTTAAATTCAGGCTCTAAAGCTTCTTTGAAAGCAACTGCTTTAGCTGCGATCACATGCATCAAAGGACCACCTTGTAAGCTTGGGAAAATAGCAGAATTCAATACTTTCGCATGCTCATCTGAACGGCACATGATGACGCCACCACGAGGGCCACGTAATGTTTTATGTGTTGTTGTGGTTACAAAATCAGCGAATGGTACTGGATTTGGGTATTCATTACCTGCAACCAAACCAGCATAGTGAGCCATGTCTACAAATAAGTAAGCACCGACTTTATCAGCGATTTCACGGAAACGCTTCCAGTCAATTTCTAAAGAATAAGCAGAAGCACCTGCAACAATCATTTTTGGCTTGTGTTCTACTGCCAAGCGTTCAACTTCAGCATAATCCAGTACTTCATTTTCATCCAAGCCATAAGAAATGGCATTGTATAATTTACCAGAAATGTTTACTGAAGCACCATGAGTCAAGTGACCGCCATGAGCTAAGCTCATGCCTAAAATAGTATCACCTGGTTTTAAAACACTTGCGTAAACAGCTTGGTTTGCTTGTGAGCCTGAGTGAGGTTGTACGTTAACATACACTGCGCCAAATAATTCTTTTAGGCGATCGATAGCAAGTTGCTCTACAACGTCTACGTGTTCGCAGCCACCGTAGTAACGTTTGCCAGGGTAACCTTCAGCATATTTGTTGGTTAATTGTGAGCCTTGTGCTTCCATTACTGCACAGCTTACATAGTTTTCTGAAGCGATTAGCTCAACGTGATCTTGTTGACGCTCAACTTCAGCTTCAATGGCTTTTGCCAAGTCTGGATCAAACTTTTCAATGGTGACACTTTTAGAGAACATGGTACCGTCCTTATGTAGAATAAAAAAAACGTCAAGGCCGCCTCGCGGCGTGAAGCTAGATTTTAACCGAAAGAAGCCTTGTTGTGATAATTATATGCCTTGTTTTTGTAGCTAAGTACAAAATTTTAATGCATTTTTTTATTTTTTATATTGTATACAAAAATGCAGAAATGACAAGATTTAGAGTTAAAATATCAATATCATTTTGTTTACAATGAATATTTATTTTGAATGTTGTTGTGATGATTAGTGTTTTTATTCATTATTTCAGAAATCTTGTTACAGCCATTTTGAAAGCAGTTCATCATCACTTGAAAATTATGATTTCTGTGAGCATTTGAAAATGCAATAAAGTGGGGTATATGGTAGGTATTTTTGTTGAATCTGCAAGGATTTGAGCATATTTGTTTTATAAACGATTAACATGCGACAAACCCCCGTTTTTTAAATGGAAAATTTGATTTTTTAGATAAGAGGGCTACAATTCGTTTCTTTGTCCTATTCTTGCCTTTCTCATGAATCCTCCAGAACATTCCAATGTGCAGGCGAGCACTCAAAACGCCAATAGTGAGCTTATTTATAGACTCGAAGACAGACCCCCATTGCCACAAGCTTTATTTGCAGCTAGCCAACATTTACTAGCCATGTTTGTTGCTGTTATCACCCCGGGATTACTAATCTGCCAAGCTTTGGGATTACCTGCGCATGATACGCAACGCATTATTAGTATGTCTTTGTTTGCCTCAGGTTTGGCATCCTTGATTCAAATTAGAAAATGGGGACCAGTTGGCTCTGGATTGTTGTCTATTCAAGGCACCAGTTTCAACTTTGTTGCTCCTTTAATCATGGGTGGTTTAGCACTGAAAAATGGCGGTGCTGATATTAAAACCATGATGGCAGGTATTTTTGGCACGTTGATGATTGCCTCTTTTACTGAAATTATTTTGTCGCGTTTTTTACATTTGGCAAAAAGAGTGATTACGCCTCTTGTATCGGGTGTTGTGGTTATGATCATTGGATTGTCATTGATTCAAGTTGGATTGACATCCATTGGTGGTGGCTTTTCGGCAATGAATGATGGCACTTTTGGTGCTCCTAAAAATTTATTATTGGCTGGTATTGTTTTAGGCTCAATTGTGATTTTGAATCGTCAAAAAAACCCATATTTACGTGTTTCTTCATTGGTAATTGCCATGAGTTTGGGTTATTTGGCGGCTTGGTTCATGGGGATGACGATTACTGATGATGGCAGTAAATCAACGGAAATTTTGATGATTCCATCTCCTTTATATTATGGGTTATCAATAGATTGGAATTTATTAATTCCATTAATCTTAATTTTCATGATTACTTCTTTGGAAACCATTGGTGATATTACTGCCACTTCTGATGTGTCTGAACAGCCTGTTAGTGGCCCTATCTATATGAAGCGCATCAAAGGCGGTGTGTTGGCAAATGGCTTGAATTCTTTTGTTTCTGCTGTCTTTAATACTTTTCCAAATTCTTGTTTTGGGCAAAATAATGGCGTTATTCAGTTAACTGGTGTAGCGAGTCGTTTTGTTGGTTACTTAGTTGCATTGATGCTGATTGTATTGGGCTTGTTTCCTGCTGTTGCTGGTTTTGTACAGCACATTCCTGAGCCTGTTTTAGGCGGCGCAACATTGGTGATGTTTGGAACGATTGCTGCTTCTGGTATTCGCATTGTGTCTAAGGAAAAGTTGAATCGTCGTGCCATTATGATTATTGCTTTGTCTTTAGCGGTTGGAATGGGCGTTTCTCAGCAGCCATTAATTTTGCAATTTGCCCCAGATTGGATTAAAAATTTACTTTCTTCTGGTATTGCTGCCGGTGGATTAACTGCTATTTTCTTGAACTTATTTTTCCCACCAGAAAAAGAGCAAGAAGAAGCTTAATTGATATGTACAAAAAAGCCAGCAATCGCTGGCTTTTTTTATGGTTTTTATAACTGGTGCTCTTGCCGAATTTTATCAAGTAGGGCAAGGCTGCCTGAAAGTAATATTTCTTCTGTCTCATTAAAATTTCCAGTGTGCCAAGGATCTGGAACATGGTCATATTGAGACTGTGGAATCAAATCAGTTATTTTAAAAATCTTATCGGGATGCGATCCCAATAAGGTGGTTAAGTTAGCCAGATTATTGTCATCCATTGCAATAAAATAATCATATTGATTTAGGTCTTTGCTTTTGACTTGGCTACTCACAAAATCATGGTGTTTGATATGGTGCTTATCAAGCACCTTTGCTGTTTCAACGTGCATATCTTCACCATTGTGCCACCCTGATGTTCCTGCACTGGCTACAGCAATCACATGATTAAGACCTTGACGCTCAACTTCTGCTTTGAATAAGTATTCTGCCATCGGTGAGCGACAAATATTACCCAAACAAACCATTAAAACGTTAATCATTATTGCATCTCAGCAAATAATGGATTAATACTTGGCAAGTTACGAGCTTGAGCATATGTTGGTAAAGTATCTTGCTCTTTTAATGGCTCATGTAAGATACGAATATTTTCTACTTGGCATTCAGCAAGTAGCTCAATGAAATTTTGTAATACCAAATCTATATTTTCCATGAAATCCAAGTGCCATTCGAAAACCATTGGTTGAACTTCAAAAGCGCCTTCTGTTGCATTAAATCCAAATAATAATTGTCCGCCTTCTTGGCTGGCAATAACAACGCCAACACGTGGGCTTTGTAGGCGGATGGCACGAATAGCATTGGTTGTGAAAACGTCACAAGCCATGCGTAAGCGCATTTGGCTGCCTGAAATTAATGTGGACAATGGAGTTGATAATGCTAAAGGATTGGTGAAAATAGTGGCATTTTCAACCGTGAAATGCTCTTGCCAAACTTGCATTAAATGCAAAGCAGCATCTTGCAAGGATTGGTTAGCTAGGTGCGCGTATTCAGATGAAGAATAGGCAATTGCATAAACAACTTGTACTTCTTGCCCAGCTTCTGCGTGAATTGTTGGCGTTGGTAAGCTGGCTAAAAACTCTTTAGCGGCATCCATATTTTGTTTTGCTTGGAACCATTTATCCGCTTTAATAGCAGTGAAACTTTCCGCATCCAATAAAGTTGAATGGAAATTTAAATGTTTCCAGTCTTGTAAATGATTGAATTTTTCTGCAGTAGATAATAGATGGTCAACTGGGACTTGATTATCCAATTGAATATCTTGATTGCTGCCAACCACTAAAACCACCGGAATGGCAAACCATTGGATTTCAGTTTCTGTTTTTGCCATCAGCGTGCGCTCTAGGCTTTCCCATAATGCACGGTAAATATTTGAGTTTGCTGACATCGCCATCGCAACAGACAAACCCAAATAATGATTTTGTTTTAGCATTTGGTAAACATTAGCATCCAAAGATTCTTTGGCTAATGTGGTTTGTGCATTGGATTGTTGTGCCACGATTTGGCTTGCATATAGCAATAAATCATTTTTAACTGGGTCAGTTGGAAATGCGCGAGTATCAACTAAATAGCGTGAAAAAGGTGTTTGGCTCATGGAATCGGTCTACAAATGAAGAGTAATAGGGGGTATTTTAACAAAGGCAGCCTGAAACGTCTTGCTGCCTTTGTATAAAGCCATAAAGTTGATTTATTTACAGTTAGGAACTGCTTGTGTGTTAACAGTCACTTGCATACCTGTTAATGCAAATAGCTGTGTAACCTGTTTTTTTGCATTTTGATTGGCAATGTTTAAAATATCCGCTCGGCAAGCAGATACCTGTACTTGGCGTTTGGCTTCTACTTGAATTTTTTCTAGCATGTTTTTGTTCATTGGTTTTAAGCTTAAAATACCACCAGTAATATCATACACTTCGATTTTATCTAATGAAGTTTTAAACACTTCAACTGCAGGTAAATCAATTTCAATACTATTATCTGATGTGTTGACTCGAACTTGTTCTGGTTTTAACTTATCAAAATCAATGCCCGCAATCACTTGCCCTTGTACAATAAATAAACCTTTTTGGGCATCTTGCCACAAGGTAAACCAATTGCCTTTTGTCTCACTTGTTACAACGGTATCAATGTTGTAAGCCATCGTTTCTAATCTGCTTAATGATTGTATCTGAGTAATAATGCCATCACGAGATACGACACTGACCTCATTGTTATTTTGAGTACGGAGATAGTTTTGCCAAACAATCGCAGCCAAAATAAGAATAATAACGACTGCTAGCCACATTATGATGCGGGTAATAATATTTTTAGGACGTTTACGCATGTTGTATCCCAGTTTGATTAATGTCTTTCAAATTACAATAAATCAATGCTTTTGCCAAATATTAATCAAAAAAAGCGACCAAATTTGGTCGCTTTTGTATTGGATTAAATAAATTAATCTAATTTTTTGAAATGTTTACGGCGCTCATTCTCTTGCAAGTAGCGTTTACGGATACGCAAGCTCTTAGGCGTGATTTCAACCAACTCATCATCAGCAATAAATTCAACAGCGCTTTCCAAAGTTAATTTGATTGGCGTTGTTAAACGAACTGCTTCATCAGTACCACTAGCACGAACGTTAGTTAGTTTTTTACCTTTTAATGGGTTAACAACTAAGTCATTATCACGGCTGTGGATACCAATAACCATGCCTTCATAAATTTTGTCGCCAGGAACCACGAACATTTTACCGCGGTCTTCCAAGTTCCAAAGTGCGTAAGCAACAGCTTCACCAGATTCTTGAGAAATCAATACACCATTGTGGCGGCCAGGCATGTCTGCTTTTACAGGTGCATAGTCATCAAACACGTGAGACATTAAGCCTACACCGCGAGTCAATGTCATGAATTCACCTTGGAAGCCAATTAAGCCACGAGCAGGAATATGGTATTCCAAACGAGTACGGCCATTGCCATCGCTTTCCATGTTTACCAATTCACCACGGCGGCGACCTAATTCTTCCATTACCGCACCTTGCGTTGTATCTTCAACGTCAACTGTTAGGTTCTCGTAAGGCTCACATTTTTGACCATCGATTTCACGGTAAACTACGCGAGGTTTGGCAACTGCCATTTCAAAACCTTCACGGCGCATGTTTTCAAGCAAAATAGTCAAGTGCAATTCACCACGACCAGAAACGCGGAAGATATCTGCATCAGCAGTGTCTTCAACACGTAAAGCCACGTTAGTTAGCAATTCTTTTTGCAAACGGTCACGGATTTGACGGCTGGTAATGAATTTACCTTCAGTACCTGCTAAAGGTGAAGTATTAACCATGAAGTCCATGGTTAGAGTTGGTTCGTCAACAGTTAAAGATGCCAAGCCAATAGGATTTTCACGGTCACAAATGGTTACGCCAATGCCGATTTCATCTAGACCAGAAATGATCACGATTTCGCCAGCTTCAGCTTCTTCTTGAGGAACACGTTCCAAGCCTTTAAAGCCTAATAGTTGGTTAATACGACCTTGGCAAATTTGTTCGTCATGGTTCATAACAGTAACCAATTGACCTGGACGAATACGACCATTCAAAATACGACCAATGCCTAAGCGACCAGTGTAAGTTGAGTAGTCCAATTGTGAAATTTGGAATTGCAAAGGTTTATCAGCATCGCCTTCAGGCGCTGGTGTATGTTTTAAAATGGTTTCAAACAATGGGCGCATATCGCTGCTCTCATCGCTTTCTTCCAATTTAGCAAAGCCATTTAATCCAGAAGCGTAAACGATTGGGAAGTCCAATTGCTCATCAGTCGCACCCAAACCATCAAATAATTCAAATGTTTGGTCAATCACCCAGCTAGGGCGAGCACCAGGACGGTCAACTTTATTGATAACGACGATAGGATGTAAACCTAAAGCTAATGCTTTTTTAGTTACAAAGCGAGTTTGTGGCATTGGGCCTTCTTGTGCATCAACCAACAATACCACGCAATCTACCATGCCTAGTACACGTTCAACTTCGCCACCGAAGTCCGCGTGTCCTGGGGTATCAACGATGTTGATGTGGTAACCTTCATATTCAATGGCAGTATTTTTTGCCAAAATGGTAATACCACGTTCTTTCTCAATATCGCCACTGTCCATTACGCGCTCATCAACTTGTTGATTTGAACGGAAAGTGCCTGATTGACGCAAAAGTTGGTCAACCAATGTTGTTTTGCCATGATCGACGTGGGCGATAATGGCAATGTTACGTATTTTTTTACTCATGGAATTTGACTTCTAGAAAAAATTAGGTGCAAATTATAGCATTGTTTTAATTGCTATATTGCGTTTTTTTGCAGATAACCAATTTTTATTCAATTGGCACATTGTGTCGTAAAATAGTACTGGAAATATTTATAAACGTTTTGAAATATAACATTTTTTTACTATTTTGTCTTGTTGAACTGTTGTATTTGTCTTCTTATCAATAATTTCTATTTAAAAAAATGATGTTTTTTTGATGAAACATTGAATCTTAATAAGGATGGATGTGGGCATGGAGCAATTAGAGTTCTTTTATATTCCGAGTCCATGTATTGGTATTTGTGAAAGCAATAATCGTGGTTATTGCAAAGGATGTTTTCGGTCAAGAGATGAGAGATTGCATTGGTTGAAAATGACTAATCAACAAAAAAGAATGGTTATACAATTATGTCATCGTCGGCATCGGGCATGGTTGATAAGAAAACAACAAAGCCAGCAAAGTCAAAGCCATTTAGAGGGTTTACGCCCACAATTGGATTGGTTAAATGAAGAGTAAAGTTTCATGATTAATATATTGTTATGTGTTGTCTTTAGTGTATCTGTATCTATTTTATTAAAGCTTGCGGCTATTTATAAAATCAATGTTGCAGTTGCGGTGGCAATGAATTATTTGATTGCTATTGCGTGTGTATTTATATTTTTAAAGCCGGAATATCAGGTTTGGCAGTGGAATGCAGATATGTTAAGTGTTTTGCTGGCTTTGGGTATTTTATTGCCCAGTATTTTCTTGATTTTAGGGAAAGCAGTTTCTACGGCAGGGATTGTACGTAGCGATGCAGCACAAAGGCTATCTTTATTTATTCCAATTGTGGCTTCATTTACTTATTTCGGCGAGCATTTATCCGTTACCCGTTTTTTTGGATTGTTGTTGGCATTTGCTGCGCTGTTTTGTTTATTGGATAAAAAACAAGATACAGAACAAAAGAGTTCTTTTGGTTGGTTATATTTGCTTTTGGTCTGGCTTGGTTTTGGTTTAATTGATATTGGCTTTAAGAGTTTAGCCAAAACGGGGCAATCTTCCAGCATGAATTTGCTAATGGTATTTGCACTGGCTGGCACATTGATGTGGTTATATGTTTTACTCAAGAGATATGCATTTGATAGCAAAAGTTTGCTAGCTGGTGTTGTTTTGGGTTGTTTGAATTTTGGTAATATTTGGTTTTATATTCGAGCACATCAGGAATTTAGTTATTCACCCACATTGGTTTTTACTGGCGTTAATATAGGCGTCATTATTGGTGGTTTATTTGTTGGTGTGATGCTCTTTAAAGAAAAGCTATCAAAATGGAATTATCTTGGCGTTGGGTTGGCGAGTTTAGCCATTGCTGTTTTATTTTATTTAGAAAAATGGTTACGTTATGTGGGTATTTATTTAGAAATATAACATTGAATGCCATGAATAAAAAACTCCACTTAATTATTGAAATTTAAGTGGAGTTTTGAGATTTTGTAATGGTTTTATACTGTTTGAGAGTAAGTGGCTTGTGTGTTGCGCTCTCGTAAATGTTTATCAAAAACCATAGCAATATTGCGAATTAAAAAACGACCTTTAGCAGTAACCCATAAGTAATTATCTTCGATATTGACCAAGCCTAGTTTTACAAATTGCTCTAAATCAGCCAATTCTGCAGCAAAATATTCTTTAAATTGAATGCCAAATTCTTTTTCATAATCATTATGTTGTAACTGAAATCTGCACATTAAATCCTGAATCAATTGTCTGCGTAATAAGTCATCTGCATCTAAGCGCATGCCACGGAAAATAGGCAATTGATTGTTGTCTAAACTTTGATAATAAGCATCAATGTCACGCTCATTTTGTGCATAAATATCGCCTACTTTTCCAATGGAAGATACACCGATAGAAACCATATCGCAGTCAGCATACGTTGAATAACCTTGGAAATTTCGCTGTAAACGGCCTTCATTTAGCGCTAAAGACAATTCATCATTGGGTTTTGCAAAGTGATCCATACCAATGAAGACATAGCCTTTTTGGATTAATGTTTCGACAAACATTTGCAAAATATCTAATTTTTCTTCACTGCTTGGTAAATCTGTTTCGTTGATGCGTCGCTGCGGTTTAAATAGGTGTGGCAAGTGTGCGTAGTGATAAATGGCTAATCTATCGGGATCTAATGCTAAAACACGGTCAAGCGTTTCCCGCATTGAATCTAAGGTTTGATGAGGCAAACCATAAATCAAATCAACACTAATGGATTTGAAACCAGCTTCACGAGCAGCATTGATAACAATGGCTGTTTCTTCTTCTGTTTGCACGCGATTAACTGCTTTTTGGACATCTAGATTAAAGTCTTGAATGCCAATGCTCATGCGATTAAAACCGAGTTCTTTTAGTTTAAAAACAGATGAACGAGTGACTTTTCTAGGATCAATTTCAATGGAATACTCGCCATTTTCCACTAATGTAAAGTGTTGTTTAATGAGTTTGAAAACTGTTTCTAGTTGGCTGTCATTTAGGAAAGTTGGTGTTCCGCCGCCAAAATGAAGTTGGCTAATGATTGGTTTGTTATGCAAATGTTCTGATAGTAAAGACAACTCTTTACCTAAGTAATCAATATAAATATCTGCTTTTGATTTATCTTTGGTAATGATTTTATTGCAGCCACAGTAATAGCAAATGGTATTGCAAAACGGAATGTGCACATACAATGACAATGGATTACTGGCATCGGTGCTCTGGCGTCGTTGTAGGGCAGCTAAATAATCTGGTTCGGTAAAGTCGGGTATAAATCGGTCTGCAGTTGGGTAAGAAGTATAACGTGGGCCTTTACCGCTGAGTGACTGGATCAGATTTCTATCAAAATCGACAGCTTTGAATTGCTGTAGCGCAGTAAATTTCATACACCTACTTCCATAAAATAATACTAAAAGTTTAAAATCTTTGCATGACATTTGATTTTGGATATTGATTAAAATCAATGACGATGTTTATTAACAAATAGAAAAATGTTAGAATCCTACGCTGATAAAGTCAAGAATAATAATTGGCTTCATCAAATGACTTTATAATAAGTGCCAATTTGTGTTGAGGTGCTTTTTTGGAACTGATTTAAAGGGTTTAGATGAATGGCAACCAATAATGTATTAAAAACACTTTGTTCGACTTGTTCGTTAAGAGAGTTATGTTTACCCGTGGGTTTAATGCCAGATGAATTTGATCAGATTGATGCTGTCATTCGTCAGAGCCGTCGATTAAAGCGTGGAGAGTACCTATTTAGAGTAGGCGAGCCATTTACATCCTTTTTTGCTATTCGAACAGGCTTTATGAAAACGACAATTGTGAGCCAAGATGGGCGTGATCAGGTGACTGGTTTCTCTATGTCTGGTGAATTAATTGGCTTGGATGGCATTTCTACTGGTGAACATACTTGTGACGCTGTTGCTCTTGAAGACAGTGAAGTTTGTGAACTACCATTTTCTCGTTTAGAAGAGTTAGCTGCTGAGATTCCTTCATTGCAACGTCATTTTTATCGCTTAATGAGTCGTGAGATTGTTCGTGACCAAGGTGTGATGTTGTTATTAGGCAACATGAAGTCAGAAGAGCGGTTGGCTGCTTTTTTACTGAATTTGTCTCAGCGTTTACAAAGTCGAGGCTTTGCTGCTTATGATTTTATTTTGCGTATGTCTCGTGAGGAAATAGGCAGTTATTTGGGTTTGAAATTAGAGACTGTTAGTCGAACATTGTCTAAATTTCACCAAGCTGGTTTGATTCATGTTGATCATAAACATATTCAGATTTTAGAACCTGGCGAATTAAAAGCCATGGTATCGGGTTGTTCACAAAGCGTGAATTAAATTTAGGCTTGAAATTCTTTTAAGCGACCTCATTTAATTAAGCATATTTAATATGCAATGTGTTTTAGGTGAGGTTGTTATGAAAGAAACATTAAGTTTTCAAACAGAAGTAAAACAATTATTACAATTAATGATTCACTCTTTGTATTCAAACAAAGAGATTTTCTTAAGAGAATTAATTTCAAACGCAGCTGATGCTATTGATAAGCTACGTTTTGAGTCTTTAAGTCATCCTGACTATCTTGCTAATGATCCTGAGCTAAAAATTACTGTTACGGCTGATGCTGAAAAACGTACGGTAACCATTTCTGATAATGGTATTGGTATGAGCCAAGCTGAAATTATTGATCATTTAGGAACAATTGCAAAATCTGGCACCAAAGCTTTCTTTGAGCAATTAACAGGCGATAAACAAAAAGATGCTCATTTAATTGGTCAGTTTGGTGTGGGTTTTTATTCTGCATTTATTGTTGCTGATAAGGTAACAGTAGAAAGCCATCGTGCTGGATTGACTGCGGATGCAGCTGTGCGATGGGAAAGTCAGGGCGATGGTGAGTTTACTGTTGAGACCATCACAAAAGAAAAACGGGGTACCGATATTATTTTGCATCTTAAAGAAGAGCAAGATGATTTTTTAAGCGATTGGACGCTTCGTCGCATTGTAACGACATACAGTGATCATATTTCAGTTCCTATTATGATGAAAAAAGCACCGGAATATGATGATGAAGGCAATATTATTCACAGCGATGATTTGGAAGCTGTGAATCAAGGGCAAGCACTTTGGACTCGTTCAAAGAATGAGATTACTGAAGAGCAGTATCAAGAGTTTTATCAGCATGTTTCACATGATTTTGGTCAAGCATTGGCTTGGTCGCATGCTAAGGTTGAAGGCCGACAAGAGTATACGGAATTATTGTATATTCCTGAAAATGCTCCTTATGATTTGTATGATAGAGAGCCTAAAAGTGGAGTGAAACTATATGTTAAACGTGTCTTTATTATGGATGATGTTCAAAAGTTAATGCCGATGTACTTGAGATTTGTACGAGGAATTATTGATAGCAATGATTTGCCATTGAATGTTTCTCGTGAAATTTTGCAAGAGAGCAAAGACTTGGATGTGATTCGCTCTGGCTGCGTTAAAAAAGTTTTGGGTTTGCTTGAAGATTTGGCTAAAAACCAGTTGGATAAATACAAAACTTTCTGGAATACCTTCGGTCGTGTTTTAAAAGAAGGTGTTGGCGAGGATGTTGGTAACAAAGATAAAATTGCGGGATTGTTGCGTTTTGCAAGTACTCATGGTGGTAATGATGAGCAAAATGTGAGCTTTGCTGATTATATTGGCCGCATGAAAGAGGGCCAAGATAAGATTTATTATATTACGGCTGATAGTTATGCTGCGGCTAAAAATAGCCCACACATGGAAGTATTTAATAAAAAAGGCATTGAGGTTTTATTATTAATTGATCGTGTTGATGAGTGGGTGGTTGGTAGCCTACCTGAGTTTGATGGTAAAACGTTAATCAGTGTCGCTAAAGGCAGTTTAGATTTAGGTGAAATGGCTGATGAGGCTGAAAAGGCTGAACAGGCAAAAATTGAAGAAGATAGTAAAGATTTGGTTGCTAAAATGAAAGCTGCTTTGGGTGATAAAGTTGCTGATGTACGGGCGACAAATCGTTTAATTGAAAGCCCTGCATGCTTGGTGGTTGGTGAGCATGATATGAGCCAGCATTTGGCTCGTATGCTTGAAGCCGCTGGTGCAAAAGATCAGCTTCCTGTGGCTAAGCCAGTATTGGAAATTAATCCTGAGCATATGCTATTGAAGCGCTTTGAAGGTGAAAGCAATGCGATTAATCAACAAGAGTTAGCGGAGTTGTTGTTTGATCAAGCTTTATTGGCTGAGGGCGGTAAGCTAGATGATCCTGCTAGCTTTGTTAAACGAATGAATCAGTTGTTATTATCTATTTAAGAGATAACTTATTGGAATAGCCTTGGTGAGTACCAGGGCTATTTATATTGGATATTATTATGCGTCATAGATATTTTGTTTTATACACTGGCGGTACAATAGGAATGCGTAAGTCGGAATATGGCTTAAAGCCAGATGCGGCTGTGCTGGAAAAAGCGTTGCGTCCATTTGAGAGTGAAGATTCGTTTGATTGGCATATCTGTGACCCATTAATTGATTCATCTGCGGTTCAGCCTGAGCATTGGAAAGCTTGGTTAGATATTCTTCGTGAAAAGATTAATGATTACGATGGTATTTTGATTTTACATGGTACGGATACCATGGCGTATACGGCCAATTTATTGGCATTTGCTTTGCCAAAATTAAACAAACCAGTTATTTTAACTGGTTCACAGTGGCCTTTTGAAGCAGTGGATAGTGATGCTCCTGCGAATTTAGAAACAGCTGTTGCGGCACTGAATTTACCTTTGTGTCAGGAAGTTGCGATTGCTTTTAATGGTGCTTTATGGAGAGCAGTGGGTAGTAGTAAGGTTAGTACTGAAACAGTCGCTGGCTTTAGTACGCCACATTATCCTCCTTTGGGTCTTTGGGATGGCAAAAGCTGGAGTAATTTAAGAGAAGCATCATACTGGCAAAGAAATGATGTATTTGCGCCAGTAGATGTGTTGCCGATTGATCCAGATTTGGAAATTGCGGTTATTACTTTCCAGCCTGCAACGCCTATTAAAGGTATTATCCGATATTTGAATGACAGTCAGTTACCTGCCACGATATTGCAAACATATGGGCATGGTAATTCTCCAACGCAAGCTGAATTAATTACTGCGATGAAGCGTTACCG
The DNA here is from genome assembly GCA_030150505.1 of Vitreoscilla sp. Lineage (GTDB taxonomy): Bacteria > Pseudomonadota > Gammaproteobacteria > Burkholderiales > Neisseriaceae > JASLFS01. The sequence continues at coordinate 65,858 of JASLFS010000003.1, read as the reverse complement.
AAGTCGGGGGAATGTTTTGTTGAATATTAGTCAGGTCAAGAGGGGCTATGTGGCTGCTTTGTATGCACAAGGGCATGCTTTGATTCAAACTGGTGTTGTGAGTGGCGGGAAATGGAACTTAGAAACAGCGGTTGCTAAATTGATTGTTGGCTTAAGCGCGGGATTGCGTGGTTCTGATTTGGAAAATATGCTATTAGAAAACTATGTTGGTGAATGGGGTAATTAATGATTTTTTAAAGGCTGCCTGAATAAACAAGCAGCCAATAAAAATGATGGTTCTAATTGCTATTAAATTGAAATGAACGATTTTCGCATTAATTCACATTCTACTGTGACTTCAGGATTGAGGGTTAATACAGCCGGCCCTAATGAATCATATTCATTCAGTTGATAAAAAGCGATGGAATTAAGTGAAGCGTATAGTTTAATAAAGCTTAAACCTGCGCTGTGAGCTAATTGTTCTGCTCTTTGCAATAGAGCAGTGCCTAAGCCTTGATTGTGAACAAATGGATGAACATATAAGGCATCAAGCTGTGCTTCTATTAAATCTAATTGGAAAAATCCCTGTATGTGACCTTTGTATTCAATAACATATAGTTTTTTGTTTGGGTTGGAAATGGTCTCTAAATAGCTATCTGGAGTGAGTAGCTCAGACCAAGCATCTAAAATATAATCGTTGTAGCTTCGTGCGCAAGTGTACCGGACAGAGTACAAGTGAGTTTGATAAATATCTTCACAATCTTGCTTACGTGCTTCACGTAAATGTGTCAACAGCGCCATATTTACCTCACTACAAATCCACCACAAATGAAAGAACCATTGTGGCGGATTTATTCGGAATACTCAATAGCTTAGTTACATACGGTTTAATTCTTTTTGAATCGCTTGTATATTTTGTTTTCTTTCTTGAACAGCTTGTTCTAAGCCTTGTACACGCTCTTGGTACTTAACATAGTTTTTCTCATTACCTAAACGCATAGCTCGACCTTCGGTTAAAGCTTTTTCTGCATTGGCTAAGGCTTTTTTCTCATTAGCTAATTCAGACTCTAAAATACTTGATCTGCTATTGTCTCTTTGCTGCTGTGTGGCAGAAGAAATTTGAGTGTTGGTATTGTTGTTATTAGTCGCTACATTTTTTCTAGCAGGTGCTTGTTGTGTTTTAGGTCTTGCTGTTGGCGCCGCTTTAGGAGCGCTATGGTTAGTGCTATAAGAGCCAATGCTTTGTAATTTCGCACCTTTGCAATTCGGACCACTGCTGCTGGTGTAAACTGTTTCACCGTTTACTTTACATTCGTAAATAGCAGCATGGCTAGCAGCGCTAAACATGCCCATTGCGGCGATTAAAATCAACTTATATGTTTTTGTATTGAACGTATTCATTTTCATAGTCATATCTTTTATCCATTAAATTGTTGCTGAATGGCTTCTTTAATGGTTTCAAGTTCTTCTTGCCATAGCAACCAGTTTTCCTCTAGCTCTGCTAGAGTGGTTTTAATATTGGTTAGCTCATTAAGGTTTTGTTGTAATTCAATTTTATTTTCTGGCAGATAAGCAGATTCATCTGCCAGAAATGTATTAATATTATCCTGTTGTGCTGTTAACTGTTGTATCTTTTTCTCAGCGGCATCTATTTGCTTTTGAATGGGACGGCTTTTATTCGCTAGCTCTTGTCTAATTTTTGCCTCTTGTCGCTTGATTTCTTTTCTATTTTGGCTTGATGTTGATGATACAGGTGCTAAAGCCTTGTTTTGGTCTTGTAGTAAGCGCCATTGACGATAGTCATTTAAATCACCGTCAAATTGTTGTAATTTACCATCATAAATAAGCCAAAATTGATCTGTTGTTGCTTCAAGTAAGCTTCTATCATGGGAAACCAAGAGCATTGCACCTTCAAAGCTTTGTAACGCCAGTGTTAAAGCATGGCGTAAATCCAAATCCAAATGGTTAGTTGGTTCATCTAGTAGCAGTAAATTGGGCTTTTGCCAAACTAACATGGCTAAAGCCAGTCTTGCTTTTTCACCACCAGAAAAAGGAGCAATAGGCGCTAATGCCATATCACCAACAAAATTAAATCCACCTAGGTAGTTACGAATTTCTTGTTCCTTAACTTCAGGAGATAGCTTTTGTATATGCCAAATAGGGCTTTGATCAGAGCGCAATGTTTCTAATTGATGCTGCGCAAAATAACCAATTTTTAATTTTTCAGCATGAATAATTTGTCCTGCTTGTGGTTTCAGGCTGCCTGAAATAGCTTTGATGAGCGTGGATTTACCACTACCATTTACACCTAATAAACCTAAACGGGCGCCACTTTCAATATTAAACTGAATATTTTTTAAAATTGTTTTGTCATTATAGCCCAAATTGATATCGTCTAGTTTGAGCAAAGTACTTGGTAAGTTGTCAGGTGTTTGGAATGAGAATGAAAACTCACTATCCAAATGTGCAGGTGCGATGCGTTCTAATTTTGCCAATGCCTTCATTCGGCTTTGTGCCTGTGTGGCTTTGGTTGCTTTGGCTTTAAAGCGGTCAATAAACGATTGTAAGTGTTTGATATGGGCTTGCTGTTTAGTATAGGCTGCTTGTTGCTGGTTTAATCTTAGTGCTCGCTCTTCTTCGAAGAAATCATAATTGCCGCCATATAAATGCAATTTTTGTTGATTCAGCTCGACGGTTCGATTGGTGGTTGCATTTAGAAAATCTCGGTCATGAGAAATAATAATTTGTGTAGAAGGCAGGCTCGCTAGATAATTCTCTAACCATAAAACTGTTTCAATGTCCAAGTGGTTAGTTGGTTCATCTAATAGTAGTAAATCAGCACGGCACATTAATGCTTGCGCCAGATTTAAGCGCATACGCCATCCACCACTAAACTCGCTAACGGATTTTTGATGTTCGCTTTGGTCAAAACCCAAACCAGCCAATAATGTTGCTGCACGAGAGGGTGCAGTGTATGCATCAATTTCAGCTAAATCACCATGCAATTTAGCAATTTCTTCACCATGATTGTTTTTTTCAGCCTCAGTTAAAGCCTGCTGTAAATTTTGTAGTTCACTATCACCTTGTAGAACATAGTCTAATGCACTGATATTTAAAGAAGGCGTTTCTTGAGATACCGAAGCTGTTTTCCAATGCTTTGGTATTAAAACATCACCTTTTTCAGGGTGAATTTCATTTTTTAAAATAGCAAATAAGCTTGATTTACCAGTACCATTTTTACCAATTAAACCAACATGCTGATTGGGCTGAATGGTTAATGAAGCATCATCTAGAAGTACTTTTAAGCCTCTTTGTAAGGTAATATTTTTTAATTCAATCATAATGATAAAACAGCTTTGTATGTTGCTAGGAATAAGGGATTTTACCTGAAACTAGAATAACTTGTTCAGTAGAACGAGATACTAGTTTCAGGATCGTTTGAAATAAGGGATTTAGCCATTAAAGCAATAGCGCACGACATGAAAGAAAATGGGTGCAGAAAAGCAGATGGAATCAACTCGATCTAACATGCCACCATGACCGTGAATTAAATTGCCCCAATCTTTCACGCCACGATCTCGCTTAATAGCAGACATCACTAAACCGCCTAAAAAGCCCATGATGCAAATGATTAAACCAATAATGGCTGCTTGCCACCAAGAGAAAGGCGTAATAGGGTGAAGCGCGATAGCAACCAGTGTTGCACTTAAAATGCCACCAATAGTGCCGACCGTCGTTTTTGATGGCGATAAAGCTGGCAGGATTTTCTTTTTACCAAATAATTTTCCCCAAATATATTGCAAAACGTCACTAGATTGCACGACTGCAATTAAGAAAACAATTAATAATATATTGTAATCAAAGCCAGTAATCTTTAAATTCATAATGGCTGGTACATGAGATAAACAGAAAATACTAATCATTGCTGCCCATTGTATTTTTGCAGCACGTTCTAAGAAATATTTTGTATCACCCGCTAAAGATGCCACGATTGGTAAAAGTAAAAATCCATAGACAGGAATGAAAATCGAAAACATGCCATACCAGTCAATCAAAACAAATAAATACTGAAATGGTAATAGGACATAAAAGCAGACTACCAGGGCGGTGTGATCGCTTCTTCTGCTGACAACGAGCGATAAAAATTCGCGTAATGCAGCAAAGGATATTAAGAAAAATAAAATAATGGTACCAAAACGCCCGGTTACAAACGCTAAAACCAATACAATAACCATAATCCACCATGCATTAATACGAGCATTTAGGTTATCAATGGTATTGCTTGGCGTTGCTTGTTTCCATTTGAGAAACTGTCCAGTTAAAGTAGCGATGCTTAATATACTTAAAATAATGGTTAATAATCCCCATGTGGCATTCATGCTTTCTCCTCATTATTGATTTGACTGTACAGTGGATGAGTATCAGGAGCTAGGGCAAGCATTGCATCACGAGTACGATTTAAAAACTCTTCTTTACTTTCATTCTCATTTAATTGGATGGCATCACCAAGGCTAACAGTGCAGAGCAATGGTACAGGCAACAGTTTACCTTTGGGTAAAACACGGTTCATGTTATCAATCCAAACCGGAATAAGTTGAGCTTGTGGATTGTTTTTTGCTAGATGATAAATGCCACTTTTAAAGGGTTTTAATAGCACATCATCTTCAGTATTGCGTGTGCCTTCAGGAAAAATGATTAATGATTGGTTGTTATCTAATACTTGATTCATTTGTGCAACAGAATCAACACCATTACCATTTTTTCTATCAATTAATAAAGCGTTGAAAACACGTTCGACAATAAATTGTTTAATGCGGTTGCCAAGCCAATAGTCAGCGCCAGCAACGGGTTTTGTTTTCATGCGCCATTTTTTGGGTAAAGAAACCCAAACCAGAACAAAGTCCCCATGGCTATTATGATTGGCAAAATAAATTTTTTGTTGTGGTGTGAAAGATAAATCTCGTGGGCTTTGTGGGCGAACACCGGTAATAAATGACGTAACCAAACAGAGCAAGCTATCAATGAATCTTGCTAGCAGTAAACTGCACCATTGACTCATTATTTTCCCCTTATAAATTTATGGATGGCTGACATTGCAGCAAATGATGAATTATTTTTTATTATGCTCAAGCATTATAATAGTTTGTTAAATGTAATTATATTTTATATTGGGAATGTTTTTTTTGACGGTATGGTTTACAACAAAACTAAGTTGGTAATTTAATTAATTCTATATGGATATAGACGCAGCAAGATATTTTATGATAAGTAAATTTGTTGATGGATTTGCATTATCGATATTAACTAACCTGATATTAATCAGGTTAGTTAATGAGAGAAAATTAAGCTTGGTGGTAAAACGGTTTTGTGTCTTCTAGGAAATAGTCTTCAATGGCTTCACCACTGCCTAATGGCAAAATATCCAATGGGGGATTAGGGATATTGGTTTGTTGTATGAGCTGGCTAATTTCATGAGACAGCTCGGTGATGGGCTGATTGGTTTCTAACGCTAAAATAGTATGCGGTGGTAAGCCATCTGTTGGATTATAGATCATGGCAAGCCAGGCACGTTGAATCGATGGTTGGCTTGGAAACCAAGCCAGTAACGCATTAGCAAGAGCAGTTGGATATTCTGTGGGTTCGCCTAGCAAAGTTTCGCTATTGCTGTTGATGATGGTTTCTTTTGCAGTATGAAAAATACTCCCGTCTGAGATGCTCAGTAACTCTTCAGCAGAAAAAGGTTTGCTCACAGTGCAACCATAATCTAAATATAAATTCATATTTGGCAGCATTAATAATAATTCTTTTGCTGGAAATGATAGATAGTAAACAGGCTTTTCAATGTGATTTTTCATATTTTCTAAGCTACTGAAAATAGGTACAAACCACTCATTATTAATTTGTATTTGTTGGATTTGAATATCAGCATCTGATTGCCAATCAATCTCAGTATTTTTGGTTAAATGGTCATCATGATGACTGGCAAGGAAAATAGTTGCATCATAAAAATCATGGTAGAACTGAGTACGATGCAATGGTTGATGAATCGCTTGTTCTAAAGATTGAGCTAACAAATTATTTTTATGCATGATGCCCTTTGTTATTTAGAGATTAACTAATGCCTTTATAGATTGGGGTTAGACGGTATATATCAAGGTGATGTTCATGAATATTGCCATCAATATACGAAAAAAAGCGACCCAAAAAGGGTCGCTGAAGTATCAGGAGGATATATTAATTATTATTCAATTTACCATTGATTAATCAATTCAATATTTAGAATTGGTTCATGGTGTTATCTTTACCACCAGCTTTTAGAGCTGCATCGCCAGCAAAGTATTCTTTATGGTTATCACCAATGTCAGAACCAGCCATGTTTTGGTGTTTAACACAAGCAATACCATTGCGAATTTCGCGACGTTGTACACCTTTAACATAAGCCAACATGCCTTCTTTATCGAAGTAGCCTTTAGCCAAGTCATCAGTAGACAATGCTGTTGTATGGTATGTTGGTAGTGTAATCAAGTGGTGGAAAATACCAGCTTCACGAGCAGCATCTGCTTGGAATGTACGGATTTTCTCATCAGCTTCAGCACACAAGTCAGTACCATCATATTCTTCGCTCATCAATTTAGCACGATCGAACGCAGAAACATCTTTACCAGCTTCTTTCCATGCATCAAATACTTGTTGACGGAAGTTTAGTGTCCAGTTGAATGATGGGCTATTGTTGTATACCAATTTCGCATTAGGAACTGCTTCACGAATGCGGTTAACCATTTGTGCAATTTGGCCAACGTGCGGTTTTTCAGTTTCAATCCATAACAAGTCAGCACCATTTTGTAGAGAAGTGATGCAGTCTAAGATTACGCGATCTTCGCCAGTGTTTGGTTTGAATTCGAATAAGCCACTTGCCAAGCGTTTTGGTTTTAATAGTTTGCCGTTAGATTTAATAACAACGTCACCATTGTTGATTTCGCTAGCATCATTAATGTATTCACCATCAAGGAAGCTGTTGTATAAGTCACCCAAGTCACCTGGCTCATCAGTTACAGCGATTTGTTTTGTTAAGCCAGCACCTAAAGAGTCTGTACGAGCAACAATTACACCATCGTCAACACCTAGTTCTAGGAAAGCATAACGAACTGCATTAATTTTAGCCAAGAAGTCAGCGTGAGGAACTGTTACTTTACCGTCTTGGTGACCACATTGTTTTTCATCTGAAACTTGGTTTTCAATTTGAATACAGCAAGCACCAGCTTCAATCATTTTTTTAGCTAATAAATAAGTAGCTTCTTCATTACCGAAACCAGCGTCAATATCAGCAATGATAGGTACAACGTGTGTTTCAAAGTTATCAATTTGATTTAGAAGTTCTTCTTCTTTTGCTTTATTTCCAGCTTCACGAGCTTCGTCTAAACCTGAAAATAGTAAGTCTAATTCACGAGCGTCTGCTTGACGTAAGAACGTATATAGTTCTTCGATTAGGCTAGATACAGAGGTTTTCTCATGCATAGATTGGTCAGGTAAAGGACCAAATTCTGAACGCAATGCAGCAACCATCCAGCCAGATAAGTATAAATAACGTTTATCAGTTGATTTCAAATGTTTTTTAATTGAAATCATTTTTTGTTGGCCAACAAAACCATGCCAGCAACCTAAAGATTGAGTGTAAGCAGAAGAGTCTGCATCATATTCTGCCATATCTTTACGCATGATTTTGGCGGTATATTTTGCAATATCTAATCCTGTTTGGAAACGGTTTTCAATACGCATACGAGCTGCATATTCTGGGTTAATAGCATGCCAGCTTTCGCCTGCTTTTTGTTTGATTTCAGTAAGAGCTTTAATTTCGTTTAGGTATTTTGACATTGTTTTATCCTTTGTTCTGATATGAGTTTGGAATTATCTTCATCTTGTCAGTGATGCGATGCACAAATTTAACCACTAATTTTATGGTTTGGCTAGTCCTTTTATAAAATATTTTTTAGTATTTTCAATAGTTTGCGTTATCGAACCTATTTTATTCGTATATGCTGATTATTGATATGAATTAAACCTGTATTTACAATGAATAAGTTGTTTTTTCATCAAAAACGCTCAAATTCGTTGTTGTGATGTTATTCGAACGTAATAATTGATTAATATCAGGAGAAAATGTTTTTTCAAGGAGAAATTCGTCAGTATTTGTGAATATTGATGATGTAATTGTTGTTATGAGAACATAAAATTTGATTGGATACAGTATTTTATATTATTGATTGGGGGTTTGTATGGGATGCTGTTATTTTAAACTGAGAATAAAAAAGCTACTTTTGAAAAAGTAGCTTTTGAAAATGGTGTAATCTTTAAGCATCCATTGTATCTGAAGCAAAATTACCTTCAGTAACTTGAAATCTGCATGATTGAGGATAAGGGTAAAAGTCTTCGATAATGCCTGATGCAATACGATCTTTCTTTTCTTGCCAAAATTTAGGTGATAATAATTCACGATGATGTTCTAAAAATACTTTTCGCACATCTGGTTCTCCTAATAGGAATGGACCAAATTCTTCAGGGAATACATCGCCAGGGTGAACGGGATACCAAACTTGATCAGACATTTCATATTCCGGATTAGGTGCTTCTGGAATGGCTCGGAAATTACAATCAGTCATGTACTCGATTTCATCATAGTCATAGAAAATGACCCGATTAAATCTTGTCATACCAAAGTTTTTATATAGCATGTCACCAGGGAAAATGTTAGCTGATGCTAATTCTTTTAGGCAGTAGCCATAATCGATGACTGCAGAAGCTTTATCTTCTGGTGAGGCGCTTTGCATGAAGAGGTTTAGAGGTTTCAAGCGCATCTCCACATAGCAATGCTTGATTACGACAACATCTTTTTGTTCTTCAATCTGAGAGGGCGCTAATGTTCGTAGCTCTTCTAGTAAGTCTGCGGACATGCGATTTTTAGGTAGAGCCATGCTTGAAAACTCAAGTGTGTCTGCCATGCGACCAACACGGTCATGCCTTTTAACCAATAAATATTTTTGGCGAACATATTCTTGGTCAAAATCTTTATTGGGGCCAAAAGTATCTTTAATCACTTTGAAGACGTAAGGGAAAGACGGTAATGTGAATACGCTCATCACCAAACCTTTTACGCCCGGAGCAAGAATAAAATTGTCATGGGAATATTGTAGATGTTGTTGGAACTCCCTGAAGAAAATATTTTTAGACTGCTTCTGTAGGCCAAGCATGGTATAAAAATCGCTGGTTGAACGCATTGGTAACATTGATCGCAAAAAGTGCACATAGCCAGAAGGCACATCCATATCAACTAGGAAATAAGCACGAGCAAACGAGAACATTACTGCAATCTGTTGCGCTTCGAATAATGCTGCATCAATGATTAATTGGCCTTCATTGTTATGAGTGATTGCTAATGCAAATGGATAACGAGCTGCACCATTAATAATTTGTCCAAAAATATAAGCACTTTTGTTTCGATAAAATGCTGAATGTAATATTTGAATGTGTAGGTTTAATTCACTAAGTGGCCATTGGTCTGCAAAATACTTTTTGGCAGCACGAAGAATATTGCAGATATCTTTATTTTTATGTGCAAAAGGTGTTTTCCAATTAAAGTGATTGAGAACATTTTGCAGGCAGCCTATTAAGCCTTGGCTATTGGGGTAGAAGGATTGGAATGTATGAGGGTCGGAATCAATGTACTCTGTTGATATAGCGGGCTTTACAAAGATAAATTGATTTTTATAGTAATCTTTATCTAAGATTTTGGTGGAAACTGAGTTGAAAAAAGTTTCAGCTAGTTCTGGCTGTTTATGGTTGACTAAAGAGGCGATGTATTCTGTTTTGGCATTTTGCCAAATTTGTTCATTTAAAGCATTGGCCGCATATTCCGCTCGCAGTGCTTCAACAGCCTCTTTAACCCTGTCATCGTACATTTGAATTCTGTCAGCAACTAAGCGTTGTATACCGTGCCAGTCACCAGACTCAAACAAACCTTTTGCCTGTGCGCTTGTAGCACGAAACATCGTATAGTGTTTATTGAAACCTGAAAGAATAGTTTCTGCTACAGCCTTTGCTTTTTGAATGCTTAATCGATTCATTTTGAAAGACTCCTTTGTATTTATAGTGTATTTTTATCATAATTTTATGATTACCTTAACTGTTTTGTCATTTTCGTGCAATGCACAATTTAAAAATTATCTTATTGTAATGTTTAAAATAAATGGATTTTAGATGGATTGACGAAATGGTAGATGTTAATAATCGGCGAATTACTAGCGAGTAAGGCTTGTATTTAATGAAGTTGCCCTTATTTTAAAGGGCAATATATCAATTTTAATTGTGATAGGTAGAAAAATGAGCCATTCTGAACAAGAAAATACTGCAAGCATGACTAAAGAAGACGAGTTAGTGCAAGAAGGTTTGGAACAAGCTGAACAAGCAGCTCAAGAGGAAGTTCCAAGTTATGAAGAGTTAGTTGCTCAAATTAGTGATTTAAAAGGTCAATTAGAAGATGAGAAATTGCGTTCTTTAGCAAATGAACAAAATTTACGTCGTCGTCATCAAGATGAGCTTCAATCAGCACATAAATTTGCTACGCAAAAATTTACAACAGATATGTTGACTGTGAAAGACTACTTAGAAATGGCTTTGCTAGATCAAAGTGGGCAGTTCGATGCTTTAAAAATGGGCGTAACCATGACGCTAAATGAAATGGAAAAAGTGTTTGAACGTGGTCAAGTAAAAGAAATTGCCGTGAATGTGGGTGATAAACTGGATCCACATTTGCACCAAGCTTTGCAAACTGTTGATAGCGATTTAGAGCCTAATAGTATTGTTAGTATCTTGAAAAAAGGCTATCAATTAGCTGATCGCGTTATTCGCCCAGCAATGGTAACGGTTGCTAAAAATCCAGAATAAGCCTGTTTCAAGTAGTCAGCAATATTGTCGTAAAAAGCTCAACTTTATATAGTTGAGCTTTTTTATTTTCGATTGGTTAATGGGTTTTTCTAAATTTTAACTGAATGTGTCATTAGCAATGTTTTGATATAAAATAAGAATGACACACATTTTTAAGAAATAGGATACATCAAGATGGATGAAAGTGAATTTGCCGCTTGGTCAATGAAAATATTGTTAACTGGTTTGGTTGTTTTCTTAGGATTTATTGTTTGGGATCTAGGGAAAAAGTCGAAAGCAGGGAAGTTTGGGATGTTTGTTTTGTTTTTGGTTTTGGGTTTAGGTGTTTTTGGCTTCGTTTTTAAAGAATTTTTAGTTGGTTATTTGGTTTTGCCGAATAAGTGATGATTATGAAATACTCTGTTAATATAATCACTTGCTTTTTATTTTGAGAAAAATTTATTAAAAGGCTTGACGGGATGGCGGTAAGACTTGTATAGTACGCCTTCCTAAACGGAGAACTGGCCGAGTGGTCGAAGGCACACCCCTGCTAAGGGTGCATACGGGCAAAACCTGTATCGAGGGTTCGAATCCCTCGTTCTCCGCCATTTAGGAAATATGGCATTGCACCCGTAGCTCAGTTGGATAGAGTATCTGGCTACGAACCAGAGGGTCGGGCGTTCGAATCGCTCCGGGTGCGCCAGTACAGATTTTAAAGTTTATGCGCCCATCGTCTAGCGGTTAGGACACTGCCCTTTCACGGCGGCAACCGGGGTTCGATTCCCCGTGGGCGTACCAACATAAAAAAGCTCAGCATTTATGCTGAGCTTTTTTGTTTTCTATTTTATATCTCATGTTTATATTCCTATATCATTTTTTATTTAAAATCGGTTAGACTTAAGATTGGCTTAAGAAGATTGTTGTATGCTGTTATCTTAAATATTTTTAAATTTTAAAAAGGATGTGATTTATGGTATCTAGAAAAGTAGTGGTATTATTGTGTCTTGTGGGTTTTTCAACCAGTGCTTTTGCTAAGAATCATTGTCAATATTATCCTGTTGAACAGAGAATGGGTATTGTGAAAATTGCTCAGTTAGCAGAAAAAGAAGGTATTGATATTGTTAAAGCAGAAGAAGATGATGGTTGTTATGAAGTAGAAGGTTTTAAAAAAGGTTCAAATGTTTATGTTGAAAATAAATATGACATGAAAACTGGTAAACTGATTTGGACAGAAGAAAAATACAATAAAAGACGCCGTTAATTAACCAAATGATTACGAATAGATTATTCTGAGTAAAAAAATAGCCACTATTTATAAGTGGCTATTTTTTATTGTTGACTCTGGCTTAGAAAATATTTTTAAACCATAAGACAATACTATCCCATGCTCGTCCAAAAAAGCCTGCTTCTGAAACTTCAGTTAAAGCCACTACTGGCTGTTCTGCAATTACTTTATCGCCTAGCATGATTTTCATCACGCCTAATTGTTTGCCTTTGGTAATTGGAGCGATGGCAGGCTGAACGGTTTCTAGAACATTTTTAAGGTTCTTGCTTGAGCCTTGTGGAACAGAGAAGTAAACCGGTGAAATAAAGCCGATATCGACTTCATTTGCAGAACCTTTGTATACTTTCACTTTTGACACTGCTTGATTCGCATCGTAAAGTTTTGGCGTTTCGAAAGCATTCAATCCCCAGTTTAATAATTTACTGGTTTCTGTTGCCCGTGCTTCTGGGCTTGCTGTTCCAACGACTACTGATAAGACTCGACGACCATTGCGGTTGCTTGATGCAATCAAGTTAAATCCTGCTGAATCGGTGTGTCCTGTTTTTAAACCATCAACACTTGGATCACGGTATAACAATAAGTTGCGATTTGGTTGAGTAATATTGTTATAAGTAAACGATTTTATAGAGTAAAGCGGGTAGTATTCTGGGAAATCACGAATGATAGCGCTAGATAAGATTTCTAAATCTTTAACTGTTGTGTAGTGATTCTCACCAGGTAAGCCAGTACTGTTTTCAAAGTTAGTACCTGCCATGCCAAGTTCTTTTGCTTTGGCATTCATAATCATAGCAAAGCCTTCTTCGCTACCAGCCATGGCTTCGGCTAAGGTCACACAAGCATCATTGCCTGATTGGACAATCATACCTTTGATTAAATCATCTACTTTTGCTGGAACTTTAGGATCCAAGAACATTCTAGAGCCTTCAGTTTTCCAACCTTTTTCAGACACAACTAAGGTTTGCTCTAGAGTGAGTTTGCCATTTTTTAGGGCTTCAAATGTTAGGTAAGCTGTCATTAGTTTTGTTAATGAAGCTGGCTCAATACGGGTGTTTGGATTGCTAGCTGCTAAAATTTGGCCACTTTGTAAATCTTGTAAAATGTATGCAGTACCAGCAATCTCAGGTACCGGTGGCAATGTTGTCGGGTTAGCAAAAGATTGAATGCTAAAAATTCCTAAAGCAAGGGCTAAAATATGTTTTTTCATGGCACTTTAAATTTTAATAATGTATTCGGTTTATTTATGACGAATGTTTTTCTGGGTATCAATTGTATCAATTTATTTGATAGTTGATTATCGTTGCACATTATAATCATTAATGTCCAGTACGTTAATGTGCTTTACATGAATTAGGATGCTTATTTTTGTCTAGATGAGTCGTGTTATGGGTATAAAAGCCATTGCTCAGGTCTTTTTTGGTTGAGCTTATTTTAAGACATTCTTTATTCTCACTTAGTTGAGATGCTTGCCATGAAACCTGGTCAGGGGTATTGTTAATTCTTCAAAGAAAAATTTTATTGTTAAAAAGAATAAGTATGTCTACAAGTGAATACCAACATTACCTTATCAAAACCTTAACATCAGCTGTTTATGATGTTGCCGATGAAACACCATTAGATTTTGCAAAAAACTTATCGAAACGCTTAAATAATAAAGTTTATTTAAAGCGTGAAGATTTGCAGCCTGTTTTCTCATTCAAAATTCGGGGTGCATATAACAAAATGGCTAATTTAAGCGAAGAGGCTTTAGCCAAAGGGGTGATTACTGCTAGTGCAGGAAACCATGCTCAAGGCGTGGCTTTGTCAGCACAAGCCCTTGGCTGTAAAGCTGTAATTGTGATGCCTGAAACAACACCGAGAATTAAAATTGATTCGGTTCGTAGCTTTGGTGGCGAGGTTGTTTTGAAGGGCGTTTCTTACAATGATGCTTATGATCATGCTATGCAATTGGTTGAAGAAAACGGTATGACTTATGTGCCGCCTTTTGATGATCCTTATGTGATTGCTGGTCAGGGCACTATTGGTATGGAAATTATTCGCCAACATCCAAAAAATATTGATGCCATTTTTGTGCCTATTGGCGGTGGTGGATTGGCTGCTGGTGTGGCTGCTTATGTTAAACAAGTTCGTCCTGAAATTAAAATTATTGGGGTTCAAACTGAAGATTCTTGTGCAATGGCACAGTCCATTCAACGAAATGAACGTTTTGCATTAAAAGATGTAGGGCTATTTGCTGATGGTACTGCTGTTAAGTTAGTTGGTGAAGAAACATACCGTTTGTGCCGTGATTTGTTGGATGAAATTATTTTAGTGAATACCGATGATATTTGCTCGGCGATTAAAGATATTTTTGATGATACGCGTAGTATTGTTGAGCCATCTGGTGCATTGGCATTGGCTGGTTTGAAGGCTTATATTCGTAGAGAAAAAGCAGAAGATAAGAGTTTAATTGCGGTCAATAGTGGCGCAAATATGAACTTTAGCCGTTTGCGACATGTGGCTGAGCGCAGTGAGCTTGGTGAGCGCAACGAGGCTATTTTTGCCGTGACTATTCCTGAAAAGCCGGGTAGCTTTTTGAATTTTATTAATGGTATCGGGTCTCGTAATATTACTGAGTTTAATTATCGCTATGGCGATGAGAATAAAGCCCATATCTTTGTTGGTATTCAAACGGCAGGTTCTGATGATACTGAAAAAGTGATTGCACATCTAACGCAAATGAACATGCCTATTGAGGATTTAACGGATAATGAGATGGCAAAAATTCATATTCGTTATATGGTTGGCGGTCGCTCACATAAAGTTAAAAATGAGAAATTAATTAGTTTTGAGTTCCCTGAAAGACCCGGTGCATTGGTTAATTTTCTAGTGTCTATGCAAAGTGGGTGGAATATTACGTTGTTCCATTATCGTAACCATGGTGCTGATTATGGTCGCGTATTGGTTGGTGTTGATGTTCCTGATAGTGAGCAGAAAGCCTTTTCTGAGTTCTTGGAACAATTGGCATATGTCTATGAAGAACAAACGAATAATAAAGCATATCAGTTGTTTTTAGGGAATGATTAGACAAAAATTTTAAAATATTAATCATTTTTGGGATAAATATTCCCAAAAATTGATTTTGTTCATTATAAATTAAGCAATAAAGATTCAATTATTCTTTATAATGAGTCATGATGATGGATTCAATTTTATTGAAGTAGTTTTTTAAAACAAATAGACGCTGTGAAGCGATATTAATTTTATAAGATACTGGGAAGAATAGTATGACAGCTAGGAATGATGATTGGCTATCTAGTTTGCAACAAGAAGCTGATAAATTAAGTTTAAATACGGAACAACAAGCATTGTTGGCAGCTCGCGCAAAAAATTTGTTAGATGAGTGGGTGCAGCTAGATTTGGCTTGGGATGAAGGTTTTCAAGTAAAAGTAGAACGCGGTAGCGCTATTGAGAAAGAATTGGCATCAAAATTCTTGCCTGCTTTTAGTGCAGCTTATCGTGAAAACTTCTCAAGTGCAGAAGCTTGGGATGATGTTTGTGCTTGGTCGAAGTTATCTCAACAAGATTTGGCATTGGGTATTCAGATTGATGCTAATGATACTAATAAGCCAGTGGCTTTGAAGTTGTACTATTCAAAATCTGTACCTAGCTTATCAGAAACACTACCAATCATTCAGAACCTTGGTGTGTCATTGTATGAAGAATTGCCATTTGAATTTAAAGTGGATGAGAAAGTTTATGCTTTAAGCCATATTGGTGCGCATGCAAATGCAGAGGTTTTGGCTAATCTACAGCAAGCTGATATTCAAAAAGAATTTAATGAACTGTTAATTGCTGCTTTGGCTGGCGATGTTGAAAATGATGGCTTTAATGCATTGGTGGCAACAGCTGGAATTGCTTGGCGTGATACTGTTTTATTGAGATCTATTGCTAAATTCTTGAAACAAGCCGTTGTACCATTTAGCCCTAGCTATATGGAAGCTAGCTTGGTTCGTCATCCGCAAGCTGTTCAATTGTTACGTGATATTTTCTATGCTCGTTTACATCCTGTATCTGCTAATGATGCGAATGCCGATGAGAAAATTTTGTTGTTAAAAGAATATTGCAATAGCGTTAATGTTGACGATGATCGCATTATTAATTCTTTCTTGGCTGTTATTTTGGCGACAGTTCGCACTAACTTCTGGCAAAAAACTGAAGCTGGTGAATTTAAGCCAACGATTAGCTTTAAGATTCAATCTGGTTTAGTTGATTTCCTACCTCAGCCTCGTCCTTTGTTTGAAATCTGGGTTTATAGCCCTCGTGTAGAAGGTACGCATTTGCGTGGCGCTAAGGTTGCTCGTGGTGGTTTGCGTTGGTCTGATCGCCAAGAGGATTTCCGTACAGAAGTGCTTGGCTTGGTTAAAGCGCAAATGGTGAAGAACTCGGTAATTGTGCCAAATGGTTCTAAAGGGGGCTTTGTATGTAAACAGCTACCTGTAGGCGACCGTGCAGCATTTAATGCTGAAGGTATTGCTTGTTATAAATTATTTATCGATTCATTGTTAAGCTTAACGGATAACCTAATTGCAGATGGTTCTATTGTGCCTCCGCAAGATACTTTCCGTCGCGATGAAGATGATCCATATTTGGTTGTTGCTGCTGATAAGGGTACAGCTAAATTCTCAGATACAGCGAATGGTTTGGCTGCTGAGCATGGTTTCTGGTTGGATGATGCCTTTGCTTCTGGTGGCTCTGTTGGTTATGACCATAAAGGCATGGGTATTACTGCTCGTGGTGCTTGGGAATCTGTTAAACGTCATTTCCGTAAAATTGATAAAGACATTCAAGCTGAAGATTTTACTGTAGTGGGCATCGGTGATATGGGCGGTGATGTATTTGGTAATGGTATGTTGTTATCAAAACACATTCGTTTACAAGCTGCGTTTAACCACATGCATATTTTCTTGGACCCAAATCCAAATGCGGCTCGTAGCCATGAAGAGCGTAAGCGTTTATTTGATAACACTTTGGGTTGGGGTGATTATAATCGTGATTTAATCTCACAAGGTGGTGGTATTTATGAGCGCTCAGCTAAGCATATTGATTTGACAGCTGAAGTTCAAGCTTTCTTAGGTGTTAATGAAGCTCGTTTGTCACCAAGTGAATTGATTCAGGCGATTTTAAAAGCTGAAGTTGAGCTGGTTTATAACGGTGGTATTGGTACTTATATCAAATCTAGCCAAGAGAGCCATGCTGATGCGAAAGACAAAGCCAATGATTCAGTTCGTGTAAATGGCGGCGATTTGCGTTGTAAAGTATTGGGCGAAGGCGGTAACTTGGGTGTTACTCAACTAGGTCGTATTGAGTATGCTCAAAGTGGTGGTTTATGCTGTACTGATGCTATTGATAACTCAGCTGGTGTTGATTGCTCTGACCATGAAGTGAATATTAAGATTCTATTGGGTAGCGTGGTACAAAAAGGTGGTTTGACATTGCCTGAGCGCAATGAGTTATTAAAGAGTATGACTGATGACGTTGCTCATTTGGTATTGCGTAATAATTACCTACAAACACAAATTTTGGCGATGAATCAATTAAATTCATTTGCTTTCTTACCTGCTCATTCTGAGTTAATTAACTTCTTGAGTGAAGAAGCGGGCTTGAATCGTGAGTTGGAATATTTGCCAAGTAAGGCTGAGATTGCTGCTCGTGCTGCCAATGAAAAAGGCTTAACGGCGCCAGAAACAGCAGTGTTGTTGGCTTACAGTAAAATGCATTTGCAAGATGCGTTGTTAGCAAGTGATATTCCTGATGATGTGAATTTCCAAAGTATTTTGATTAATTATTTCCCGAAAGCATTACAAGAGAAATATTTTGACGATATTGTTAATCACTACTTAAAACGAGAAATTATTGCTAACCAATTGGCAAACCGTATTGTTAACAGAATGGGCATGAGTTTTGTTCAAAGATTCATGACTGAATCTGATGCTGATGTTGCTACTATTGCACGTGCATACTGGTTTGCAAGTGAAATTTTTGATGCTGAAAGTTGGTTTACTCGCATTGAAGCATTGGACAATAAAGTTTCTAACACAACGCAAATGGAACTAATGGGCAATGTTGCTCGTTTGGTTAGCCGTGTTGCTCGTGGTTTGTTGCACCGTACTGATTTGTTAGCAGATTTATCTGCTGGTGTTGCGACATATAAAGCTGGTGTTCAAAATGTATTGGCAATGATGGCTAAGTATATTAGTGCTGATAAGCATGAATATGTTGCTAATCAAGAATTGGTTTTGAATCAATTGGATGCGATTAGCGCTGAAGAGAAAGCATTCTTTGCTCGTTTGCCTTATGCTGAACATGTGATTGCGATGATTGAATTGGCTGCAGCAGATAATTTAAGTCTTGAAACTGTTGTTGAGAAGTACTTTGTTGTGGCTGATGCTTTGCAAATGGATTGGATGTATAAAGCAATTGCATCTTTACCTCGTACGAATAAGTGGCAAAATCAAGCTTGTTTAGCTGTTCGTGAAGATGTTCAACAAATGCTTCTAAAAGTTGTTTCTAAATGTGTTGATGTAAAAGGCATTGATGACGACATGAAAGAGCAAGCGTTGCGTCAAGTGAAGGAGATGCAGCAATATCAAGGTGTTGATTTGGCTATGTTGTCTGCTTTAGTACGTGGTTTATCTCGTATTCTTTTAGTATAAATATTAAGTTTATGATGAAACGCCGAGCATTTGCTCGGCGTTTTTTGTTGGCTAGCGATAGTTAAAATCATGAGCAATTAAATCAAATAATAAGATTTCTGCATTGTTACCTTGGGTGAATTCAAGTAGTTGTGGTTGTGTGATTTTAATACCATCTCCAGTTTGTATGGGTTGTCCATTGAGTAAGAGGCTCCCTGTAACAATGTGAATATAAATATATCTATTGGGATTGGCAGTAAAACTCAGTTTGTTATCATCGTGCAAAGTTGCGGAATAAATTTTTACATTTTGATGAATTTTTAAAGATTGCTGTTCAGCAGAAGGTGAAAGCAATAAGCACCATTGATTCCTTTTTTGTTCAGCATCAATGTGTTTTTGTTGATAGCTAGGTTGTAGGCGCAATTGATTCGGTACAATCCAAATTTGCAGGAAATGAACGTTTTGTTCATCGCTGGCATTAAATTCACTGTGTTTAATACCAGTGCCTGCGCTCATTAGCTGTATATCGCCAGTTTGAATGATTGAGCTATTTCCCATTGAGTCTTGATGGGTTAAAGCGCCAGAAATGACATATGTGAAAATTTCCATGTCACTATGCGGATGAGTGCTAAAGCCATGATTGGGCGTAACTATATCTTCATTGATAACCAATAAGTCAGAAAAACCATTGGCACTTTCGTTGTAGTAATTGGCAAATGAAAATGTGTGCTTCGAGTTTAGCCAGTCATGACGTGACTGACCTCGCTGCTGAGCCTTGATGATTGTAAACATTGATTAAATCCTTTTGCATTATTTTTATGCAATGATTTTAATATTGTTTAATACATTAATATAATGAAAATATTATCTTTAATTCATTCATAAAATAGATGAATTGATTAATTTCTTTCAGGCAGCCTATACTTGTAAATCCTCTTTTTGCCACCATGTAAATAAGAATGATTATTTTCATACATACTAATTTGAAATGGGGTTGATATGATTGGTGCACCAGTGGAAGCGAAATTCACAGAAGAAAAAGTTTTATGGATTAAACACCATACAAGTCGATTATTAACCTTTGCAATTAGTAGACCTGAAAATTTTCGATTTAGTGCAGGGCAGTTTGCAAGGCTAGGTTTTCGAGATGGAGAAGGTTATATTTGGCGTGCTTATTCTGTTGTTTCTGCTGAATACGAAGAAACATTAGAATTTTTTGCAGTGCTGATTAAAGATGGCCCCATGAGTGACAAATTAGCTGTGATGCAAGAAGGGGATAGTATCTTATTGGATAAAACAGCCACAGGTTTTTTATTGTCAGAGCGTTTTGCTGACGGGGAAGACCTTGTTATGCTATCGACAGGCTCAGGAGTGGCTCCCTTTTTATCCATGTTGCAACAAACTGGCGTTTGGCAGCAGTTTAAACGGATTGTTTTAGTGCATTCGGTTAGTCATGCCGATGAATTAATTTTTAACCAAAGGGTTGAGAGCTGGAGCGAGCATCCGTTAATTGAAGATTACTATTCAAACTTAACCTTCATTCCAGTGGTGACACGAGAAAAGGTAGCTGGTGCTTTAAATAAGCGGCTACCAGAACTTTTGAAAAGCGGCGAATTATCACAGCAAGCTGGTTTTGAATTCTCACCAGAAAAAACAAGATTTTTATTATGCGGCAACCCAGCTATGGTTAAAGATACGTTTGCCGCATTATTGTCCTTAGGTTTTGCAATGCATCGTAATCGAGTACCAGGGCAAATTATTATGGAAAATGGGTTTTAAGTATTAAATCCAAATAGCTCAGCAGCATTGTTGTAAGTCAAATCTCTCAACGTGCTGCTATCTAATCTCATGTATTTCGTTAGCCAATTCAGGCTTAATCTATACCCCACTTGATCTTCATAGCCATTAAATGGCCAATCAGAACCCCATAATAATCTTTTAGAGCCCATTGCTTTTAGTAATGCAACAGTAAAGCTTTTGTTAATTTTGTGGTTGGCTGAGTACGATAATTTGGATCGATAACATCCCGATAAATCAAACCAAATTCTTGGATTGTTCAAGCAGGCTGCCAGAGTCGATTGAAAATTTAAACCATGAATGCCTTCAAATACATCTGGATATCCCATCCGTTCAATAATCATTTTAATAGAAAATCGACTTAAATATTTAATGCTTTCAATGAGCCCAGTTTCGGCTGATTGATTTAGGGAAATAATTAAATCTAATTTTGCTATTTTTTCAATTAAAGGTTGCCATTTACCATCTAATAATGATTCCGAATCATTCATATTGATGGGGAAGCGAACACCACAAATACCATTGTTTTTTAATTTCACAAGGTCTGGGTACGAAATAGAGGGCTGTACAAGGGCGATGCCTTTAATTTTATTAGGCGAAGTTTGTATTGCATTAAGGAGATGCTGATTGTCATCTTGTAAAATAGAAGGCTGCGTTAATATTGCATGACTCACATTATATTCGGCTGCATCACGAATATAAGTAGGCAAGTTATGTAAAAAAAATGCTGGGTCCTCGTTGGTGCTATTTGTTTTACATAATTGAGCCCGAGCATCAATTATCGTATTCATATGTTTTTACTTTAAAAAATCTAAATTAATGAAACCCAAAAAAGGGAAGGGCTATTTATCTTTCCTATTCATTATCAGTGATAGTTCAATAATTGTTTATTCATATATTAAATAGTATATATCAATGTATCAAGTTTTTTGAATATCATATATATGATTATATTGTATTCAAATTGAATAAAAAGTGTCAAGCTTTACAAGCGAATTTGTTATAATTATTCACTTATATAAATAAATAAAATTTATCTTTTGGATAATGCGAATGAGCTTACCTATATATCAAAAGGTTTATCGTCAAATTTTGACTGATATTGAATTGGGGCACTATGTGCCTGGCGATGCATTACCAGCAGAGATTGGATTGGCCACATCTTTTAATACCTCCATCGGAACCATCCGTAAAGCGGTTGAAATCTTAGTATTGGAAGGGTATTTAGAAAAAAAACAAGGCAGCGGTACTTTTGTCCGAAGAAAAAGGTATGAGCGCTCATTACTACACTGTTTTAAATATTTGGCCATTAATAGCCAAGAATTTCCAAGTAGCTTTATTTTAGAAAAAAATAAGATTATTCCTAGCCCAAAAGTTGCCCAAGCTTTGTGTTTAGAAGCTGGCGAATATGTTATTGAAATTAAAAGGTTAAGAATGTTTGGGGATAATATTCGCATCTATGAAGAAGTTTATCTGCCATGCGCTATTTTTCCTGATTTAGATGTCATTCCTATTCGTGAAATAGGACCACTATTTTATCCGTTTTATGCAGAACGTTATGATGTTCATATTAGTCGGTTGCAAGAGACATTATCGATTATTAAAGAACATGAAGATGCTTCTAAAATTTTATTGATACAACAAGCGGAACCCATCATTGCGATTGAGCGCGTTGCTTATAGTTATGATAATCATCCGCTTGAATGGCGATGCTCTTATGGATTGGCAAAAGAATTTCGTTATCAAATCGATGTGGTTTGATTAGACTTAGAATGGCGGGGTAATGCCCATTATTTTTTAGCTCGTATGTTGAAAGTGATATGATTCATCATTCGAATGAATTAATCGTTATGAAGGAATAGACATGAGCGTTGGGCATTACGAAAATTTTCCTGTTGGATCGATTTTACTGCCAAGAAGGCTAAGAAAGCCTATTCATGCTATTTATCATTTTGCACGAACAGCAGATGATATTGCGGATGAAGGGGATGATTCATCCGCTTTACGCTTGCAAAAATTGGCTGATTTAGAAAAACAATTGGATTTGATTGCACAAAAGCAGCAACCTACAACGGAGCTAATGAAAAATTTATTGGCTCAAGCTATTGAGCCATTTAAATTACCATTAGAACCTTTTTACGATTTGCTATCGGCATTTAAGCAGGATGTTGAAAAAACACGATACCAGAATTTTGCAGAACTTGTTGATTATGCTAAGCGCTCTGCCAATCCGGTTGGTCGCTTATTGCTCCATTTATATGGGGAAACAGATCCATTGGCTTTTGCACAAAGTGATGGCATTTGTACTGCATTGCAGCTGATTAATTTTTGGCAAGATGTTGCCATTGATTGGCAAAAAAATCGTGTTTATTTGCCGCAAGACGATATGGAAAAATTTGCAGTGACTGAAGAACAGCTGGCCAAAGGGCAGGTTGATTTTGCATTTCGTCGCTTAATGGCTTATGAATGTGAGAAAGCACATAAGATGTTAAAAGCCGGTTCTCCTTTGGGTGTAACTTTAAAAGGTCGAATTGGTTTTGAGTTGCGCATGATTATTTTGGGTGGGCAACGAATATTGCATAAGTTGGATGAGGTTCAATATGATGTATTTACTCAGCGCCCGACGTTAAAAGGTAAGGATTGGTATGTGATGCTAAAACGTGCTTGGAAGAAAAAATAAAGTACCCATCTTTTAAAGATCATGCATTGCATAACGCCGTTTGGGTGTTTAATATGAATATATTCATAACGAAGTAAAAAGATTAATGAGGAGTAATAGAGTGAGTTTTTATCAACGCCATTTTTTAAAATTAATTGACTTTTCTGGTATTGAAATTCAACAACTTTTGGACTTAGCGGCAAAATTGAAAGCCGATAAAAAAGCAGGTCAGGAAGAAAAATATTTAACAGGGTTAAATATTGCATTAATTTTTGAAAAAACATCTACTCGTACTCGTTGTTCTTTTGAAGTGGCTGCACATGATCAAGGTGCTCATGTAACCTACTTAGGGCCTTCAGGCAGCCAAATTGGGCACAAAGAAAGCATGAAAGATACGGCTCGTGTATTAGGTCGAATGTTTGATGGCATCGAGTATCGTGGCTTTGGGCAGGACATTGTTGAAGAATTGGCCGCTTATGCGGGCGTTCCTGTTTTTAATGGTTTAACCACTGAGTTTCATCCTACTCAAATGTTGGCAGATGTATTAACCATGACTGAACACAGTCACAAACCAGTGCAGGAAATTAGCTATGCTTATGTTGGCGATGCTCGCAACAATATGGGTAATTCTTTGCTGGTTGTTGGTGCATTGCTTGGAATGGATGTCAGAATTGGCGCACCGAAGCACCTATGGCCGGAAGAAGAATGGATAGAGCGTTGCCAAGCGGTAGCCAAAGAAACTGGAGCACGCATTTTATTGACTGATTCTGCAGAAGAAGCGGTTAAAGGCGTTGATTTCATTCACACCGATGTTTGGGTTTCCATGGGTGAGCCTGAAAGTGTTTGGGCTGAGCGCATTGAGTTGTTAAAACCATATCAAGTTAACCAAGCGTTATTGGATGCCAGTGGCAATTCAAATGTGAAATTTATGCATTGCTTGCCAGCATTTCATAATCAAGAAACCAAGGTTGGTGAATGGATTTATGAGACATTTGGCTTGGATGGTGTGGAAGTAACAGAAGAGGTATTTGAAGGCAAGCAATCGATTGTTTTTGATCAGGCTGAGAATCGCATGCACACCATTAAAGCTATTTTGGTGGCATTTTTGGCTGAGAATGCACCTATTAAATAGTTCCTTTTTGCCATGTTAAATTTATAAAAGAAATGTTAATAATAATATTGTTGGTCGCTTTTTAGTTGTTTTTCGGGTAATTTGTTTAATTGAATTATTTTTTATGAAATTGGTATATTTGATGCCTTACTCATAATATCAGGAGATACATATGAAAAAACTAACTTTAGCTGCGTTAATTACAGTGGGCGCTTTAACTGCTTGTGCGCAACCTCAAAAGGAAGAAGCTCAAGTGGACATTGCTGGCGAATGGGTTTTGACAGTTGTTAATGGTGAAGATGTTAGCACTACTGTTCGTGCAGACAAAATCATTAATTTTGATGTGAAAGAGAATCGCTTTAACGCCAAAGTAGGTTGTAACAATCTATTTGGTGGCATTAATATTAATGAAAGCAATTTATCAATTGGGCAGGTTGCATCAACCATGATGGCTTGCGATAAAGCTGCTATGGATATGGATCAAAAAGTTAGCCGTACATTAGAGCAAACGCAATCTTATGTAATACAAAAGGGCGAATTGATTCTATTGAACTCAAAAGGTGAGGCTGTTACTCGCTGGAAACGCGCTGAACCAAAAAAATAAGTGATTTACTATTAAGTTAGTCATTTGGTTTTTTGTAGTCCGTTATGATATTAATATCGTAACGGATTTTTTAATGATTTTTTAATAATGTTTTCGCAAAGAAATTAAGAATTCTGACTGCTTTTATTTGTGCGGGCATTGAAATATATTCAATAGGAATAATATTTAATAAGGTCATATTAAATAAATTATTTCATGATGTTAGGCGTGATTTATAAGTTTGAGTTGGGGAATAATTATTTTTCAAATGTATCAAGCAATCGATAACAAAACTCTTTATAATATTGGTTTATTTTAAATTATTAACGATTGCAGAATCATGATTATTCGGCCAAGAAAAAGATTGAGCGTGATGCTAATCTTCCAAGGCTCTCTCTTTTTTAAGCTTTGGCAACCTTTATTGGGCTTATTTGTCTTTTCTTCTATTATTTATTCTTACCATCGAACTTTTAATTCTTTTGATATTCGTTTAAATACTTCAGTTTTTACTTTGCTAGGCGTGGCCTTAGCTATTTTCTTGGGTTTCTGTAATAACGCTGCTTATGATCGATTTTGGGAAGCACGCAAATTATGGGGACATTATTTGGTGGTTTCTCGATCTTTAGCACGGACGTTACTGGCAACTGCCAATACGAATCTTGCTTTTAGAAATGCAGTTCGAGAAGAAGCCATTTATCTGATCATGGCTTTTGGTTATGCATTGAAACATCAGCTGCGGGGCACAAGCCCAGATTTTGATATGCAGCGATTGCTGCCAGAGCGGCTGTATCCACAAATTGCGAATAAGCCTTTTATTGCTTTAAATATTCAGCATGTTTTAGGCTTGTGGTTACAAAAAAAATACCAAGAGGGATTTATAGATAGCTGGCAATGGAAAGCTTTGGATGAGAATTTGAATGAATTTAATAGCATTCAGGCTGGCTGTGAGCGAATTAGTAATACGCCCATTCCATTCTCGTATTTTGTGTTGCTAGAAAGAACCGTATATTTATATTGCTTTTTATTGCCTTTGGGTTTAGTTAATTCAATTGGTTGGGTAACCCCAGTGATGGTGACATTCGTTGGTTATACATTCATGGCATTAACTGCTATTGTAGATGAGATTAGTGATCCGTTTGGCGAAGATGAAAATGATTTGGCATTAACTCAAATTTGTAATACCAATGAGCAGCAGTTAAGACAATTAGCTGATTTACCAAGAGCGGATTACCAAGTTGAAGTTACGCCAAGGCATATTGTGAAATAAAAAAGGAGGAGTTATGACACAACTCATTCAAACATTACCAGATGGAAACTTAGATATTGTAGGTGACGTGCATGGCGAATGGCATGCCTTGAGTTCATTACTCAAGAACTTGGGTTATTGTGAGGAAACTGGCTCGCATCCTGAAGGACGACATTTGGTTTTTGTGGGAGATTTGTGTGATAGAGGTCCTGATTCTCCTGCTATTTTAGCTTGGCTGGCAAAAGTCATGCCCAACGGTAATGTATTTGCTGTTTTGGGTAATCATGAAATGAATCTATTATTGGACATGCCGAAAGATGGTTCAGGCTGGTATTTTTCAAGCAGAGATGAGTATGATGATGCTTTGTATGCACCATGGGAAAAAGTAAAAATTGCCGATGAGAGAAAGAAAATACATGAGCAATTATTATCATGGCCTTTGGTATTAGAGCGTGATGATATTCGGATTGTTCATGCAGCTTGGTTCAATGATGCTATTGAAAAAATACGTTCTGGTCAAAAAGATAATTTATTAACGACATTTAAACATTACGATCAAGTTTTTTATCAGGAAGTTCAGAAGCAAGATTGGTATGAGCAATATCTGATAGAAAAAGAACAGTACAAAGAGGCCATGTTAAATCCTCAGGCAGAATTGCCATTGTTAAGTGCGTATGGACAATATGAAAGTATGCGTAGCCAATTTAACCCGATATCGGCAATTACTACCGGAGTTGAAGCACCTGTGGAGCAAGCTTTTTATAGCGGTGGCCGATGGCGCTTCTCTTCAAGATTGCCATGGTGGGAAAGCTATGATGATAATATACCTGTGGTTTTTGGGCATTACTGGAGAGCGTGGCAAACATTTACTGAAGAAGAAAAGCCAACTAAAAAAGGGTTATTTGTTGAGCAGGGCGATGAGTGGTTAGGAAAGAGAAAAACGGCTTTTTGTGTGGATTTTTCCATCGGAGCAAGATGGCGAGATAGAAAAATGCAGATTGAGCCTGAAAAATCAGCTTATCGATTAGCAGCATTAAGATGGCCGGAGCGAGTGTTGGTTTTTGATGATGGCAGTATTGAAACAACTGGCTGTAATGCACAGTAAAGTGCTTTGTTTTCATTGTATTGTTTGTTTTGATGATGGTTTTAATTGGATGAAATTGGACTGAATAAAGCATAGATTGTTGTACTTTGGTCATTAAAAACCATAAAAGGGACATTACGAATGAAAAAAAATGTACAGAGACTTGCTAAGTCTTTCAGTAACCTTTAAAATCTCTCGTTTACAGAATTTATCTATTTTTAGGAGACCATCCATGGCAAATAGCGCACAAGCTCGTAAGCGCGCACGTCAGGCGATTAAACAACGCGCCCATAACGCTAGTTTGCGTACCGCATTCCGCACAGCAGTTAAAAAAGTAATTAAAACCGTTGAAGCGGGTGACAAAGCTGCTGCTCAAGCGACTTTGCGTGAAGCAACTCGTGTTATGGATCGTATCGCTGATAAAGGCGTTTACCATAAAAACAAGGCAGCTCGCCATAAGAGCCGTCTATCAGCTCGTGTGAAAGCAATGGCTTAATTAAGCAAGCTGACAATATAAAAAGCTCCGCTGGTTCGGGGCTTTTTTTGTGTGAAGTGCTTTTTCAATAAGGTGATTTGGTTAGGTTGCTCAAGGGGAATATTCTAAATGAAATGGCGTGTTTCTAGTATTGCAGCAGTATTATTCAGTTATCCCGCTTTGTTATTTGCTAATGCGAATAACGATGCGTTATTCAATTGCTCTCAAATTCAAGATAATATTTCACGTTTAGCTTGTTTCGATAAATTAACAGCTCAAGAGTTTAATGATGCTGATTCTTCGATTGAGGTGAATGTAGCTGGTGATAAACCAGCCATTGATTTAGGCAAAACATGGGATAATTGGCAAGTTAATAAAGAACCATTGACGTTAGAGTTAACAGAGAAACATACTGAAAACATTGATATTGCTGATTTAAGAAGTACCTATACGCCACTTAGTCAATCTTTTGATTTGGATGCCAATCACGAGTCAGGCACCTTTACGATTCGTTCACATAAACGAGTGTATTTGTTACCAGCTTGGTATAACAGCAAGCCAAACTATCGTCCAGAAACACCGAATCAACCTGGAACTTTACAATACAGCGACCGCAATAAAAGCCTTGAAGCAAAAATGCAACTTTCGTTTAAAACGAAGTTGGCAGAAGATTTATTTAAAACACGCGCTGATTTATGGTTTGGTTATACGCAAGTGTCACAATGGCAAGTGTACAATAACCAAATGTCTGCACCATTTCGCAATACAGATTACGAGCCTGAATTATTTATCACCCAACCAGTCAAAGCGAATTTACCTTTTGGTGGGCAATTGAGAATGTTAGGGCTCGGTATTAATCATCAATCTAACGGACAATCAGATCCTTTATCTCGGTCTTGGAATAGAGTTATTGCAACAGCTGGTATGCAGTGGAATGATTTAAGCGTGATGTCGAAAATTTGGTACCGTATTCCAGAAAGTGATCATAAGGATGATAATCCTGATTTAACTGATTACATGGGTCATGGTGAAGTTCAATGGAATTATCGTTTAAGTAACCGACAATCGCTCGGTGGAACTGTGCGTTTTAATCCAAAATCGGGTAAAGGTGGAATGCAGTTTGAATATGCTTTTCCAATTAATAAGCGCTTGAGAGCTTATGCGCAAATGTATTATGGTTACGGAATGAATTTGCTAGATTATAACCACTTGCATCGCAGTATTGGCGTTGGAATTATGCTGAATGATTGGAATGGTTTGTGATGATGAGGTTGCTTGTTTTCTTTGTGATTCAAACCTTGAAAAAAGCGGTATAATTGTCGGCTGCGGTAGGAAAACAGGTTAGAACTTTTAGCGAAGCTAAAGTGATTTGAGAGGGCCGTGAATAATATGGCACAATCCAGTGGAAACACAAAGAAAAAACTGTCTATCAAACGTTATTTAATAACGGGATTGGTTGCTTGGTTGCCATTGATGGTAACCATTTGGGTAGTTACCTATGTTGTAAATGCAACAGATGGTTTGGTGACATTAATTCCTGAAGCTTGGCGTCCTGAGCATGTAATTGGTTTTCATATTCCTGGCTTAGGGTTTATCATTACCATTATATTGCTTTTTATCTCAGGTGTATTTGCCGCCAATGTCATTGGTAAAACAATCTTGAATTTTTGGGAGCAGCTATTAACCTATATTCCTGGGGTTAAAACCATTTATTCTAGTGTTAAAAAAGTGTCTGAATCGTTATTATCAGATTCACGACAGTCTTTTAAAACACCTGTTTTGGTGCAATTTCCACGAGAAGGTATTTGGACCATTGGATTTGTTTCGGGCAGTAATGTACCCGATTTAAACGAATCCATTGGTGAAGATGAAGAATATATGTCTGTGTATGTGCCAACAACACCTAATCCAACAGGTGGCTATTACATCATGACAAAAAAATCTGAAACACGTTCATTGAATATGAGTGTTGATGAAGCATTAAAATATGTTATTTCTTTAGGTATGGTAACGCCAGATATGGCGGAGACAGCTGAGGAGCTGGCTTCATCAGAATCTAAAGAAATCGAGAATTCAGTTAAAATTGAAAAATAAAAAGGTTGAAGATGCGTACCAACTATTGTGGCTTAATTAATGAGCAATATTTAGACCAAACCGTAACTGTAAAAGGTTGGGTTCATCGCCGACGTGACCATGGTGGTGTAATTTTTATTGACTTGCGTGACCGTGAAGGTGTGGTTCAGGTCGTTATCGATCCTGATACCCCTGAAGCATTTACTTTGGCTGATAGCAGCCGCAATGAGTTTGTTTTACAAATTACTGGTCGTGTTCGCAGTCGCCCAGAAGGCACTAAAAACGATAAAATGATTTCAGGCGGTATTGAGATTTTAGGTAAAGAAATTGAAATCTTGAATGCTGCTGCAACGCCTCCATTCCAAGTGGATGATGAAAATATCTCTGAAAATGTGCGTTTGACTAACCGTGTTATTGACTTGCGCCGTCCACAAATGCAAAAAAACTTGCGTTTGCGTTACAAAGTAGCAATGGAAGTTCGCCGCTATTTGGATGATCAGGGATTCATTGATATTGAAACACCAATGTTAACTCGTTCAACACCAGAAGGCGCACGTGATTATTTGGTTCCTAGCCGTGTGCATCCAGGTGAATTTTTTGCATTGCCACAATCTCCACAGTTGTTTAAACAACTGTTAATGGTTGCTGGTTTTGATCGTTATTACCAAATCACCAAATGTTTCCGTGATGAAGATTTGCGTGCTGACCGTCAGCCAGAATTTACACAAATCGACTTGGAAACTTCTTTCCTAACTGAAGATGAAATCATGGATATTACTGAAGATATGGCTAAACATATCTTTAAGAAAACCATGAATATTGATTTAGGTGATTTCCCTCGCATGCCTTTCTCTGAAGCTATGTTTAATTATGGTTCAGACAAACCAGATATGCGTGTTGATTTGAAATTCACAGAATTAACTGACGTGATGAAAACGGAAGAATTTAAAGTATTCCGTGGCGCAGCTGACATGGCAAATGGTCGTGTTGTTGGTTTGCGTGTACCAAATGGTGCGAAATTAAGTCGTAAAGAAATTGATGAATACACTAAATTTGTTGGCATTTATGGTGCTAAAGGTTTGGCGTATATTAAAGTTAACGACAAAACAAATATCACCAATGATGAAAATAGCGGTTTGCAATCACCAATCGTGAAATTCTTATCAGTGGACGCTTTAACAGCCATCATTGAAAAAACAGGTGCAGAAAATGGCGACTTGATTTTCTTTGGTGCAGATAAAGAAAAAGTGGTTAATGAAGCAATTGGTGCTTTGCGTATTAAAGTTGGACATGAGCATGGTTTAGAAAATGGTTATTTCATTAATGAATGGAAACCATTATGGGTTGTTGATTTCCCAATGTTTGAATACGATGAAGAAGAAAAACGTTATAGCGCAATGCATCATCCATTCACTAGCCCTAAAGCAGGTCATGAAGATTTAATGGTTTCTAACCCTGAAAAATGCTTGGCTCGTGCCTATGATATGGTTTTGAATGGTTGGGAAATTGGTGGCGGTTCAATTCGTATTCACCGTGCTGATATCCAAACTAAAGTATTTGAA
The DNA here is from genome assembly GCA_030150505.1 of Vitreoscilla sp. Taxonomy (GTDB): domain Bacteria; phylum Pseudomonadota; class Gammaproteobacteria; order Burkholderiales; family Neisseriaceae; genus JASLFS01. Next base: position 34,416 of record JASLFS010000003.1, on the reverse strand, counting down.
GCATTGAATATTAGTGAAGAAGAGCAAGAGAATAAGTTTGGCTTCTTGTTGGATAACTTGAAATTTGGTGCGCCTCCTCATGGTGGTTTGGCATTTGGTTTAGATAGATTGGTAACGTTGATGGCTGGTGCAGAGTCAATCCGTGATGTGATTGCTTTCCCTAAAACACAACGTGCTCAATGCTTATTGACCAGTGCTCCTAGCCCGGTTGATGATAAACAATTGCGTGAATTGAGCTTGCGTTTACGTCAAAAGGTTGATGCTTCTAAAGAAGCTTAAGCAACTGTGTTGGTTATTTGAAACAAGCGCCATTGTTAATATAGCAATGGCGTTTTTTTATGGGGAAAATACGATGAAAACAATTGGTTTAATTGGTGGAATGAGTTGGGAATCGACACAGTTGTATTATCAGCAAATTAATCAAGGTATTCGGGATGAATTGGGAGGATTGCATTCTGCTCAGGCTGCGATGTATAGCATTGATTTTGCTAGGGTGGAACAATTACAAGCCCAAGGGGAATGGTTTCAAGCTGGATTGTATTTGGCTGATGTGGCAAAGAAAGTAGAAGCTGCAAGCGCAGAATGTATTGTATTGTGTACCAATACCATGCATAAGGTGGCTGGGATGATTGAGGAATCTGTGCAGATTCCTTTGTTACATATTGCTGATGCTACAGCAGAAGTTATTCAGGCAGCTAGTATTCAAAAGATTGGCTTGTTGGGTACCAAGTTCACGATGGAAGATGATTTTTATCAAGGTCGTTTACAAGATAAATTTGGCTTAGAAGTTGTTGTGCAAAGTACAGAAGAGCGAGAGCATATTCACCGAATTATTTACCAAGAATTATGCTTGGGTGAGGTTAAGCCTGAATCTAAACGCATTTATCAGGAAATTATGCAAAACTTAGTACACAATGGCGCTGAAGGAATTATTTTGGGTTGCACTGAAATTACGCTATTGGTTGGTGCGGAAGATACGAATGTGCCTGTTTTTGACACAACGGCTATTCATGCTCAACAGGCTGTGAAATGGAGTTTAAGTTAATGGGTTGGAAATATTTAAAGCTCAATGTTGGTTGTTAGTAAAGCGTGATAAGCCGACAGGAGCAGAGATATTTGACTTATTTATTTTTCTCATTAATCATTGCTATGGAAATGGTTAAAATTGTTTAAAGGTTGCTATGAGCGAGCAAAAAGTATTAACGGCTAAAGAAATGGAATTTATTCTTCACTGGGGAGAAATGGGCAATCGCTGGGGTGTTAATCGCACCGTTGCACAGATTCATGCTTTGTTGTTTATCCGTGGAGAAAGTTTAACAGCTGATATGATTTGTGAGTTGCTGGGAATAGCACGTTCAAATGCCAGTAATAGTATTAAGGAATTAGAGCGGTTGGGATTGGTTAGGCGTACGCATATTTTAAATGATCGCAAGGATTATTTTGAAACATCTGGGGATGTTTGGGAACTGTTTCGCATTATTGCCAGAGAGAGAATTGAGCAAGAGCTGAAGCCAACTGAACGAATGCTAAATGATTTATTGGAAAGTGAAGACTTTCAAAATGAAAGCCAAGTTTTTCAAGAAAGAACGAAAGAGAGTGCAGAATTACTGCACTCTTTGATAGCTTTAGGTGACCAAGTTTTGGTTTTCTCTTCTAAAGGTTTAAAGAAACTTTTAAAAGCGAGTTCTGGATTAAGTAAGTTTATTTTTGGTTTTCAGAAGAATCAGAAATCTAAAAACTGATTAAGGGCATTTTGGTTACCATTAAAAAAAATAGTACCAATGAGCCACTAAAACCGATGTAGCCTAAAGTTTCCCAATATTTTTGATAACGTTTATAAATTGGGTTTAGGGGTTTGTTATTGTGAACGGCGTTATCTGTTAATTGTTTCATTTTTATTTGCAGCCAAACAACCGGTAGCCAAGCTGCGCCAACTAAAATGTAAAATAAATAAACATTGATTAGCCATTCAGAAAATATTTCCATATCTAAATAGTAATAAGCCAATATGAAGCCAGTTGCTGGTTGGATAATCACTGTTGGAGTGGTGATTATCCAGTCCAAAAGCACAACCATGCGATTGGTAAAGTATTGAGTTTGTAAGTTGCCATAGCGGTTTGATAAAAATACATAAATGGCACTGCCAAACCCAGTTCCAACCATCAAGATAGATGAAATGATATGCAAGTATTTAATAATATAGTAAGCATTGAACATTTTATTTTTCCTCCAATGAAATCATGACCCATAGCCAAGATAAAATAGCGAGATTTTTAAGCATGGCTCCAAAGGGATCGAGCCAAAGAATGGGTTTAAAAATGGATATAACCACGGTGTAACCTAAAACAACGATGAAGAGTAATTGCCATATTGTTTTTGATGGTTTGAATAAGCAAATTACACCGCAAATGACATCTAATAACACCAATCCATAAAAGAACAAACTGTGCCAGCTCGTTGGCAATGGCAGGGCATGTAGGTGCATTAATCTGTCGGCTTCGTTAATCCATAATGGGATTAATCCTGAACCAATGAAGATAATTCCCAGTGTGTTTTTGCCTAGTCGATAAATATCGAGAGTGGTATGCGGTTTATTCATGGCATTCCCTTTGTTGGTTAATGTGTGGGAATTGGGCTTTTTTTCCCATTATTTTATAAAAGTCATCACGTTGGTTGGTGCTGCCGACTTTTAATAGAGCAAATGCGTATTTTCCTGCTACGCTGGGCATGATTAAACCCAGCATATTCATGGAAATTCTCATCATCCATTCTGGTAATGGGGCGATGATTAATTTGGGATTAAAACATTTTAAATAGTTACTAATGGTGATGGTTTCGCTACCAATTTCAAAAACTTGTGAAGGTAATTTTAATGGCAAAAGAGCGATGATAAATTGAATGAGCTCTTTGGCATCAATGGGTGAAACGGTATAGCTTTTCTGGTTAGGGAAGGCTAATAATGGGCTTTTGGCCAGCATTTTAAAGAATTGAGTGCTGGCTCCGTTGTCTGCATAGATTAAAGATGGGCGAACAATGTAGCTATGTGGATGGTGGGCGAGTAAATCATTATCTAGGGCATATTTGTAATGCAGATAAGGAATTTCATCTGGGTTTGGGTGGTTACTTAATGCAGATAATGAAATGATTTTTTGAATATCGAAAGCAAGGCAGGCATCTAAAAATACTTTTTGGATGTTATAAACTTCTTTGTGCTTTTTATCACCAAATCCCGGAGCGATTCCAATAGTATTAATAATAATGGTATTTTTTTGTATTTTACTTGCCAGTTCTTGATGAAGAATGTCATGGTTATTATTTGCTGCGAATGATTTTAACCATTGGCGAGTTGGTGCCCAGATATCATGGTTTGATTTTTCTAGTTCGGCTTTAATCTTTGCGCCGACCATTCCTGTGCTACCGAGTAAGATAATCATGACATTTTCCTGTGTAATGTTTGATAATGTCATTTCATGTTATTTGTTTATGTATTTTCTGTCAATACAGAAAATACATAAACAAATATACAGTAGTAAAAAATTAATAAAAAAATAGGGATATTTAGATTAAAAACCTATAAAAATAGGCTGCCTGAAAGAGTTACAGGCAGCCTATTAAAATTTACATAAAATTTATGGATAAACTTGATTCGTAAACCATTTATTTTTATTGAGTCGATCATCAACGGCTTGCAAACGAGTAAAGATATAATCTTGCTCTGCTTTTAAAACATCTGGATTCTGTTGGTAGAATTCGCTGGATTGCTGGTTTTTATCGGTGGTAAAACTAAACCACCCTTTATCACTTAGCCAAGCAAATGTTTCTGAACGTTTGACAAGGGCGCCATTAAACGGCTTATTTTCAGATAATAATGAATAGCCAAATGCAGCAACATTCATCGGTTTTCCAGCTAAATCTGCGACCGTTGGCATAATGTCGTAATGTGATGCAAAGCGATTATCTTCTCCCGCTTCAATAGATCCATCTGGTGCATAAATAATCAATGGAATATGAAAGCTATCTTTCCATGCGCTGCCGTCTGTTGAGGCTCTTAATACATGATCTGCTGTAATAATAAATACAGTATCTTGATACCAAGATTCTTTTTTGGCTGCTTCCATAAATTGCTCTAGTGACCAGTCAAAATAGCGAACAGTATTATAAAATCCATCCATTTCATTAATCACGTGCGGTTTAATGTGAAACTGGGCACCAGGATCGTTAAATGGAGAATGTGTTGCCGCAGTGAACGTGAATGTAAATAAAGGACTGGTTTGTTTTACTTGCTCTTGTTGTACCTTATTGAATAAGTGCATTAGGGCTTCATAATCCCAACCCCAAGCTGGAGGATTTGGGTATTTAAGCAGTTCTGGATAATCTTCACGACCATAATAGTTTTCAAAGCCAAGTGCATTTGCTATGCCATCCATATAAAATGAACGGCGAGCGGATGCTTGTGACATCGTGGTTTGATAACCTTGTTGATTGAGGTTTTCAGCAATTCTTGAAATGGCATTCAGCTCTAAACCAAAGCCAAGAAATGGCTGATCATCTAATAATGGAATAGACGTCAAAATAGATTGAATTCCTTCAATGCTGCGCTGTCCTGAAGAGTAAAAATTAGTGTAATAGCGAGAGTGGGGCAGAATGCTATCGATATAAGGTGTGGCGCCACGGTGGTTGCCACTTATGCCATCTATGGCATCAAAATTTAAACTTTCTACAGCAATTAAGACAACATTTTTGGCTTTTTTCTCGGTGCTTGGTAAAACACGAATAAAAGGATCGTTACTTTGAGGTAGGTTTTGTTGTTTTAGCAGGGCGGTTAATTCTTCATTTGAGAATCGTTGAAAGGCTGGTTGATTATCAGCTTTTCGCACAGCTTGAAACAAATGAAATGCGCCATTGATACTAAGTACGGCTTCTTTTTCATTGCCTAAATGAAAGGCATCAATGGTACTTAAAGCCTTGCCGCTAACAACCATGCCACGAGCAGCAAAAACCAATAGTAAAACACCTAATAAACTCAATGATAATTCTTGATACCATTTTGCTTGTTTGATGGGCAATGAAATGGGTTTGATAATCCAAAAATGCCATACGGCAGCTAAGATGATTAACCCCAAAGACCCGAAGGCGGTAATGTACCAAAAAGGACCAAGGGCAAAGTCAACAAATCCACCAGCTTCATTGGTTGCAGCAATCACTTCTTTGCCAGCATGGCGATACACTTCGCCAAAATATGCCAATGTTCCTAAATTGACAATCCAAGCAACAGCTAAGGTAATAAATGATAACCAAGCCAATATTTTTTTACTGCGTGGATGCTTGAGCAAAGGGAAAGGCATGAGCAGCAATAAACAAAATAATGCGGTAATCAAAACGCTTAAAGATGCATCATAGCGCAAGCCAAACAGAGCACTTTTGGTTGTTTGCAATAAGGTTAATTCATGGAAGTAATCGGGGTATTGCAAACGATAACCCAAGCGAATGGCTGTGAATGTCAGTAACGACAAAAACAACATTTTGGCGATAATGGATAAAGATTGTTTCATAAACGAAGAACGATTCAAATAATTAAAAATACAGGCGGATTATTTAGTTTTTTGGGACCAATAAGTCGCTAAAATAGAACCAGAAATATTGTGCCAGAAACTAAAAATAGCACTTGGTACAGCACTAATTGGTTCAAAATACATAGCGGCTAAAGCTGCACCTAACCCAGAGTTTTGCATGCCTACTTCAATGGAGATGGCTTTGCTATCTGCTAAGTTCAATTTTAATAATCGACTGGCTAAAAAGCCTAGCAATAAACCTAGAGCATTGTGCAAAACCACGATGCTAAAAATAAGCAAACCTGAAGTAATAATTTTTTCTCGGCTCACTGCCACGATAGCGGCAATGATGACCACAATGGCTATAATCGATAGCATGGGTGTCACTTGAGTGATGCTATGAATGTGTTTTTGTAGAGCTAAACGCACAATAACACCCAAAATAATGGGCAATAGAATCATTTGCAAAACGGATACGAACATTCCATAAGCATCAATATCTAACCATTGGCTAGCCAATAGGTAAAAGATAGCAGGTGTTAATAGGGGAGCGAGCAATGTGCTGATGGATGTGCAAACCAAAGATAAGGCGGTATTGCCTTTTGCTAAATAAGTAATAACATTTGATGCTGTGCCACCGGGACAGCAACCAACTAAAATAACACCAATGGCAATGTCTTTTGGTAATTGAAAAGCAATCGCTAAGCCATAAGCCACTAAAGGCATGATTAAAAATTGAGCTGTAATGCCTATCAATACTGCTTTAGGGTGGTCAATGACCCCTTTGAAATCTTGTGGGCTTAATGTAATGCCCATGCCAAACATGATAATGCCTAGAAACCATGGGATGTAAGCTGCAAAAACGGTGAAAAGATTCGGGAACATGAAAGCCAATGCCACGAATAATAGCACCCACAACGCAAAGCTTTTGTTGAGGAGTTGGGTGAGTTTAATCAGTGTTTTCATGATGTTTGTTGGTTAGCTAATAAAGGATTGTAACGGTACGCTAACCCAGTGATACTGTAAATGCTCATGTGACAATATGACCAAGAAAAAAGGCTGCCGAAGCAGCCTTTTAAAGGAATATCTTAATATTATTGTGGTTTACGGAATGAATCGTGACAAGCTTTGCAACTTGCGCCAACATTACCATAAGCAACTTTAATGTCTTCTAAATTACCAGCCTGCGCAACTTCATTTAGATTGTTAACTGCGTCAGTGAAAGTGTTTTTAGTCGTTTCAAAGTTTTCAGCATCTGACCAAATGTTTGGCAATGCATTGCCATCTTGACCTTCGCCATCTTGTTGGAAGTGGTCAAAAGGTTTTTGGCTATCTACTGCGAAAGTTGCAGCAGCTTCTTTAAATTTTTCTTGATCAAACGCTTCTTCACCTTTTACCATTTTACCCATGGTTGAGAAGCTTGGCATCATTGATTTAAATGCTGTTGAACGTGCTTCTGCATTTGGACCTGGAGCAGCTGGAGCTGGCTCGCTACCGTTAGAACAAGCAGCTAAAAGAGAGATTGTAACAATGCTAAGAACGGCAGTAAGTGATTTCTTCATGGTTATCCTTTTATTTATATGTGGTTGTGTTTATTATATTTTATTTGGAAACAAACGATTATTATACCGTTGATTACGCAATGATGCTAACTATAAATCATATTAACGAATTACTAAATGCATTTGGCATTTTAATGTATTGACAATGATTTGTCAGTTTTTATAACAAACAGTATCATGTGACTTACCATATAAAGTGGAACTTTCCGATAAGAAATACAACTATCATGATAATGAAAACAGCAATATTAGCAACTTGTAAAGAACGTGGTATACAGGTAACCACTTTGCGAGAAACCGTTTTAGATTTAGTGCTAGATAGCCAAGGAATTATTAAAGCTTATTCAATTTTAGCCAAATTACAGGAACTAAATGATAGTACTGTTGCCCCTCCGACTGCTTACCGAGCATTGGATTTTTGGGCAGAGCAAGGTGTATTGCATAAAATACCAGCCATTAATGGTTATATTGTTTGTGAACATGCTGCTTGTGATCATGAGCACCAAACATCATTGATTTTGGTTTGTAGCGAATGTGATGAAGTAGAAGAGTTAACAGCCAGTCAAGAATGGCTAGGGTTGTTGCTTGGATTGCAAAAAAATGGTTTTGAAGTTGATGATGATTATGTTGTTTTAACGGGAAAATGTAAAAAATGTCACTAAAGCAAGAACAGCAAGAACAAAAAAATTATCAGGTAGTCGCTCATTTATTTTCAGGATTTTTAGGGACAGGAAAAACCAGCGCTATTAAAAGTTTAATGGCGCAAAAGCCTGAAAATGAAAAATGGGCAATCATTGTTAATGAATTTGGTGAAGTGGGAATTGATGGTGCGGTATTAAGTGATGATGGTATTCCTGTTGCTGAAGTTGCAGGTGGTTGTTTATGTTGTGTTGCAGGACCATTATTGACGGCAACTGTGGCTCAATTGTTAAGAGAGCACAAGCCCGATCGATTGATTATTGAAGCCAGTGGTTTGGCGCACGCTGCCACGGTGGTGGATGAGTTAAAAGAAAAGCCATTGGGCAATGCCATTGAAATTGGCACAATTTTTACGGTGGTGGATCCACGACAGTTTGTTGCACCTGAGTTTGCTATGCAGCCTTTATATCGTGATCAAGTTGGCGCAGCGGATATGATTATCGCTACTAAAATTGATTTATGTTCGCCAGAAGTATTAGCAGAATTTCATGATAAAGCTGCACAGCTATTTCCTGCAAAAAGTTTAGTGGTTGAAGCCCCAAATGCTCAAATGCAACTGAGCTGGTTGCAAACGCCGAAAATTGAACAAAGTCGTTATCGCTTAAAGCAGTTACCAGATAATACGATGGGTTTTTTATCGCAAGGCTATACATTTGCCGCGGATAAATGTTTTGATGGTGAAAAATTAACCAATTTATTTGATGATTTGCCTAATTTGTGTGAAGGCTTGGTTAGAGCAAAAGGTGTTTTCCAGATATTAGGCACATGGGTTTGGCTAAATTGGGTTGATGGTTATTGGGGAGCTAGTCAAGTTGCTTGGCGAAGAGATAATCGTTTTGAGTTAATTGCTAAAAATTTTGATGCTGAAGAAATTGCGAAACGTTTAGAAGACGCCATCATGCTGGAATCGTGATTGAATGCATATTAGAAAAGCCATTATCAATATTCAGATAATGGCTTTTTTTGCTTTCAGGGAGCCTGAAAGACGATTTTATGAGTGTTGTGCAATAATTTGTAACATTTGTGCTAGCACTTTTGGATTTGCAGCAACGATATCGCCACTTTCCAACCAGCCATCATTACCTTGCATATCAGTTACAATACCGCCTGCTTCTTGAACAATCAAAGCACCTGCTGCGATATCCCAAGGTTTTAGGTTAAATTCAAAGAAACCATCTAAACGACCAGCTGCTAAATTACATAAATCCAAGGCAGCAGAACCTTCACGGCGACCGCCTGCTGTTTTCGATAAGAAATCTTTTAAAATATCCAAGTAACGATTCATCATGCTTTGGTCAACAACAGGGAAACCTGTGCCAATTAAACATTCATTTAGTTCGATGCGTTTGGAAACACGAATACGGCGGTCGTTTAATAACGCACCTTTACCGCGAGAAGCCATAAACAATTCGTTGCGTTCTGGTGCAAAAACCAAAGCTTCAGTCAAAATGCCTTTGTGCATTAAAGCCATTGAAATTGCGTATTGAGGATGACCATGTAAGAAGTTAGTTGTGCCATCTAATGGGTCAATAATCCATTCGTATTCGGCTTTGCTTGGGCCATGTTCACCAGATTCTTCGGTACGGATTTTGTGGTGAGGATAAGCTTCTTTTAAGATATCAATAATAATATCTTCAGCTGTTTGATCTACTTCAGAAACAAAATCGTTAAATGCTTTGGTATTGTATTTAACAGCATCTAGGTTGTTTGATGCACGAGTCATCATGCTACCTGCGCGGCGTGCTGCTTTTAATGCGGTGTTTAATAAAGGATTCATGTTTTTTCCAAAAAATGTTTGGGTACATAGCTTAGTCATCGTTACAATAACGATGCAAAATCGAATAGAATGAGTTAAAGAGCGATTTTACCTAGCTGTTTTTCGACTGTACCCGATGTGCAGTTCAACTGTGCAAAAATAATGGCGTGATTATACGCTTTTTTTGTTGAAATTTCGAAGAAATCTGATATTTATGGAAAAACCTGTTGTACCTAATTACTTAAGCAATATTATTGTTGTCTTAAGCCGAACTAGCCATCCAAGTAATATTGGTTCAGCTGCTAGAGCAATGAAAACCATGGGTTTAACGCAATTAACTTTGGTTGCGCCAAATTTGATGGCAACTCCTATGACACCAGATGCTCCTGTTTTCAATCCAGATGCGGTTGAGCAATTCCAATTGCCAGAAGAAAGTTTTATTTTGGCTTCTGGGGCAAAAGATGTTTTAGAGAATGCCAACATTGTTGCAACATTGAATGATGCCTTGGCAGAAACAACATTAAGTTGTGCGTTAACCAGTAGAAAAAGAGAGTTAACAGGACAATTAAAAACGCCACGTGAAACCATGCCAGAACTATTGGCAGCAGCACAACGTGGTGAAAAAGTTGCATTGGTATTTGGTAATGAAACTTTTGGTTTGAGCATTGAAGAAGTTCAGCAATGCAATCGCTTGGTAACCATTAATGGCAACCCGAATTATTTCTCATTGAACTTAGCACAAGCTGTGCAAGTGGTTTGTTATGAACTATTTAGCCAAGTTGATATCAGTATGGATTATTTGATGCATGATCAACACTTGGCAACACATGAGCAAGTGGTTGGTATGGTCGCACACATGGAAGATGCGATGGATAGCATTGGCTTTTTTGAGCGTAGAAATCCAGAACGATTAATGCGCAGAATGCAAACGATGTTTGATAGAGCTGGTGTTGAGCAAGAAGAAATTGATATTTTGCGCGGTTTCTTCAGTACTTTACAAAAACAAATCTCAAGTAAATAGGCAGATTAAACCATGAGAATTTGGACGCTACATCCTCAATATTTAGATGCCAAAGGTTTGGTTGCTTTATGGCGTGAAACTTTATTAGCGCGCCATGTTCTTTTGGGATTAACCAAAGGCTATAAAAATCATCCTCAATTAAATCGTTTCAAAGCAACTGAAAATCCGGTTGTGTATATTGATGCTTATTTACAAGCAGTTTTTCATGAGGCTACGCAACGAGGATATCGTTTTAACCAAAGTAAATTTCATCCTGTTCATGAACCATTGGTCTTGTCGGTAACAACAGGGCAGGTGGAATATGAATGGGAGCATTTGCAGCGCAAATTGCAAACTCGAGATGAGGAGAGATTTATTTTGCAGCAATGTATTAAAAAACCTGAATTGCATCCATTATTTCAAGCAATAGATGGTGGTATTGAAAGCTGGGAAGTGATTGTATGAATTATGCACAAGATGCGTTGTGGTGGCGATTAAAAAACCAACAAGTTCGTGATTTAGCCATGTTGTTAACTGCACCACCATTGTGGCACAGCGGGCAAGAAATTAGCGTTCAGCATTTGTTGGGTAATAAAGGGTTTCGTTATTTATTATCGCTAGATGATCAGCCTGATGAATTGCTGGCTTTTTTAGAAAAAGAAGCGCCATTTGCTTATCGTTTGGGATTTTATGCAGAAAGCTTGTTAGCATTTTGGTTTTCTCATGCACCACATACACATTTGCTTGCACGGAATATTCAATTTCAAAACGCAATAAATCAGCAAACAGAAGGTGCTATTGATTTTTTGGTCAGCATCAATAAAGACATTTACCACATTGAACTGACTTGTAAATATTATGGTCATGAAAGTGGTTTAGTGAGCAGCTTGGCGGGAATGAATCCCAAAGACACTCTTTATAAAAAATCGACTAAACTGCAGCAGCAAATGAATTTAAGCCAAATTCAGCCTTTTTATGAGCAATTGTTAAGCCAATTCAGGCTGCCTGAAAAGACGCCAATTCAAGCTGTTTCTATTGTTCGGGGCATGTATTTTACCCCGAATAAAGAGGTTATGAATGATACAGATAATGTTGCTTTTAATCCTTATGCATGGGAAGGAGAATGGCTATCTTCTTTTGCTATGTGGTATCAAAATCAAAAAATAGACAATGAAGAATATCGTTGGCTTTGGATAAGCAAGGCGCAAATGTTGTCAGCAGTTCGCGTGGGCATTGAGGAATGTTTAACTTGGCAACAGTTAGCATGGCTAGGTGAGCCAAACTGGCTGGTTTCTTTGGCGAAACGACCAGATGGGTTCTGGCATGAGCAAAATAGATATATGGTCATGGGCGAATAACTGCCTTATTGTATTTAGTTATATTGCATGACAGTTTTTATTTATGTTTATTATTGACTATGTTACACTTGAAAATTATATTTTTGCCCTAAATTAAGGGTGAATTCGATTATATAAAGCTGATTCGAACAGTAAGTTCAATGGGCTTTAAAGTTTAAGTTCTTAAAATTAAATTAAAAAGGTTAAAACGTATGGACGTGAATGTGGAAAACTTAGAAGGCTTGGAACGCAAAATTACTTTAGCCTTGCCTTGGGAACAAATTAACGCACAAGTAGATGTTCGTTTGAAACAAGCGCAGAAAAAAGCCAAAGTTCAAGGTTTCCGTCCTGGTAAAGCACCATTGAAAATGGTTGATGGCATGTACGGTGCTAATATTCGTGACGAAGTTTTGAACGAATTGGTTCAAAAAGCATATTTTGACGTTATTGTTAACCAAAAAATCCGTGCTGCTGGCTACCCACGTTTCAATGCTTTAGAACAAGATCAACAAGACGATGAAAAAGTGTTCAAAATTGAAGCGCTTTTTGAAGTTTACCCAGATGTAAAAGTAGGCGATATCGCAGCTCAAGAAGTTGAAAAAGTAACAACAGAAGTTGGCGAAGCTGAAATCGAAAAAACAATTGATATCTTGCGTCAACAACGCACTAAATTTGAATACGTTGAACGTGCTGCTCAAAATGATGACCGTATTATCATCGATTTCGCAGGTAAAATTGACGGCGTACCATTTGAAGGCGGTTCTTCTGAAAACTACCCATTTGTTTTGGGTAAAGGTCAAATGTTGCCAGAATTCGAAGCTGGCTTGGTTGGCATGAAAGAAGGCGAAGTTAAAGACGTAGAAGTTAGCTTCCCAGAAGATTACCATGGCAAAGATGTTGCTGGTAAAACTGCAGTATTTACATTGACTATGAAAAATGTTTCAGAAGCTAAATTGCCAGAAGTTGATGCTGACTTTGCAAAAGCTTTGGGCATTGCGGATGGTGATGTTGCTAAATTGCAAGAAGAAGTTAGAAACAACGTTACTCGTGAAGTTAACCGTCGCGTAAAAGAGCAAACCAAAGAAAACGTTATGAAAGCTTTGTTGGCTTCAACTGAAATTGAAATTCCTCAAGCATTGGTGCAAGAAGAATCTCATCGTTTGTTGCAAGATGCTCGTGAAAACTTCATTAATCAAGGTTTCGATGCTAAACAACTTCCAGAGTTACCTGTTGAAATGTTCAAAGAACAAGCAGAACGCCGTGTGGCTTTGGGCTTGATTTTGGCAGCATTGGTTGAAGAAAACAAACTTGAGCCAACTGAAGAGCAAATCAAAGCAGTAGTAACTGAATTTGCTGAAAGCTACGAAGATCCACAAGAAGTCATTGATTGGTACTTCGCAGATGAAAAACGCCTACAAGGTCCAACTTCATTAGCAGTTGAAAGCCAAGTAGTTGATTTTGTGTTAGGTAAAGCAAAAGTAACTGATAAAAAAATGTCATTTGACGAAGTAATGGGCGCAGCACCAGCTCAAGCTTAATCTGATAAGATGAAACAAAGCACTAAAGTGATTTGGTCATCACTTTGGTGCTTTTTTAACTCATAGACCAGTAGAGTCGCTTTGAGGAAATTAAAATATGCAACCCAATATTGAAGCAATAGGTCTTGTTCCTATGGTCGTAGAACAAAGCGGTCGCGGAGAGCGAGCTTTCGATATTTATTCTCGATTACTAAAAGACCGTATTGTATTTGCAGTCGGTCCTGTGGATGATCAAATGGCAAATTTGATTGTGGCACAGTTGTTGTTTTTAGAGAGTGAAAATCCAGATAAAGATATTAGTTTATATATTAACTCTCCAGGTGGTTCTGTTACAGCAGGTATGGCGATTTACGATACGATGAACTACATCAAACCGGATGTTGGCACATTGTGTTTAGGACAAGCCGCTAGTATGGGTGCATTTTTGCTATCAGCTGGCGCAAAAGGAAAAAGAATTGCATTGCTAAATAGCCGCATTATGATTCATCAACCATTAATCGGTGGTGGATTGTCAGGGCAAGCAACAGATATTGAAATTCATGCAAAAGAATTGCTAAAAACCAAGCGTAAGTTAAATGAGCTATTGGCTGAACATTGCAATCGTCCAGTTGAAGATTTAGAACGTGATACTGATCGTGATAACTTTATGTCTGCAGATGAAGCTTTAGCTTATGGCTTGATTGATCAAGTAACGACTAGCCGAGGTAAGTAATCCATGACAAAGAAGAATGAAAGCCAATGTTCTTTTTGTGGCAAGAGCGAAGACGAAGTACAGAATTTAATACAAGGACAAGAAGCTTGTATTTGTAATGAATGCGTACAAGCTTGTGGTGTTTTATTTGAAAGTAATCATAGCGAAGAAGAATCTGAAGCATTTGATGTTTCAGAAAAACTACCAACACCATCAGAGATTGTTAATAGCTTAAACGAGCATGTTATTGGTCAAGAACATGCTAAAAAAGCCTTGGCTGTGGCTGTTTACAATCATTACAAACGTTTGCGTCATCCTAAGGCAGAAAAAGAAAATATTGAGCTGTCTAAAAGTAATATTTTATTAATTGGACCTACTGGTTCAGGTAAAACATTGCTAGCGCAAACTTTAGCTCGTAAATTAAATGTTCCATTTGTGATGGCCGATGCTACAACATTAACTGAAGCTGGTTATGTTGGTGAGGACGTAGAACAAATCATTACCAAGCTTTTGGCAAAATGTGATTTTGATGTAGAAAAAGCACAGACGGGAATTGTTTATATCGATGAAATCGATAAAATTTCTCGCAAAAGCGATAACCCATCAATTACTCGAGATGTGTCAGGCGAAGGCGTTCAACAAGCTTTATTGAAGCTTATTGAAGGTACTGTAGCTTCAGTTCCTCCACAAGGAGGACGTAAGCACCCAAATCAAGAGTTTATTGAGGTTGATACAACTAATATCTTATTTATCTGCGGCGGCGCTTTTGCTGGCTTGGATAAAGTCATCCGTCAGCGTACTGAAAAAGGTGGCATTGGTTTTGGTGCAACAGTTGCTAGTAAAGATGAAAATAGTTCAGTTGGTGAACTGTTCAAAACAGTTGAGCCAGAGGATTTGATTAAATTTGGTTTAATTCCAGAGCTGATTGGGCGTTTGCCAGTTATTACGACGCTAATGGAGTTGGATGAAGTCGCATTGATACAAATTTTAACTGAGCCTCAAAATGCATTGGTTAAACAGTACCAAGTTTTATTTGGTATGGAAGATGTTGAATTAGAAATTCTTCCATCAGCTTTGCGATCAATAGCGAAAATGGCATTGTCTAGAAAGACTGGTGCACGTGGTTTACGCTCGATTTTAGAGCAGGTTTTATTAGAAACTATGTATCGGTTGCCAGATTTGGAAAATGTTAGTAAGGTTATTATTAATCAACATGTCATTGAAGAAGGTACTGATCCTGAGCTAGTTTATCAATCTTGATTTGATACTCAAATTGATTCTTTTGATGAAAACCGTTCCAATAATACCTATTCGAGCGGTTTTTTATATTTATTCATCAAGTTTGTCGCTCCACTTGGGTTTAGGCTTGAAAAGATTGTATCTATACCCATATAAAGAAGCATTAAACTAAACAAAATAAGAAAGAAGCACATCATGGTCGATGTTCAACAGGAAAACAAACAGTTGCGCTTACCAATGCTGCCATTGCGAGATGTAGTAATTTACCCGCACATGGTTCTTCCGTTGTTTGTAGGCCGAGATAAATCTATTGCAGCATTAGAAAAAGCCATGGCAGATGATTCTCATGTTTTTTTATTGGCTCAATTAAATTCTAGTAATGAAAATCCTACAGCTGATGAGTTGCATGAAGTCGGTACGGTAGCGACTGTTTTGCAGATGCTAAAGTTACCAGACGGTACGGTTAAAGTATTGGTTGAAGGTGTTGAGCGTGCAAAGGTTTTAGAAATAGATGATAGCGAATCTTTTTTCTTGGCAGAAATTGAACCTGTCGTTGAAGAGATAGCTAATGATGTTGATAAAGAGGCTATGCGCCGTACTTTATTAAATCAGTTTGAGCAATTTGCTAAGATTAGTAAAAAAATCCCAGCAGAAATGGTGGCGAATGTTCAAGAAATTGAAGATGATAGCCGCTTAACAGATACCATTGCTGCGCATTTGCAGATGAAATTGGACAAGCGTCAAATTGCATTGTCAATTTTTAATGTTGCTGAGCGTATGGAGTATTTGTTACAGCAATTAGAAGCAGAATTGGATATTTTGCAAGTTGAGAAGCGTATTCGTGGGCGTGTGAAACGTCAAATGGAAAAATCTCAGCGCGAGTATTATTTGAATGAGCAAGTAAAAGCTATTCAAAAAGAGCTTGGTGAAGATGATGAGAGCAGTGAGTTAGAAGCGCTTGAAGAGAAAATTCACGGAGCTGGTTTATCTGATGAAGCAAAAAACAAAGCTTTAGCAGAACTGAAAAAATTAAAAATGATGCCTGCTATGTCAGCAGAATCAACAGTTGTACGTAATTATATTGATACCTTGGTTGATTTGCCATGGAAGAAGAAATCTAAAGTTAACAAAGACATTGCCAAAGCACAGTTGGTTTTGGATGCGGATCATTATGGCTTGGATAAAGTCAAAGAGCGTATTTTGGAGTATTTAGCGGTTCAAAAACGTGTTGATCGCTTAAAAGGACCTATTTTATGCTTAGTAGGACCTCCTGGGGTTGGTAAGACATCATTGGGACAGTCTATTGCGAAAGCAACAGGGCGAGAATATGTCCGCATGGCATTAGGTGGTATGCGTGATGAGAGTGAAATTCGTGGTCACCGCAGAACCTATATTGGTTCTATGCCAGGTAAAATTTTACAAAACATGACCAAAGTTGGTGTGAAGAATCCATTATTCTTATTGGATGAAGTTGATAAAATTGGTCAAGATTTTAGAGGTGATCCTGCTAGTGCATTATTGGAAGTTTTGGATCCAGAACAAAATAATACATTTGTAGATCATTACGCTGAAGTTGAATATGACTTATCTGATGTTATGTTTGTGGCTACATCCAATACTTTGAATATTCCTGGGCCATTATTGGATAGGATGGAAGTTATTCGTTTGTCAGGTTACACTGAAGATGAAAAAGTTAGTATTGCTCTGAAGTATTTACTACCAAAACAAATGAAAGCCAATGGTTTGCTTGAGGGTGAAGTAGAGATTCATGAGTCTGCAGTGCGAGACATTGTGCGTTATTACACCAGAGAGGCTGGCGTTCGTTCGTTGGATAGAGAAGTAGCGAAGCTATGCCGTAAAGTTGTTATGAAACATGTTTTGACTGAAGGCACAGGCAAAAAAACACGCCGCAAGGTATTTGATGGCGAGTTAGTAGTTATTAATGCAGAGAATTTGCATGATTACCTTGGTGTTCGTCGCTTTGATTATGGTGTTGCTGAAACAGAAAATCGTATTGGTCAGGTTACAGGCTTGGCATGGACTGAAGTTGGTGGTGAGTTATTGACCATTGAAGCGGTTGCCTTGAAAGGTAAGGGACAGATTGTTCGTACGGGTAAGTTAGGTGATGTGATGCAAGAGTCAATTACCGCTGCGCTAAGTGTGGTTCGCTCTCGTGCTGAGCAATTGGGCATCGCTCCTGATTTTTATGAAAAAACTGATATGCACGTGCATGTTCCTGAAGGAGCAACGCCAAAAGATGGGCCAAGTGCTGGTATCGCAATGACTTTAGCGATGGTATCAAGTTTGACCAATATACCCGTTCGTTCAGATGTTGCCATGACTGGTGAGATTACTTTGCGTGGCGAAGTATTGCCAATTGGTGGCTTGAAAGAAAAATTATTGGCTGCGCTTCGTGGTGGCATTAAGCATGTTTTAATTCCAATCGATAATGTAAAAGATTTGGAAGAAATTCCTGCTAATGTTAAAGAAGAGTTAACCATTCATCCTGTCAAATGGATTGATGAAGTGCTATCTTTTTCATTAATTGAAGCACCAAAACCGTTGGTTGGTGGTTAAAATCAAGTATTTTATAGTGGGTTAAAGAAGCAAGCGATAAAAAGCAAATAGGTCAAGTTTAGTGGTCATAAAAGCGCTAGGTGTTGTTAGTTTGTGTCTTATATCGGCAAATAGAGGGTAAATGCATGACTGTTGTGCATTCTAAGCTTGACACTAGGTTTTTTAGCTTGTTATAAAGCATACATGCTCCAAGCTACTTGGAAATTGTCCGTGATTAAACAAAGATAGAAAGGGACTTTATTGTGAATAAGTCTGAACTCATCGAAGCAATTGCACAAAATGCAGATATCTCTAAAGCAGCAGCTGGTAAAGCACTAGATGGTATGATTGAAGCAGTAACAACTGCTTTGAAATCTGGTGATACTGTTACATTGGTTGGCTTTGGCACTTTCTATGTGGGCGAGCGCGCAGAACGTAATGGTCGTAACCCTAAAACTGGTGAGCCTTTGGTGATCCCTGCAGCGAAAACACCGAAGTTCCGTGCTGGTAAAGCATTGAAAGATGCAATGTAAACTCGGGTAAAACTGATTTTATCATTGAGAAGGTGAACATTTCGTTCACCTTTTTTATTCTATAAGCGTTAAAATAACGTCATTATTAATTATTGATTGAGCTGAAAAATATTATGTTTCAAGTGGTCGAAAAACACCAGAGGTCGGTCAAGGTCATTATTGGATTATTGGCACTGACTTTTATTGGTTTTAGTGGCGGTATGATGATGACACCAAATAACAATTATTTGGTGAAAGTTGGCGATGAGGAAATTACTGATCAAGACGTGATGCGAGTTGCTCAAGGTGTTGATGGTGCTACTACAGATGAAGTCAAAAAAAATATTTTAGATGTTTTGGTTAATCAAAGCTATTTGCTAGCTGGCGCGAAGAAACTTGGTATTACCGTTTCTCCAGAACAAATCAAACAAGTTATTATGGCTGAAGCATCTTTTCAGAATAATGGCATTTTTAGTGAAGAGCTATATAAAAACTATTTAAAACAATCTAACTTAACAGAAGATATGTTCGTTGAGAATATTCGTCGTGAGTTTGTTTTAATGTCTGTTTTAAACTTAATTAATAATGGACAGATGGTTAGTGATGCTCAAGCGAAGCAATTAATTGGTTTGATGCAGTCAGAGCGTGATATCCGCACTGTTAGCTTTAATAACGCAATGTGGGAAAAAGATATTAAAGTAACTGATGATGAGGTTAAGAAATATTATGACTCACATCAAAAAGAATACATGCAAGCTCAAGGTGTGAAATTTGAGTTTGTTGTGCTAGCAGCTGGTCGTTTGTTAGAAAAACAGACGGTAACAGAAGAAGAATTGCTGAATGCTTACAATGCAGAGAAAGCTAATTTAAAACCAACTCGTCAGATAGCACATATCTTAATTTCCGCACCAGCAAGTGCTAGTGCAGAAGAAAAGCAAGCTGCTAAGAAAAAAGCTGAAGAGGTTTTGGCTAAAGTTAAAGCTAAACCAGCTGACTTTGCTAGCTTAGCGAAGCAATATTCAGATGATAAAGCCAGTGCTGAAAAAGGTGGTGATTTAGGTAATGTTCGTGCTGATGGCAGCTTGGGCCAAGCATTAGAAGACAGTGCTTTTAAATTGAAAAAAGATGATGTTAGTGATGTGGTTAGTTCTGACTTTGGTTATCACATTATTAAAGTATTGGCTATTCAAGCATCTCCTAGTATGGAGAGTATGAAATCTGAGTTGACTGCTAAAATTAAAGAGCAAAAAGCATTGAAGGCTGTTCGTGAATCGAAAGATCAGATGGCTGATTTAGCGTTTAATCATCCTACTGATTTAAAAGAATTGGCTAAAAAGCTAAATATCACGGTTGAGCAGAGTGGAGATTGGATTACTGAGGCAGAAGCCAAAGCGAATCAAATGCCAGAAGAGTTGATTAAAGCTATTTTTAGTCAAGAAGCCATTGCTGCGAAACACAATTCAGAGCCAATTACAGTTGAAGATAATAGCATTTGGGTTGTTCGTCCAACTGAAGTTCGAGCTGCTAAGCAATTAACGCTAGCTGAAGTAAAAGATCAGGTTCATCAGCAAGTCTTTAATAATAAACTAAATGAGCTAGTGAAGAAAAAAGCTGAAGAGATTTTAGTGAAATTAAATAAAGGCGAGAAAGTTGATTTGCCATGGTCTCCTAAGCAGGTGATGACAACAGAGATGGCAAAACAAAATTTACCACCTCAAGCATATGAGCAAATGTTGGCAGCTAAGCCCGCTAATGGTAAGCCTGCTTATGTGTTATTGGATGGTTTGCCTGTTCCTGTATTGATGGAAGTTGCTAATATTCGATTGCCAGGAAATATTGATGAGATGTTGCCACAAGCTAAAAAGGTTTTAACGGTACAACAAGGTGAAGTGACTTTGAGTTCGTACTTAAAAGCTTTGGGTAAGGAAGTCAAAACTCAACAAGGAAATCAGAGTATTGTTAGCAATAATAATGCTATTGAGTAAAAATGAATGGCGATAAAAAAAGCGAAGCTAATGCTTCGCTTTTTTGTCACTTACATAGAATTAAGCTGCAAAGCGTTTTGCTACTTCATCCCAATTAACGATTTTCCAGAAGCCACCTAAGTAGTTAGGGCGGCTATTACGGTAATCGATATAGTATGCATGTTCCCAAACATCACAAGTCAACAATGGCGTTGCATCAGTTGTTAAAGGTGTAGCTGCATTGCTAGTAGATACTAAATCCAAAGAGCCGTCAGCATTTTTTACCAACCATGCCCAACCTGAACCGAAAGTGCCAGCTGCACATGTATTAAATGCTTCTTGGAACTTCTCGAAAGAACCCCATTTAGCATCAATTGCAGTAGCCAATTCACCAGCAGGTTTACCTTGGCCATTTGGCGTTAGGCTGAACCAGTAAAACGTATGGTTCCAAGTTTGAGCAGCGTTATTAAACATGCCGCCAGTTGATTTTTTGATAATTTCTTCTAAAGACATTGCTTCAAATTCAGTGCCTTTAATTTGATTATTCAAGTTAGTGATATAAGTTTGGTGATGTTTGCCATAGTGAAACTCTAAAGTTTCTTTTGACAAATGTGGTTCTAAAGCATCTAGTGCATATGGAAGTGTTGGTAGTGTATGTTCCATTCTTATCTCCTAGCGTATGTGGTTAATGATAGTAAGTAAACATTGTACGTTTTTTTTCATTAGTCGACTATAGGTTAATCATTATTGTTAAAGGGGAAATGATTGGCAAAGTTTGCATGAAACGGTACAGAAGGGAGACAGACAATGCTAAAATACCGCTGTTGCGTAAGGATAATGGCATGGATGATTTTAATATAGATGTAGTTGATCAAGATGTGGCAGCTTTGTCGTTGCCTCCACACTCTTTAGAGGCTGAGCAGTCTGTTCTCGGTGGTTTGTTATTGGAAAATTCAGCATGGGATAGAATTGCTGATGTGCTAATGGCTGATGACTTTTATCGACAAGAACATCGTTTTATTTTTCGTGCCATCTCATCATTAATTGAGCTTTCTCGCCCAGCTGATGTGATTACCGTTCAAGAAGAATTACAACGTAGAGAAGAGCTGAATGATATTGGTGGGTTAGTTTATTTAGTCGATTTGGCTCAAAATACCCCTTCTGCTGCGAATATTCGGCGTTATGCTGAGATTGTTCGAGAGCGATCTATTATGCGTCAGCTAGCGCAAGTTGGTACTGATATTGCACGAAATGCGTATAACCCACAAGGTAAAGAAGCTGCTCAATTATTGGATGAGGCTGAAAATAAAGTATTCCAAATTGCGGAGAGTACCAGTCGTTCTCAGCAGGGCTTTTTGGAAATGCCAGACTTGCTAAGTGAAGTTGTTGAGCGAATTGATGCATTGTATTCAAGAGAAGATCCTGATGAAGTGACGGGTGTTTCTACTGGCTTTACTGATTTGGATAATAAAACCTCGGGTTTGCAACCTGGGGATTTAGTGATTGTGGCGGGTCGCCCATCAATGGGTAAAACGGCATTTTCTATGAATATTGCCGAGCATGTTGGTGTTGTTGAGAATTTACCTGTTGCTGTTTTCTCTATGGAGATGGGCGGTACGCAGCTGGTGATGCGTATGCTAGGTTCTGTTGGTCGTTTGGACCAACACGTTTTGAGAACTGGACGATTAGAAGATGATCATTGGGGGCATTTAAATGAGGCTGTAATGAAGTTATCCAATGCGCCTATTTTTATTGATGAAACCCCAGGGTTAACGGCGCTTGAATTAAGAGCGCGCGCTCGACGATTAGCTCGTCGTTATGATGGAAAACTGGGCTTGATTGTGATTGACTATTTACAGTTAATGTCAGGTTCTGGAAGAGGGGATAATCGATCTTCTGAATTGGGTGAGATTTCACGATCATTAAAAGCATTGGCAAAAGAACTGCAAGTTCCTGTTATTGCTTTGTCGCAGTTGTCTCGCTCTGTTGAGCAAAGAACAGATAAGAGACCAATGATGTCTGACTTAAGGGAGTCAGGTGCTATTGAGCAAGATGCTGATATTATTATATTTATGTATCGTGATGAGTATTATAATGCCGACTCACCCTATAAAGGATATGCGGAAGCCATTATTGGTAAGCATCGTAATGGTCCCACTGGTAAAGTTATTTTGACATTCTTAGGTCAATTTGCAAAATTTGATAATGCTGCTTTACCTGATGGTGGTTTCGGCTTCTCTGAGGAATAATATTATTTGAAAAGCAAATAATTAATTATTTTTAAATAAATATCAAATTATAAAATTAGCTTATCGCTTATCTTTATAAATTACCATTAGTCCTACTTTAATGGCTAGTGTCTTAGCTGCTTGTTAATATTCATTTGTATTGAATAGTGCAGCTATTTTTCTATAGGATTTATATGCGTAGTTATCAGCAACAGCAGGGCTTTTCTCTTGTAGAGCTTATGGTCACTGTGGTTATTATGGCGATCTTTGCAGCAATTGCCTTGCCATCAATGAGTAGCATGACGTCAGGAGCAAAATTAAATGAATCTGTTTATGGATTTGTTAATGTGATTAATGCTGCTCGTCAAGAAGCTGTTCGCCAAGGGGTTCCTGTTTATTTGTGCGGTGCAACTTTAAAGTCAGATGGTAAATCAAATGGTTGCCAGTCTGGTAAATCTGGGAATGTTAGTAAATTATATGCAAAAGGATTAACCTCTTTTGCCGATTACGATAGAGATGGTGAGCTTGATTCTGGTGAGGCTCAGCGTACTTTTTATGTGGATAAAAAGGTTGATGTTCTTGTTCAGCAACTAGATTCATTAGATGCCCCACTTACAAAATTGGATATCAGTAAGGATATTTTGGGCTATCAAGGTAGTGGAGATAGTATCGGAGAAGTAAAAGCAAGACGGTATGTTTTTGCTGAGAAAGGGCAACCAGCCAATAAATGTCGAACCATGTACATTGATTTTGGTGGCAGAGCTGTCGCTTGTAAAGGCAATGATTATCAACGTAAGGATTATATTGGTAAATTGTGCTCTTGCCCGAAAAGCATGGAGGAAAAATGAAACATAACCATCAGACAGTTTTAGTTAATAAGTCAAAACAAACAGGAACGACTTTATTAGAAGTTGTGGTTTCTATGTTTGTGGTTGCTTTCGGGTTATTGGCATTTATTTCTTTGCAATTAAAGACACAAACCAGTATTCGAGAATCTTATTATTTAACAGAGGTTGCCACTGCAACCGAGAATTTAGTTGAAAAAATGTTAGCTAACCCAGTTGTTGTTGTTTCTGATGATGAGGATTTGGCTTCATATCGAAGCTATGAGCATTATGTTGATGTGAGCGGAAACCAAAAATGTGGCACAGGTAAAAGTGCAGAAGACAGAGCTTGTGAGCAAGTTAAGAGCTTTAAGGACGGTTTGACACATCAGCTTCGTCATGCGGATGTTAAAATTAAAGTGTGTCCAAAAACTGAGTTTTTCACATCAGCGCCACCAAGCAAAGTTTCAGATATTAAAGATTTTCTAAAATGTGCTCCAGAGGAAAATGGTAAGCATGGTAGTTTGGTAAAAGTAGCTTGGTTCTTTTATGATTCTAACATTGAAGACAATACTGATTTATTAGTTGATGGTGATGATTCTCGCATTGTGTATACCTATCAGATGGAGGTTACTCAGTAATGAAAATGAATCATTATAAAAATGCTTTGCCTGCAAAACAGCAGGGTTTTACATTAATTGAATTGCTTGTTGCCAGTGCATTAAGTTTAATTATTATTTTAGCAACAACTGGTGCATACATTAAAACCAAACAATTAAATCGTGACAGTATGCAGCGAATTACTTTACAGCAAGAGTTAAGAACAACCGCTAATATGCTATCTCATGTTATTCGTAATGCGGGTAGTTATGGTTGTTATGCTTATAACGATAATATTGCTGATAATAAGCTTAAAGCCAGTTCTGTGGCCATAAATGGTAATGCTAAGCTGCAGTCACTTTTCTTTGATGGCTTAGATGAAAGCAGCATGAAGAATTCGAAATACCAAAACGTTCGTATATTAAAGGAAAATGAGTTAACCACTAAATTAGCAGGATTGAAGAATAAATTTAAAGATTTTGGTAATACTGCCATTGCGATTCAGGGCACGGTTGGTTTGGATTTTGATCCCAAAGGCCAACAAGGTATTCATCCTGATTTCTCAGTATGGGGAACAAAAGATAAAACACTTATTCCATTGATGGATAAAAAAACCTGGGTGGTTATTTCTGATTGTGAATCAGCTAAGTTGCTACCAAGTATTGCAGCTTCTAGTAAAAATGATGAATCTATCGCAGCTAATCCAGAATGCAATACAGGTGATTGCTCTTCGTTTAAAAGCGTCACAACAGTAAGACCATATTATGAGGAAGTTTATTTCTTTGCGACCAGTTTAGATACGGGACGCCGTGGTTTGTATCGTATTCAAATGGATTTCGATGGTGCAGGTAAAACATATAGCAATGCTTTTTATAACATTGCTAAGCCGCAATTACTTTTGGATAGTACTGGCTATGATTCTAGTGATATGGTGATTGATGGCTATTATCTTGATGGGACAGCTAGTGATAAAGGCTGTGTTAGCAAGGTGAAAAATGGTTTTACTGAGCAGTCATCTGTTTTGGTTAAAAATAAAAACAATGATGTTACAACACCTGTGATGGTTGAAATTAATATAAGTTTAAAGAGTGGTAATAATTCAGAAAAAGATGGTAGTTTAGACTATCAAATTGTGGCAACTGTGCGAGGGGCAAATGTATGTGCAAACGAACCAGGTATTTAGGGAAAAGTAGCCATAAACAGCAGGGTTTCTCACTGTTTATGGTGTTGGTTATTTTAGTTTTAATTGCTGTTGCTGTTGTGGCAGGGACGCAATGGACAAATACCGAGCTAAGATCAAGTAGTAATACTGCGGATAGGCAGTTTGCTGTTTCTATTGCGGAAGCTGCGGTTAGGGATGCTGAGGCAAAGCTGTTGGATCGATTGTCTAGCGATTCTGAAGATAATAAAAAAGATTTTGATAAAGATTGTAAGGGTGGTTGGTGTTTACCTAACTTTGAAACGCCTCATTGGACGACTTCAAATGCCTTTTCTGATGATAAATCAGTTGAGTTTAAAGTAGGTGAAAATGCTCATAAAAATCCAAGATATATTATCGAATGGATGGGCAAAGATAATCCAGAAAGCACGAATATTTATCGTATTACCGTTAGAGCATGGGGTAAGAACGATAAAACTCAAGTGACGATTCAAGTTTACGATGAAATTATGAATGATTAAATTGGTGACCGATGAAAATATTGAAAAGTAAAATAAGTAATCAAGGTTTTACATTGGTAGAAATCATGATTGTTGTGATTATTTTGGGGGTTATTGCTGCTTTTGCTTTACCTAGCTATAACCGTTATGTTGAAAAGAATGACATTTTAACAGCTCGAACTTCTATGGCTCAGATTAATACTGCGTTACAGGGTTACTTGTTAAATAATGATGATTTTAGCTCTAAGTCTCGACAAACTGTTTTTGATAATGCTTCTAAGCAATTGGATTTGGTTGCGAAGAAAAAATATTCTTATTCATCAATTACATTGGGAAAAGATAAAGACAAAGAAATAAGCCCTTTTTATTTTCTTTTAGCTGAACCCGATAATGGTAAATTGCCTTTTATATGGATGAGTTCTGGTGGAGATGCTTACCGCTGTTCTGATTTGGCTTCTGCTAAAGCTAGAAAAAAAACGGATAAGTGTCAGAAATTATAGTTCAGCTGTCATAAAGCTGTTTTTATAAAAAGAGAATGGTAAAATAACCATTCTCTTTTTGGTATGGATTGTGGATATAACATGACGCCGTTGGCATATTGTCAGGAAAAAGTAAAACAAAGTGGCTCGAGCTTTGTTGGCAGTTTTCGTTTTTTGCCCAAAGATAAGCGAGCAGCTTTAACCTGCTTGTATGCTTTTTGTCGCGAAGTAGATGACATCGTTGATGATTGTAGTGATATGAATGTTGCTCAACAAACATTAATTTGGTGGCGACAAGATTTATCTAAAGCATTTAGGGATGAGGTGACTCCGGAGCATCCAGTTTGTCAGGCTTTAAAAATATATGCTCCTCAATATCAATTGCCAGAAAAAGAATTCGTGGAAATTATTGATGGAATGCAAATGGATTTAGAGCAGAATCGTTATGCTCGTTTTGTTGATTTGAGCCAGTATTGTTACCGTGTTGCTGGTGTTGTTGGTCGTTTGACCGCTAGAATTTTGGGTATTAGTGATTTGCAAACTTTGGCTTATGCTGAAAAACTGGGTTTGGCTTTGCAATTAACTAATATTATTCGTGATGTTGGTGAAGATGCTCGTAATAATCGTATATATCTAGCACAAGATGAATTGGCTTTGTATTCGGTTGATGAGCAGAGTGTGTTAGCTGCGGAAATTACCCCTGAGTTTACAGAATTTATGCAGTTTCAAATCAATCGTGCTAAGAAAACTTATCAGGAAGCGTTAGCCTTGCTTCCAGCTTGTGATAGAAAAAATCAACAAGTGGGTTTGATTATGGCTGCAATCTATTATCAGCTTCTTAAAGAAGTTGAAGCAGATGGTGCTGGGAATGTTCTTGATCATAAAATTATTTTGCCTAGTGGGCGTAAGTTCCGTATTGCTATTAAAACGTGGTTGTTAGGATTTAAGTTGTGAAGCAGGCAAAAGTTGCTGTTATTGGGGCCGGCTGGGCTGGTTTGGCTGCGGCTGCCAGTTTGGCAGATTTTGCAAAGGTAACGTTGTTTGAGGCAAGCCAACAAGCGGGTGGTCGAGCCCGAGCTTTAAATCAAAATCACCCTAGTTTTCGTTCTTTGGATAATGGGCAACATTTATTGATTGGTGCTTATACTGAAACTTTGCGTTTGTTGGATTTGGTTGGGGTGGAAGAAAATGAGGTTTTTTTTCGGCAACCTTTAACTTGGCACATGATGGATGGTTTACAGCTATCTTGCCCCGCATTACCAAGCCCATTGCATATTATTTGGGGTTTGTTGGTAGCGAAAAATTGGCAATTAATTGATAAGATTCAGTTGTTAAAAAATATTGGACGGCTAAAAAAATTTCCACGTCAAAAATCGGATGATATTCCTTTTAGCCAATGGTTACATCAGCAAGGTGTATCGACTAAA
Source organism: Vitreoscilla sp. (assembly GCA_030150505.1). Lineage (GTDB taxonomy): Bacteria > Pseudomonadota > Gammaproteobacteria > Burkholderiales > Neisseriaceae > JASLFS01. The sequence goes on along the minus strand of JASLFS010000003.1, from coordinate 6,793 downwards.
GAAGTGAAGGATTTTTGGCAGCCTTTGGTCATGGCAACGATGAATACGCCATTGACTGTAGCCAGTACTGAAATTTTGGCGAATGTTTTAAAAGATGGTGTTTTAAAAAAACGACAACACAGTGATTTTTTGATTCCAAAAACAGATTTAGGTATGGCTTTTGTCACTCCTGTTTTGCAATGGCTAAAAAATAAAAATGTTAATATTTGCCTTGGCCAGAGAATTAAAAATATTGAAAGTAATCACTCTTCTAAAAAAGTTTATTTGGATAATGAATACTTTGATGCAGTGATTGTTGCGACTGCGCCATATCATGTGAATGATTTATTAAAGACGGTTTATGCTCCAGAGACTCGACAAGCATTGCAAAAACTAAACTACAGCGCGATTACCACGGTTTATTTACAATATCAAGCTAGACCAAATTTACCAAAAATTATTCAGGGCTTTGCTGATGGTATGGCACAATGGATTGTAAATCGTGATGCACTTGGATTAGGGAAAAATGAAGTTGCTGTGGTTTGTAGTGTTACTCAAGAGTCGTCTTTGTATGGCAAGCAAGATTGGATTAATGCAGTACATCAAGAAATTATGAGAATTGATGATTCATTAATGCAACCGCTTGCAGCACAAGTGATTACCGAGAAACGAGCAACTATTCAGGCAGCCTATAATCGTGTGGCTATTCCCACGTTGCGATTATCTCATCATCAAATTTATTTAGCGGGGGATTATATGCATCCTGTTTATCCTGCAACCTTAGAAGGTGCAGTGCAATCAGGGCAACATGCTGCCGCTATGTTATTAGCAGATTGGAACTCAATATGTCAGTAAATCCATTACAAGATAAAGTCATTCTTATTTCTGGTGCATCACAAGGTATTGGTGAGCAAGTGGCTTTAGCGTATGCAAAAGCAGGTGCAACTGTGGTCTTATTGGCAAGACACCAGAAAAAATTAGAAAACGTTTACGATAAAATTGTTGCTGCTGGTGGGCCAGAACCATTTGCGATTAGCTTCGATTTATTAACCGCAGAAGAAAAAGAATTTGACCAATTGGCAGTTGCTGTTTTGAATGCAACTGGTCGTTTGGACGGCATTGTTCATTGTGCTAATTATTTTTATGCTTTATCACCCATTGTTTTTCAAACTGTAGAAGAGTGGGTTAATCAATACCGCATTAACACTGTTGCTCCTATGGCATTGACTCGTGCATTTTTACCAGCTTTGCAACAAGCGGTAGATGCATCTGTTATTTTCGTAGGCGAAAGCCATGCAGAAGAACCAAAAGCTTATTGGGGCGGTTTTGGTGCATCTAAATCAGCATTGATTTATTTGGCACAAGTATGTGCTGATGAATGGACACAGTATCCGAATATGCGCGCCAATGTTCTGATTCCTGGTTCTGTTAATTCTCCTCTTCGTGTGAAAACACACCCAGGTGAAAGTGATGTTGAGCGTAAAAACATTGATGAAATTACGCCAGCTTTTATTGAATGGATGAGCGACAGTACAAAAGGTCGTTCTGGTGAAGTTGTTTACTTATAAAAATGGCAAAAGCAAAAACATTGTTCCAGTGTACTGAATGTGGTGGGCAGAGCCCTAAGTGGCAAGGTAAGTGTTCAAGTTGTGGGCAATGGAATACCTTGGTTGAGGCTGTTGTTAGCAGTAATAAAAATCCACGATTTCAGTCATGGACGAATCAAACCAGCCAAGTGCAAGATCTATCAAAGGTTACAGCCGAAGATATCCCTCGCTCCGGAACAGGAATGGGGGAGCTCGATCGTGTATTAGGGGGAGGTTTGGTTGATGGCGCTGTGATTTTATTGGGTGGTGATCCTGGTATTGGTAAGTCGACTTTACTTTTACAGACAGTTGCTTTGATGGCCGCTCAGCAAGATAAGGTTTTGTATGTATCAGGCGAGGAATCAGCACAGCAAGTTGCCTTACGAGCGCAGCGTTTATTATTGCCAACAGAAGGTATTCAACTGTTACCTGAGATTAGGTTGGAAGCGATTGTTTCGCAGTTAGAAGCATTGCAGCCTAAAATTGCAATTATTGATTCGATTCAAACTGTATATTCTGAACAAGTTACTTCTGCACCTGGCTCAGTTTCTCAAGTGCGTGAATGTGCTGCTCAGTTAACACGAGTGGCGAAACAAAGTGGTATTAGCATAATATTAGTTGGTCACGTGACCAAAGATGGTGCAATTGCGGGACCCCGTGTGTTAGAGCATATGGTGGATACTGTTTTGTATTTTGAAGGCGATACACATTCCAATCATCGAATGATTCGAGCCATTAAAAATCGATTTGGTGCTGCCAATGAGTTAGGTGTTTTTGCTATGACAGAGAAAGGCCTCAAAGGCGTTTCTAATCCGTCTGCCATTTTTCTATCTTCTTATCGCGATGATACTCCAGGCTCTTGTGTTTTGGTGACACAAGAAGGCAGTCGTCCTATTTTGGTTGAAATTCAAGCATTGGTTGATGATGCACATGGGTTTACGCCTAAACGGTTGACGGTAGGCTTGGAGCAAAATCGTTTATCTATGTTATTAGCGGTTTTAAACCGCCATGCTGGTATAGCATGTTTCGATCAAGATGTTTTTTTAAATGCTGTTGGTGGGGTTAAGATTACTGAGCCAGCAGCAGACTTGGCTGTGATATTGGCCATGGTTTCTAGTTTTAAGAATAAGCCATTACCTGAAAAAATGGTTGTCTTTGGTGAAATAGGGCTCTCTGGTGAGGTTCGACCAGTAGCTCGGGGGCAGGAAAGGTTAAAAGAGGCGGAAAAATTAGGTTTTTCCCGTGCCATTGTGCCAAAAGCCAATGCACCAAGGAAAAAATCAGATTTTCCTAATTTAGATATTACTGCGGTTGATACCCTGCAAGAAGCTGTAGCAGCATTAAGAGATTATGATAATTAATTTGTCATAGGAACCTTTTGTTGATTCATCTCTCAATCATGATAGATCTTGTATCTATCATGATTTTTTTGTGCTTATTAAAAGTGATATTGGATAGTCAATGTATCAGCTCATCTTTTTACCATTTGCTATTTTAGGTATGGTTTTGGCTTTTTACATACCAAGAGCTGAAATAAACTATACAGGATGCATTTTGTTGGCAGTTGCAATCTTAATGTTGGTCTGGTTGCTCCATCCGAAGCGTTACTGGTTGTGCATAATTGTTGTGTTATTTGGTGGGATGTACTCTTTGTTTCGAATGGATATTGCCCTTGAACAACAAGTACCAGCGGTCAGTCAAACCAAGCAATCTTGGTTAATCCAAGTTGTTGATGCTACTGCAATCAAGGGTGAGCATGCAAGAATGAGATTGGAAGTTAAAGCATGGATTGTAGGTGGGAATGTAAATCAGGCGCCACAATATCAGAAATTGATTTTGCAAGATTATCAGAATAGAGAGTGGGCGATTGGTAGTATTTGGGAAGTTGAAAGTAGGTTGAAAGCACCGATAGCAACATTGAATCCATATGTTTCCAATTTAGAGGCATGGGCTTTAAATAATGGTGTACAAGGGTTTGGTTCGTTAAGTAAAGAGCGAAAGTTAAAGCAGTATGATGTTAGTTGTGCTTTGTGTTGGATTAATCAGCAAAGGCATTTTCTATATGAACGATTGGATAATAAAAGCAATCGCTTAGAAGGTATTGGGCTCATGGCTGCTTTGGGCTTGGGGTTTCAATCTTCATTGTCTGAGAATACTTGGCAGGTATTTCGAGATTTAGGCATTGTACATTTAGTTAGCATATCTGGATTGCATGTCACAATCGTAGCAACGTTGGCGGCGCTATTGTGTCGTTTCATATTGCGATTATTACCTAATCAACTTCATCGACCGCATTTATGGGCAATCAGCTTTGGTTTGTTGTTTGCAGGAATTTATGCGGCTATGGCTGGTTTTTCGGTACCAACTCAGCGCAGTTTGTTGATGATATTGATTGCTGCATATTTTTTAGCAAGACGAAAATTAATAGGTTGGTGGACAGGTTGGTGTTGGGCGTTATTTTTGGTTTTGATTTGGCAGCCAATGGCAGTATTGGGTTTGGGAACATGGCTGTCATTTGGTTTTATTGCAGCATTGATTGTGGGTAAAACTTATCGTTTGGCTTGGGCTCAACAAAATTATTGGAAAAAAGCTTGGCAAGCTCAGTGGATAGCCAGTATTGCCAGTGTAATTTTATTGGGGTGGTTTGTTTCATCACTACCTATTTTAAGTGTTCCGGTAAATTTGGTGGTTATCCCATGGTTTTCATCTGTTTTAACACCTTTAACATTATTAAGCTTATTATTGCCATTTGATTTTCTTGTTCAGTTCACAGCATATCTTGGTGATATAACATTGATGACATTAAATTATATTCATCAATACGCTTATGTGATGACAGTGCCTAAAACATCTGTTTGGATGTGGCTGGTGTTTGTTGTGGTTTTGATATTGCTATTGTTGCCATTTTCAATGGGGTTTCGTCCAATGGTATTAATATGGTTGATGTTGATTTATCAATATGAACCAACAAAATTGGATTCTCAACAAGGTCGGTTAACGGTATGGGATGTTGGTCAGGGTTTATCTGTTTTATTTGAGACCAGAAACCATGTTTTATTGTTTGATACTGGTTTGCCAACAGAAGGGCAAAATATATTACAACTGTTAAGAGCAAAAGGGATTACCAAATTAGATGCTGTTGTTTTATCTCATCAGCATGATGATCATACTGGTGGTTGGCGAGTGATTCAGCAGTCAGTGGCTACTAATAAGTTATGGCTGGATAAACGGGCTAGTCAGAATAATATTGATTCAGTAGCATGCCATGATGAATCTTGGGAGTGGGATGGCGTTTATTTTGAGTGGTTAACATTACCATGGAATCAAAAAATGAACGAAAATGAGCAAAGCTGTGTTTTAAGAATTATTGTTCAGGGGCAGGCTATTTTATTAACTGGCGATTTAGAGAAGCATGGTGAGAGAGCATTGGTTAGAGCTTACGGTGATGGTTTATATAGTCAAATATTGGTATTAGGTCATCATGGAAGCAACTCTTCAAGCCAGCATTATTTTTTAGATAAAGTTAGGCCAGAAATAGCTGTTTCTAGTTCTGGATATTTGAGCCGTTATCGACATCCACATCCAGCTGTATTGGATAGATTATCTGATAGACAGATTGAGTTATGGCGAACGGATGAGATGGGAGCAGTAGAAATTACCATTCAAAATGAAAAAGATTATATGGTTGAATCTGCTTTGGCTTATGTTCGCTATTGGCAAAGGAAGCCGCTGTGATAAATAAAGGCTACTTTGAAAGTAGCCTTTTGAGTATTTAAGTTTTATTTAATGCCTTGTAAACGTTTTGCAGCATCAATGGCATAATAAGTTAAAATTCCATCAGCGCCAGCGCGTTTAAATGATAATAGGCTTTCCATAATCACTTTGTCAGCATCTAGCCAGCCATTTTGTATGGCTGCCTGAAGCATGGCATATTCACCAGATACTTGGTATGCAAATGTTGGTACGCCGAATTCATCTTTAACGCGGCGAATAACGTCTAAATAAGGTAGGCCTGGTTTAACCATAACCATATCCGCACCTTCTTGAATATCTAAAGCCACTTCTTGTAGAGCTTCATTCAAATTAGCAGGATCCATTTGGTAGGTTGATTTATCAGCTTTACCTAGGTTTGCTGAGCTACCAACAGCATCTCTAAATGGACCGTAGAATGCAGAAGCGTATTTAGCAGAATAGGCCATGATGCGGGTATGAATATGACCAGCTTCTTCTAAGGCTTCACGAATAGCACCAATGCGACCATCCATCATGTCAGATGGCGCAATAACTTGTGCTCCAGCTTCAGCATGAGTTAGCGCTTGTTTGATGAGTACCTCGACAGTTTCATCATTCATTACATAACCATCATTGCTTAATAAGCCATCTTGTCCATGAATCGTATATGGGTCTAGAGCAACATCAGTCATGATTCCTAATTCTGGGAATCTGGCTTTTAATGCGCGGATAGTTTGTGGAACTAAACCATCAGGATTGTAAGCCTCAGAAGCTTCATTTGTTTTATTTTGAGTTACAACCGGAAATAATGCCAGCATTGGAATGCCTAGCTTTACAGCCTCTTCTGCTGTAAATAGTAGTTTATCAATACTTTGACGAACTACTCCTGGCATTGAAGGAATAAGATCTTCATTATTATTTCCTTCTAGTATAAAAACAGGGTAAATCAAATCATTTGTTGTTAGTGTGTTTTCACGCATAAGGCGGCGAGAAAAATCATCTTTTCTCATACGGCGCATGCGAGTTGCAGAAACATAGCGAGGAGGGAAATTCATTTTTTCATCCTATCGAGTGGATAGATTATTCATGATTGCAATCGCCATATAAAAGCTGTATTGCAATATACCTGTATATTATAGGCATAATTGCCAGCCATATAATATAAAAGCCATCCTCATTTCATCATAAATAGCACTATTTCTGCCAATAATTGCTTTATAGCCATTTTTGCAGACTATATTTACACTGATATTGAGTGTGAGTTGAAAGGCAAGTTACCAGATGTTGGGTGTGATTTTAAAAAAGTAGTTAATAGATTTGAAATAAAAGTTGTTAATAAATAGGCATTTGTTGAGTTTTTCTATTATTTTTGCAAAAAAGGTTGTTAAAGTAGTTGACGGTTATGGGGTGTTGGCGTATAGTTCGGTTTCTTCGCTGCTGACACAGCAACACAAACCAGTCAGTAGCACTGCTCTTTAACAAAACAGATTACCGAT
>JASLFS010000043.1 GCA_030150505.1 Vitreoscilla sp. | reverse complement strand
GCTGAAGCTGCGTTATTGGCGCAGCTTCAGCAATCGGCGTCCCCAATAGCTGAGTGGTCCTTGGCGCTGCTGCTTTTCATCTATTGTGGTTTCAGGGAGCCAATCTCACTTCACCAATAAACAAGAAAATTTATTTTTAGGTAATGCAGGAACGGCTTTTCGCCCATTAACTGCCGCACTAGCTCTGATGAATGGCACTTACGAACTAGACGGCGTAGAAAGAATGCATGAGCGACCTATTGGAGATTTAGTGACAGCTCTAAAACAAGCTGGTGCCAACATTGAATACCTAAAAAATGACGGATATCCTCCACTTAAAATTCATCCATTTAATAGTAATGGCCAATATGAAATTTCTGTTAAAGGCAATGTTTCAAGTCAGTTTTTAACAGCTTTATTAATGGCAATACCGTTAACAGGGCAAGCATATACAATTAAAGTTGATGGAGAACTCATTTCCAAACCTTACATCGATATTACATTAAATTTACTGGCTCAATTTGGCATTCATGTTGTTAATAATCAGTATGAATCTTTCAATCTACCAGCCAATGCTAGCTACCATGCACCAACAACAATACATGTTGAGGGCGATGCTTCAAGCGCTTCATACTTTTTAGCAGCTGGATTATTATCAGGCAAAAAAGTTAAAGTAACAGGAATCGGCAAAAACAGTATACAAGGCGATATTGATTTTGCAAAAGCTTTAGAAAGCATAGGAGCAAACATTACTTGGGGCGATAATTTTATTGAATGCTCTCGTGATGCAAACCAAGCAATCTTGCCATTTGATATTGATGCCAATCACATTCCTGATGCAGCCATGACTCTTGCTATTGTTGCTCTGGCCACTCAACAATCATGCACCATTCGCAACATCGCTAGCTGGAGAGTAAAAGAAACAGACCGAATCAGCGCCATGGCAACAGAACTAACCAAACTAGGCGCCGACATTATTGAAGGCGATGATTATATTACAATTCATCAAAAAAATGACTTAAAACGAAATGTCCGCATTGATACATACGATGACCATCGCATGGCAATGTGTTTCTCATTAGTCAGCTTATTAAACACACCAATCATCATTAACGACCCAGAATGTGTAGCAAAAACATTCCCTCAATATTTTGATGTCTTTGCCAGTTTAGCGACACGATAACCATCCGCAACAAGGCGAATCTAGAATGTCCATCATGGGCATTCTAGATATTTAATGTGAATAAAATGATGATTTTTTTAACTTGCTATTCAAAGCTTGGTTTCTTGTGTAACATTGCGCCCATGATTAATTGCTACAATAAGATATCCATCGGAAAACACCATGGCAAATAGAAAAAAATCCATGTACGTCTGGGTTGCTATAACAATTGGCCTTTTTTTATTGATGTTTTTCATCACCCAATTTAGTCAACTATCAAAAGACAGCATGATTGAAAAAATGGTCGAAGATTGCAATAAAAATGTCCCTTTTTCAGAAAGCTTCCAAAAAGAAATTAACGAACTTGGTTTGAACACTCAGCCCATCGAAAAAGTGAGTGAACAATACTGCCAATGCACTTTAGTTGAACCATTCTCGTCAATGAATGATGAGCAAATGAAACAATTTATTGGGTCAAATACACAAGAAAGATTAGAATTATTAGGCGGGCAAGAAAATATTAATAATCGCCATTTTGATTGCTTAAAAAGCATCAAAGCCAATCAATCCTAATATTTCCAAATACCAAAAAATGACATTAAGATTGATTAATGTCATATTTCATCAGTCACAACCTCTTTCTATGGTTGGTTATTCTGGGCAAGTTCGCTTATAATTGCCGCCAACTTAAAGAAATTAATTAAAATAAGGGATTACAAAATGGGCTTTTTGCAAGGCAAAAAAATCCTCATTACTGGTATGATTTCAGAACGTTCTATTGCCTATGGCATAGCCAAAGCTTGTCGTGAACAAGGCGCAGAACTAGCGTTCACGTACGCAGTAGACAAATTAGAAGAACGTGTACGAAAAATGGCTCTTGAATTGGGCTCTGAATTGGTTTTTCATTGCGACGTTCAAAGCGATGAAGAAATCAATCAAGTTTTTGTTGATCTACAAAAAAGCTGGGATGGCCTAGATAGTCTTGTACATGCTATTGCTTTCTCACCTCGTGAAGCACTTAACGGTGATTTTCTTGATGCGTTAGATCGCGAAGCATTTAAGATTTCTCATGATGTTTCTGCTTACAGCTTCCCTGCTCTAGCAAAAGCTGCTCGCCCAATGATGCGTGGTCGCAATGGCTCTTTATTGGCTCTGACATACCTAGGCGCTGTTCGTGCTATTCCAAACTACAACGTAATGGGTTTAGCCAAAGCAAGCTTAGAAGCATCTATTCGATTCACTGCTGCTTCTGTGGGTAAAGATGGCACTCGATGCAATGGCATTTCAGCAGGTCCAATTAAAACGTTAGCAGCTGCTGGTATCGGCAACTTTAGCAAATTATTGTCCCATGTTGCTGCTCATAACCAATTAGGCAGAAATGTTACCATTGATGAAGTGGGCAATGCTGCAGCATTCTTGCTATCTGATTTGGCATCAGGCATCACTGGTGAAATCACATATGTAGATGGTGGTTACAGTGTCAACGCTCTTTGCGTGAATGCTGCTGAAGAATAAAATACAATTCAATATAAGCATCAAAACTGCTGAATATTTATATTTGGCAGTTTTTTTATGTGTAAATAACTTTGCTCATTAAAACATATATATTTATAATTTATATCTAACAAACAAATCTTAAGGAATTCTCTATGAAAGCACCTGCAATTGCCAAGGAATTTGAAAAATTCCTAATGCGCGGAAATGTCATTGATTTAGCTGTCGGTGTCGTTATTGGTGGCGCATTTGGTAAAATTGTCAGCTCATTGGTTGACGATATCATCATGCCTCCTATCGGTTTATTACTTGGTGGTGTTGATTTTTCAAATTTATTTTTGACATTAAAAGATGGCGCAAATGCAGTTGGTCCTTATGCAACACTAGAAGCAGCAAAAGCAGCAGGCGCAGTTACTTTAAACTTAGGGCTATTCATTAACACCCTAATTAGCTTTGTTATCATTGGCGCAGCTATTTTCATGATGGTTAGAACAATGAATAAACTACATAGCGAGCCAGAAGAAGCTCCAGCAGAACCGACAACCAAAGATTGTCCTTTCTGCTTATCTAGCATCCCTGTTCAAGCTAGTAAATGTGGACATTGCACAAGTGATTTGCCTAAATAATCCTTCTAAGCAATAGCCACAAACAAAAAACAAAGGCTGCCTGAACGTTTCAGGCAGCCTCTATTATGCAATTTTTCACCAATTAACAGCCAATTTACTAACAGCCCTTATTCCGAATTCATTTATTCTAATTCACTTGTTCTAATTCACTGATTTTAACATTTTCATAAGCTGAATCCATCACACATCTTCCCCTATGTTTCGCTTGAATACCGATACCACTTTTAGAAGTAAACTCAGTATCAACAATGATTTGACTAGCATCACCAGCATAAACGTTGGTCGATAAAGGATGTCGTTTATATGTTTCAGGGTGCATTAAAAAAAGCTTAAGCGCCAAATCGCAATGGCTAATTGCCCTAATTTCATCAATCTTCATATCATGAACAGAACTTAATTGAGCCTTGGTATTAATATCATCCTCACTGGCATAAAATCTCTGGCCATTCTGGCAATCAACAGAAAAAACAATATCCCCATTTTTCGCAGAACTCTTGATATCCGATACTTCCACAGCAGACACCGCATCGCAAGCATGATTATTAACCACAAATTTAGCAGCTGGATAAACCAAGGAATTAATGCGATCAACACCATTTCCCCATTTTTTAAATAATTCCGGAGCACCATGCTGGGTGTAATACTGATTTTTTTTAAAATACTCAGGTATCTGTGAATCAAGATTGCCTTCATCAGCAATTTTTTGATGGCCATTTACATATTTAATACCATATTCTGATTGCCACAAAAGCAAAACAAACATCAATAAAAGCACCAACAAGCCAATTACCAAAAATGCAATATTAAAACCTCGATGTTCTTTTGTTTTTTCATCATTCATTTTTTTATAAAAACTTGAGAAATCATTGATGATTTGATGATTTTCAAACGAATTATTAAATATCAATTCAGGATAATGTAACGTTAATTTTTGATCATATTGTTCGCGATTACTAGAATTCAACAGCCATTTTTTAGCTTCTTCCAAATGCTCATCATCCAATGTTCCTGCAGCATGGTGTTGCATGATATGTTGACGAATCTGATTTTCAGAGGCACTCATCGACAAACCAATTAATTCATATAAATTAACCATATCACCACCCATTTAAAATATGAATATATAATATCACTATTGCACATTAACAACTAAACTCACACGGCAAACCAGCACCAAATTAACAAATAAAAAAGCCACTCTCCCGAGCAGCTTTTGGCTAAAAAACAGTCTAGTTAATGATAAAATACACCAAAGGAATCACAGCAAATACAAACGCAGCAGCGCAAGATATGAATCCATATTTAAGGGCCTGCTTATTACCAAACTTATTACAAATAAACGGGCTTAATAGCGCTCCAAGCGAACCAACCCAAATCGTCGTATTCAAATAGAAAAACCATGCCAAAGGAGATTTCCACACAAGCATAACAACCAAATAAAATGCCACATAATGCAACAATAAACCAATTGTTGCACCAATAACTATAGCGGACTTCGTCCTAACCAACCACATCAACAAAGGAGCTGCTGTAACTGTTAACCCTGTAATAATCGCATCTTCTAAAGGCATCCCACCCCATGGCTCAGTTACATAATGCGTAATCGCCAGTACAACACCAACTAGCACACACAAAAGCAATGCTTTGTAATCATAAATCTTCATTTTTCACCATACTCAATCACAATTCTTGAATTATGTTATATAAATTAAAATAGCACCAGCAAAAACATCCAAATATCCTATTTTCTGTCAAGAAAATAAACAGCTCAGCAATTTTTTATCAAAAAATTTATTGTGTTTATAATTCTTCCTTGATAAAAAAATGCCAGCCCTGCGTAACAGGAACTGGCGCAACATACACATCAAGGACAATACAGATACATATAAATCATATGTACCAGCATTATAATAGTATAAATATACTAGTTATAGCAATACAATTTGAATCACTTTACAAAATTTAAAATAAAAAAACACTTTTTATTAACTTATTGAATTAAAAAACCACCGAATAATTAACTATCTATTAAAAAACAAAAAATTAAAATATCGTCATTTTATTTTTTAAAAACAGCATGATATAAAATAAAAAAACACACTAAGGGCTCATTCAAAACAAGACAAATACCCCTACGTTACATTTATTAATAAATAAAATCTGAATTGAATATTCGTTAAAATATTACATAACAATATAATCATCTAAAAATAATTCTTATTAATACAATAACAAATGGCCGCTATAATTATATGATGATTAAGGTCAGCAATCCCCGATAAAAAAATTCCATTTCATATGCATTTAAAATGCTTTTAGGCATTTTTATTTTCATCTACTTATATTAATTAACTAAGTATTAACATCCAATTATTAATACTTTTGAACAAAAAAATGCCAGCTCCTTTACAGGAACTGGCGCAATATACACATCAAGGATCTAAATATGCACGCCCTCATTAAGCATGCATAAAGCATAATAGTACAAGTGCACTATAAATATCAATCATTTTTTATTATTTTTAATCAAAAAATTATTCATGAATAAATAATTTTATATTTTCCTATTAAAGAAATTCATTAACATCTATTTCAATAAAATCCAAATCAATCACTTTACAGGGAGCCTTAATTTAATATTTCATGCTTATTAATATGTTTCTAGTTTTATTAAATACCAAATACTTGATAAAAAAGACAAAAAATAAGCTGCTTGTAATTTTATCAAGCAGCTTATTTTTGCTAATGTCTATTTTAGTCAGTCATATCACCTAAGCTTTGACAAACACTAAACAATGGAATATCCATTGATCTAACTCGCTCACCACCAGGCAAATCCGTGAATTCCAAAATAGTAGCAGCTTCGACAATATCAGCCTTCAATCGTTGTAATAATTGTATGCCGGCTTGCATCGTTCCCCCCGTTGCCACTAAATCATCTACTAACAAGACACGGGCTCCCTCTTCAACCGCATCTTCATGAATCTCAACTGTTGCTTGCCCATATTCTAATTCGTAACTTTGCGAAACTGTCGTAAAAGGAAGCTTACCTTTTTTACGAATAGGCACAAACCCAACATTCAATTGATAAGCCAGTGCTGCGCCAATAATAAAACCACGAGCATCCAAGCCAGCAACCACATCAATTTTTTGATCCATATATCGATAAACCAATAAATCTACCAATAGTCTGAAATACATTGGCTCCTGCAAAATAGGCGTAATATCGTGAAATAAGATATTTTCCTTTGGCCAATGTGGAATTTTACGAATTTTTTGCGCCAAAGCTTCAACACCAAATGCTTCAGGATGAACCAACATGAAATGTTCCTTTATTTAAAAATAAAACAAATATCAATCAACTAGGAAATAGTTATATGATATATGATAATAATGCGTATATTATTTGCATCAGACAAAACAATGTAAGCTTATGCTCATCAATGGTCTGTGGCATAATATGTAAATATTTAATGTGAGGTTATTATGAATAGTAATAAAACAAGGGGCAATATTTTTATCATTTCAGCTGCCTCAGGTACAGGCAAAACAACATTGGTCTCTCAAGTTATTCAGTCTGACCCGACCATCCATGTTTCAATCTCACATACCACACGCAAACCGCGCCACAATGAACAACATGGCTCAAACTACTATTTTGTTAGTGTTTCTGAATTCGAACAAATGATTTCAGAAAATCGTTTCATCGAATTTGCAGAAGTATACAATAACTACTATGGTACTAGTATCGCAGACATCCATACATGGACAGAAAAAGGCCATGATGTCATCCTTGAAATTGATATTCAAGGCGCTGAACAAGTCCGCCGTTTGCTACCAAAAGCAATCAGTATTTTCATACTACCACCATCAATGAATGAGCTAGAAAGTCGCTTGCGCAATCGTGGAACAGATGATGAAGCCGTTGTTGAAAAACGTTTAGATGAAGCAAGACATGAGATTCACCAAGCATTTATGTTTGACTATATCGTCATTAACCATGAAGTTGAACAAGCAACACAAGATATTTTACATATCATTTATTCTAATCGACTTACCCAGAATAAACAGAATCACTTTTTAACCGATTTATTGACTGCTGATACAGCTAGCTAGATAATACAGCTAGAAACTTGGTACAATCAGTTTAATTAATATTACATCTTACTTATAAAGGTATCTTTAAACATGGCTCGCATTACAGTTGAAGATTGCATCCCTCGCATTCCTAACCATTTCGATTTAACCCTAGCTGCATCTTACCGCGCTCGCCAATTAGCGAATGGCGCAACAGCATTGGTTGATGACTCTCGTAACAAACCAACAGTCATGGCATTGCGTGAAATCGCTGCAGGACAAATTGGTCTTGAAATTTTAAATCGCCGTAAATAATTAAATAAAGATAGAGTGTATGACGGTTCATTATTCTGAAGTGCCCTATGCACCCATTGCTCAAGAAGCAAAAAATCAATTATTTGCTGCCTTAACGCATTTAAAAGCAGATGATTTAGCTTTAATCAACAGAGCATGCGACTATGCAAATGCAGCGCATATGGGACAAACACGGCAGTCTGGTGAGCCTTATATTACCCACCCTATTGCCGTAGCAACTGAATTGGCAAGCTGGCATCTTGATGCCACGGCTATTTGTGCAGGCTTGATGCATGACGTATTAGAAGATACGGGCACAACCAAACTACAACTGGCCGCTGAATTTAATGAAACAATTGCCAACATTGTCGATGGATTATCAAAACTAGAAAAACTCGAATACGAAGATAAGCAGCAGCACCAAGCAGAAAGTTTCAGAAAAATGATTCTCGCTATGGTTCAAGATATTCGAGTAATTGTCATCAAACTAGCTGACCGCTTGCACAATATGCGAACGCTAGATGTCATGCGCCCTGAAAAGCAAAGACGAATTGCCAATGAAACATTGGAAATTTATGCCCAACTAGCCAATCGCATTGGGCTAAATAATGTCTACCGTGAACTACAAGACTTATCCTTTCAGCATTTATATCCAAATCGCTATAAAGTCATGACCAAGGCAGTCAAAGCATCTCGTCGCAACCGACGTGATGTTGTTGGCAAAGTTTTACAAGCCTTTAGTCAACGCTTATTGGCTTTTAACATCGAAGCCAAAATCAAAGGGCGAGAAAAAAACCTTTATAGCATTTATAAAAAAATGCAATCCAAAGGCTTACATTTTGCTGATGTAATGGATATTTATGGCTTCCGCGTTGTAGTGAACAGTGTTCCAGCCTGTTACCTTGCGTTAGGTGCATTACATACCTTGTACAAGCCCAAACCAGGCAAAGTAAAAGACTACATAGCCATCCCTAAAAACAATGGTTACCAAAGCTTACATACCACGTTAGTCGGCCCTTACGGTCTTCCTATCGAAGTGCAAATACGCACCAGAGAAATGGATAACATTGCTGATGGCGGCGTTGCCAGCCATTGGATGTACAAATCCGATGGAACATCGTTTGACCAAGCCAATGTGAGAACACACCAATGGCTCCAAAATATTCTGGATTTACAGGCAGAAAGTGACAATGCAATAGAATTCCTAGAGCATGTCAAAGTTGATTTATTTCCTGATGAAGTTTATGTATTTACGCCTAAAGGAAAAATTATTGTTATGCCACGCGGAGCATCACCTATTGACTTCGCTTATGCGGTACATACCGATATCGGCCATCGCTGTGTTGCTGCACGCATTAACAATACCATGGCACCATTGCGCACAAAATTAAAAACTGGCGATACCATTGAAATCATCACATCCACAAAAGCCAACCCAAATCCTGCTTGGTTAAGTTTTGTTGCAACTGGCCGTGCTAGAAGCGCCATACGCAACTACGTGAAAAACATGAGTCGCAAAGATGCTGTTTCACTAGGTGAAAACCTGCTAAATAGAGCTTTAGCAAGCTTATTGCCACGTGATATCCTCCTTTCTGAAGAAGTCAAAGATGCTTACCTCACTTCATTAGCAAATAAAAACATTACCTTTGAAGATGTTTTATATGATGTAGGTATGGGAAGAACATTACCAGTTGTTGTCGCCAAAGAATTAATCAGTTTAGCTGGTGAACATTTTGGAGACACCATAAAACTAAGCCCGATTACAATTAGTGACAATGAAACCAATAGTGTTCAACTCGCAAAATGCTGTGCGCCTATTCCTGGCGACAATATCCGTGCAGTACTAATTAAAGAACAAGGTTTGATTATCCACCGTGATAACTGCTCTAATTTACTTAAATCCGATCCTGAATATCAATTAGATGCCAATTGGGATATGGTCAATCAGTCGAAGAGCTACTTATGCACCATGACCATTACCGCTGTCGATGGGCACGGATTATTGGCCAGCATAGCGAATATTATTTCATCTGAAGATGCGAATATTGAATCGGTTTCTACACCATCAGAAAAACAAGATGGCGTCGAAGGATTCATCACATTTACTTTCCGCTTACGCGTAAAAAATGTACAACAAATTAATCGAATTATGCGCGACATGCATTCTATCGCACAAATACACAAAATTATTCGCAATTAGTCAATTTTCACTTGACAGAAGAAGCAATTCTTGAAATAATTTTTAGCTTAATTCAGATATATTTATAAATGGCTAGTTTGATTAAGCACGGTCTAGCCATTTATATTTAAAAATTGCCTAAGGGGGTGATTGTTGTTTTGGTGTTTTTCTCACCAACAAAGCCGTTTGCTTAATTATTTTATAGCTCAAGAAGCTAATTATTTTTATACCCCATTTAGACATTAAAGGATTTTTTTATGCCAGCTATTCGCGTAAAAGAAAATGAACCATTCGAAGTTGCAATGCGCCGTTTTAAACGTTCTGTTGAAAAAACAGGTCTTTTGACTGAACTACGTGCTCGTGAATCTTACGAAAAACCAACTACAGAGCGCAAACGCAAAAAAGCTGCTGCAGTTAAACGTTTGCAAAAACGTCTACGTAGCCAACAATTGCCTCCAAAA
The DNA here is from genome assembly GCA_030150505.1 of Vitreoscilla sp. GTDB lineage: Bacteria > Pseudomonadota > Gammaproteobacteria > Burkholderiales > Neisseriaceae > JASLFS01. Next base: position 84,432 of record JASLFS010000043.1, on the reverse strand, counting down.
TACTACTAAAATAAAATAGCTACCGCTGGTAGCATTTTAGAAGAGTATAATAAAACACCGCAACCTATGTTGCGGTGTTTACATTTATAGCAAAAGGACGACTCATGACTTTAAAAGCTAAGATTCAAGAAGATATCAAGCAAGCAATGCGTGCAAAAGACAGCACCAAATTAACCACTTTAAGAATGATCACAGCAGCTATTAAACAAATCGAAGTCGACCAACAAATTGAAGTTGATGAAGCAATGATCATCAGCATTCTGACCAAAATGGTTAAGCAGCGCAAAGACGCAGCTAAAATCTACCATGATGCCAATCGCAATGATATGGCAGAAAAAGAAGAAGCTGAAATTACTCTTTTACAAGAATACCTCCCTAAAATGCTTTCTGATGCCGAAATCGATCAAGCTATTCAAGCTGCGATTACCCAAGTTGGCGCAGAAGACATGAAGCAAATGGGTAAGGTAATGGGTCTTCTAAAAAATAGTCTAGCTGGAAAAGCAGACATGTCTATTGTTAGCAAACTACTTAAAGATGCCTTGAGCCATTAATGATACCAAGCGATTTCATTGATGATTTGCTCACCAAAGTTGATATTGTTGATATCATTGATGAGCAAATTCCTTTAAAAAAGGGTGGGCAAAACTACATGGCTTGCTGCCCTTTTCATAAAGAAAAATCACCATCTTTTACTGTTAGTCCCAGCAAGCAATTCTATCATTGCTTTGGTTGTGGTGCTCACGGTAGTGCCATTGGTTTCATTATGGAATACCAAGGGCTAGGTTTTGTCGAAGCCGTAGAATTCATCGCTGATAGAGCTGGACTAAAAGTTCCTAAATCTCAAAGTAACCCTTTAGATGCGGCTATCAGTAAAAAGAAAAAAGAACTAAAAGTTACCCTTGAGGATTTAACGGCTCAAGCAGCAACGTTTTACCAAAAATCATTATTACAAGACAGTCGAGCAACTCAATACATTCAAAACCGAGGTCTAAGCTTAGAAACCATTGAGCACTTTGGTATTGGCTATGCCCCAAACGGCTGGCAACCTTTGCAATCCATTTTCACCGATTATCCCAATGAAAACTTAATCCAATCTGGATTAGTGATTGTCAACGAAGACAAACATTACGATCGCTTTCGTGATCGCATCATGTTCCCTATTCGTAATCAAACTGGACATATCATCGGCTTTGGTGGTCGAGTTTTAGACAAGGGCGAGCCCAAATATCTCAATTCACCAGAAACACCTTTGTTTGAAAAGGGCAAAGAACTATACGGCCTATACGAAGCCCGCGGCGCAATCAAAGACAAGCAACGTGTTTTAGTTGTCGAAGGCTACATGGATGCAGTTTCCTTGTACCAATTCGGCATTGAATATGCCGTAGCGGCATTAGGCACAGCAACAACAGCCATGCACATTAAAGTGCTATTTCGACAAACAAGTGATGTTTATTTTGCCTTTGATGGAGATACTGCAGGCCAAAAAGCTGCTTGGCGAGCCTTAGAAAATGCCTTAGCTCTCTTGCAAGATGACAAAGCATTGCATTTTTTATTCCTCCCTGAAGAACATGACCCTGACAGCTATATTCGTCAATATGGCAAAGATGCTTTTGAAACTTTATTAATTGATCACAGTCTACCGTTATCAAAATATTTCTTTAAGCACTTAAGCGAATATTTGAATTTAGATACCCAAGAAGGCAAAGCGGAACTGATTAAAAAAGCAAGACCATTAATACAACAAATTAAAGCACCTGCATTAAATTACTTATTAATGCAGCAATTATCAGATATTGTAGAGATTGAAGTGCATGATTTGATGCAAATCGTTGACCATGCACCGCTTCAACGAAAAAATAGTTTTAAAAACTACCGCTTACCAAACAACACTTACAAACAACCTAGCATTCCGCCGTTGGTACAAAAACAAATCATTACTCTCTTGATAAATCCCGAATGGGCCTCATATATTGAGATACCAGAATATTTATCTGTAGATGGAGATTTTGCCTGTTTAGCCTACTTGACAGATATGTTAAAATTACACCCGAAAATCACTTCGAGTGCCCAAGTACTAGAACATATACGAAATAGTCAGTATGAGGATGATTTGAATCTACTTTTCAAACAAGCATTTGAAAGCATTGAGCAAGAAATTGAACAAACCGATGAAGCCAAACAAGCATTCATCGAAGGAATGCAAAAAATACTGACAGACAGTAAAAAAGCGCAAATTCAGCAGCTAACACTAAAAACCAAACAAGGTCGACTTACCCCTGAAGAAAGTCGCTTGTTACTGGCACTACTGTGCCGAGATAGCAGCCATTAAAATGTCGTCCGCCACTACTGTTATATTGCATTTGAGATTAACTCATTTTTTATGAGAAGGAAATATGGCCAATCCACTAAATAAAAATCAGAACACCGATGTAGATGAAGAAAACGAAGACGACGATCGTCCCTTAACGGTTGAAGAACAGCGTATTCGTTTGCGCCGTCTAATTGTTCTGGGCAAAGAGCGTGGTTATATCACCTATGCTGAAATTAATGACCATTTGCCTGATGATATGTCCGATTCAGAGCAAATTGATAATATTGTTAGCATGATTTCTGGTCTTGGCATTCAAGTCTCAGAAGTGGCTCCTGATGCTGAATCACTATTGATGTCTGATGGTTCTGCTGGCGTAACCGATGAAGATGCGGTAGCAGAAGCAGAAGCTGCCCTATCTAGTGCAGATTCAGAGTTTGGTCGCACAACAGATCCAGTGCGCATGTATATGCGTGAAATGGGTCAAGTTGACTTATTGACTCGTGAAGATGAAATTATCATTGCGAAGAAAATTGAAGCTGCTCTTAAAGGCATGATTGAAGCAATTAGCTACTGCCCTGCTTCAATTGGTGAAATTTTGGCTTTAATTGACCGAGTGCGCAATGACGAGATTCGCATTGATGAAGTTATTGAAGCGATGATTGATCCAAACGAAGAAGACGTTGACCTCATTAACACTACTGATACGCCTGCCATTACTGAAGTCAAAGAAGATGATGCTGACTTAGAAGGTGATGAAGATACAGAAGCTGAGGAAGAAGAAGAGGAAGACAACAGTGCAGCCCTTGCTAGCGCAAACTTGGAAGAGTTAAAAATATCTGCCCTTGCTCACTTTGACATCATTCAAGCTAAATACGATCAGCTATTAGATTTACTGGCTAAAAAAGGTCGTAAATGTAAAGAATACGATGCGCTAAGCAGCGATATTACTAGCGATTTATTACAAGTTCGCTTTGCTACTCGCCAAATTGAAACCTTGTGTGAAAATCTTAATTCACAAGTGAACAATGTTCGTCGTTTTGAACGTGATATTCGTGACATCTGTCTACACCATATCAATATGGATAAAGAATATTTCCGCAAAAATGTTGTTCCTTGCATTACCGAATCAAGCTGGTTAGAAAGTGAATTAGATAAAAATCATGCATGGACTGATGCATTAATCCGTTTCCAACATGCTATTTCAGAAAAACAATCTGATATTCAAGCGGTTCAAGATGAAACAATGTTAACAATTGATGAGCTAAAAAACATCAGTCGTGACATGTCTCGTGGCGAACGTGAAACCAATGCAGCAAAACAAGAAATGATTCAAGCCAACTTACGTTTGGTTATTTCTATTGCAAAAAAATACACCAACCGTGGCTTACAATTCTTAGATTTGATTCAAGAAGGTAATATTGGTTTGATGAAAGCTGTTGATAAATTTGAATACCGTCGTGGTTACAAATTCTCAACATATGCAACATGGTGGATTCGTCAAGCAATTACACGTTCGATTGCTGACCAAGCCCGCACAATTCGTATCCCTGTGCACATGATTGAAACCATCAACAAAATGAATCGTATTTCTCGCCAATATCTACAAGAAAATGGTGAAGATCCGGATTCTGCAAAATTAGCAGAATTAATGGATATGCCTGAAGACAAGATTCGTAAAATCATGAAAATTGCCAAGGAACCCATTTCTATGGAAACTCCGATTGGTGATGATGATGACTCTCATCTAGGTGATTTTATTGAAGATGCTAACAATGTAACACCTTCTGATGCAGCAATGTACACAGGTCTTCAAGCAGTAACCAAAGAAATTCTTGAGAGCTTAACACCACGTGAAGCCAAAGTTTTACGCATGCGTTTTGGCATCGATATGAATACCGATCATACGTTAGAAGAAGTTGGTAAACAGTTTGATGTCACTCGTGAACGTATTCGCCAAATCGAAGCTAAAGCTTTAAGAAAGCTACGTCACCCAACTAGAAGTGAAAGACTAAAAAGCTTCTTAGATAGCGAAGAAACTAAACAATAATTGGTTATTTTCTCAATGAAAGCGAGCTAATGGCTCGCTTTCATACTTTATAGGTCCTAATATTCTCCCTGCTCATGAAAAAAAAATTATCTGCTATTGCTGCAATTGTCATTAGCATCATCCTTGCTATACTGGAAAACCAAGTTGGTTTGCTCGAAACAAGCCAAAATGATGATTTAGTGACCACTAGTCAATCCGCCCCTAAAACATTCTCCCAAGCCAAAATCATGGCTAAGAAAAATATTTATTTCGACCAAAACCATCAAGCCAGCGGTACTTTATATTGCGGCTGCAATTGGCAATGGGCTGGTGCATCAGGTGGCGAAATAAACTTAAAATCTTGTGGTTATAAAATCCGCAATCAGGAAAACCGAGCCAAAAGAATCGAATGGGAACACATTGTTCCAGCCTGGGTATTTGGACATCAACGCCAATGCTGGCAAAAAGGTGGGCGTAAAAATTGCGTAGAAAGTGATGCAAAATTCCGCCAAATGGAAAGTGACTTGCACAATTTAGCGCCGGCAATTGGTGAAGTGAATGCTGACAGAAGCAATTATCGCTACGGCATGGCTAGTATTAATCAACCAAAACAATATGGTCGTTGCACAAGTAAAACTGACTTTAAACAACGTATTTTTGAACCAAGAGACGAAGTAAAAGGATTGGTTGCTCGGGTATATTTCTATATGCATGATCAATACAAACTGGATATGTCTCATCAACAGCAGCAACTATTAATGGCATGGGATAAATACTACCCACCATCAAAATGGGAAATTGAGAGAGATACTCGAACTGCAAAAATAATGGGACATCACAATCCATATGTGACAGGCGAGAAAAAGTGGCAATTAAAACCCAGTCAACAAAAAGACAATTAATCTAATTACAGGCAAAAAACAGGCTCCCTGAAACCTTTCAGGGAGCCTGTTTTAATAGCTGATGATATTAATCAACGCCTTTTTTAGCTAAGTAACCTTCATAATCACCTAGATAGTGCTCAAAACCACCTTCCCCATCTAGTTCAATAATTTGTGTCGCCAAGCTACTTACAAATTGACGGTCATGCGATACAAAGACCAGAGTTCCTTTGTATTTTTCCAAGGCCATATTCAATGACTCAATACTTTCCATATCCATGTGGTTAGTCGGCTCATCCATAACCATTACATTAGGACGAGTCAAGATTAACTTACCATACAACATACGGCCTTTTTCACCACCTGAAAGCACTTTGACATTTTTAACCACGTCATTGCTACCGAATAGCAAACGTCCTAAAGTGCCACGAATAACTTGCTCATCATCGCCCTCTTGACCCCATTCGCGCATCCATTCAGTCAAATTATCATCACAATCAAAATCATTTTCATGATCTTGTGGATAGTAACCAACTTTTGCTTTTTCTGCCCATTTAATGGTACCAGAATCAGGTGTCACATCACTGTATTGAGCATCATAAGCACTAGCCAACAATTTCAATAGCGTTGTTTTACCAGCACCATTAGGTCCAATAATGGCCAAGCGCTCACCTGCTTCTAAAATAAAGCTTAATTTCTCAAATAATTTTTGTTCAAATGCTTTACTTAAACCATCCACTTCAACAGCTTGACGATGCAATTTCACTTTCTCATCAGGCTCAAAACGAATAAATGGGTTCTGGCGACTGGTAGGCTTAATTTCAACCATTTGCTCTTTAATTTTATCTGCTTGCTTCAAACGAGAAGTAGCTTGTCGAGCTTTAGATTTATTTGCAGAGAAACGCGCCACAAACTCTTGTAACTCTTGTAATTTCTCTTTAGCCTTTGCATTATCTTTCATAGCACGCTCACGAGATTGAGCACTCGCTAGCATGTAATCATCATAGTTACCAGGATAAACAGCAATATTACCGTAATCCACGTCAGCCATATGTGTGCACACTTCATTCAAAAAGTGGCGGTCATGGGAAATAATAATCATGGTTGAATCATACTGATTCAAAATACCTTCTAACCAACGAATGGTATTAATATCCAAGTTATTCGTAGGCTCATCAAGCAACAAAACATCTGGTTTAGAAAATAACGCTTGCGCCAACAGCACTCGCAATTTAAAACCAGGAGCCACTTCACTCATCAAACTATTTTGTAAAGCTTCCCCGATACCAACGCCACTTAACAACTCAGCAGCTCTAGCTTCTGCAGTATAACCATCATACTCAGCAAACTTAGCTTCTAGCTCAGCTGCTTTCATATAATCATCTTCAGTTGCTTCTAAATTAGCATAAATAGCATCACGCTCTGTCATGGCAGCCCACATTTCTGTATGCCCCATCATCACAACGTCTAGCACTCGCATCTCTTCATAAGCAAATTGATCCTGACGCAATTTACCTAAGCGAACACCATGTTCAATGGCAACTTCTCCAGAGGTAGGCTCTAAATCCCCACCTAGAATTTTCATAAAGGTAGATTTTCCCGAACCATTGGCACCAATTAGGCCATAACGGTTACCCTCACCAAATTTGACAGAAACATTTTCAAACAATGGCTTAGCACCAAACTGCATGGTGATATTATTGGTACTGATCACGCGATTTATCCCTTATTTAAATAAAAATATCATTAAATACAAGCCTATTATTTTATCACAATTCACTTACTTGATTAGATAAAAATACTCAAAATAACCAATGAAAATATTTTCTCCTGGCATTTTATACGCTGATTTTATATGCTATTAATTTATGAATGGTTTCAGTATTAACAAGAAATGCTATGGTTACTAAAAAAAATACGCTACAATCATTACAATTTTTTGATAACCGAATATAGCGGTTTATTTATTATTCTCAAAGGTGAAGTTTATGTTAACAGGCAGTATTGTTGCCATTGTCACTCCCATGCTAGAAGATGGTCAAATCGATCATGATGGTTTACGCAAACTCATCGATTGGCATATTGAAGCAGGAACTGATGGTATTATCCCTGTAGGTACAACAGGTGAAACCGCAACTCTTTCAATTGAAGAACATTTATCTGTTGTTGAAACGACAGTCAAGCAAGTAAATAAACGCATACCGGTTATCGCAGGTGCGGGAGCTAACAACACAGCAGAAGCTATTCTCCTAACCAAAGAAGCAGAAAAGCTTGGTGCCGATATGGCATTATCTGTTGTACCCTACTACAACAAACCTTCCCAAGAAGGCATTTTCCAGCATTTTAAAGCCATTGCTGATGCGACAACCATTCCTCTAGTTGTTTACAACGTACCAGGAAGAACAGTCGTAGACATGAGCAATGAGACGATTCTGCGTCTAGCTGAAATTGATAATATTGTTGGCGTTAAAGAAGCAACTGGTAATATTGCCCGTGCATGCGATTTATTCAAACGCGCACCAAAAGACTTCGCCTTATACTCTGGCGATGATGCTACTGCTTTAGCATTCTTACTTTGTGGTGGTCATGGTATTATTAGCGTTTCAGCAAACGTTGCACCAAAAGAATTCTCTGCTATGTGCCATGCAGCCATTGCTGGCGACATTAAAACAGCACGAGAAATTAATGATAGTTTACAAAGCTTACATGTTGATATGTTCTGCGAATCTAGTCCAGCTCCTGCCAAATGGGCATTAGCAAAACTGGGTTTATGCCAAGAAACAGTTCGCTTACCTATTTTGCCGTTAACCGAAAAAGGCCAAACTTGCGTACTCAAAGCAATGCAAGAAGCCAAATTGATTTAATTACGGGAAAACTTTATGAATGTATTAAAGCCTTCTTTCATTGTCTTAACAGCTTTAGCACTGACAGCTTGTGCCAGTAAAAAAGAATTACCTGAGCTAGACTATAAAAGCCAAAAAGTAAAAACAGCAAGCTTAGATGTTCCACCTGATTTAACAAGACCAACACAATCAAATGTGTATGCTCTACCAGCTGGAACAGGCGCAATTCGAGCTTCAGACCTTAACAATAACAACGTTGTTATTGGTCAAGGTGATGCTGTTCTTCAAGAGATTAATCACGTCAACATCGAACGTGAAGGATCACAACGATGGTTAGTGATTGATAATCGCAATCCACAACAAGTATGGCCTCTTCTTAAAGCATTCTGGCAAGAAATGGGCTTTAATATCGACCATGAAGAACCAAGTATTGGTCTATTAGAAACAAGCTGGGCTGAAAATAGAGCAAAACTACCTAACGACGGTTTCCGATCTTTATTGGAAAAAGTGGGCTTAGGAAGTGTTTACTCAACTTCAGAACGCGATAAATTCATCATTCGTGTTGAGCGAGATGGAACCAATGGTAGCCGCATTGTCTTTGCACACAAAGGTATGGAAGAAGTTTATACCGACAAGAAAAAAGAAGACACCATTTGGCAACCTCGCCCAAATGATCCAAATCTAGAAGCAGCCTTCCTTGGTCGCTTTATGCAACGATTTGGAGCAGATGAAGAAGCTATTAAACGCCAAATTAATCAAAATGATGCAGGTGTTGGCACAGATTTAGCAGTTATTGATAAAAACACTATCGTTATCCGCGGATCTGATCAACAACGTAACTTCCGACGAGTTGGCTTAGCCTTAGATAGAATTGGCTTAACAGTTGTCGATCAAAATATTGAGCAACTCCTATATCTAGTACAGCCAGCACTAGCTGAAAGCTCTGATTTAGCAAATAAAAAACCTGGTTTATTTAGCCGTATGTTTGGTAAAAAAGCAGAAAAAGCACCTGAGCAATTACCGGCTCTAATGGTGAAAATGCAACCATCGAATACTGGTGCAACCATCGTATTATTAAATCAAGATGGTACTGTATTTACAGGTCAAGAATTAAACCAATACCTCAGCCGATTACAAACAGAACTACGTTAATCGAATCAGACAAAACAGCCTATGTTTAGTATCATAGGCTGTTTTTACAAATGTGATTACGAACATGACTAGAACGCAGCGCCTTATTCTAGCCGCAGGGCTATTTACCATCTTATTTGTTTTATTAATTTTAGCAGGAAGCATGGCTTGGGCTGCCGATTATCGTCGCATTGGTTTATTGTGCTATGTATTATCGCTTATTGCTATTGGTGGTCAATTGCTATCTATTGTTTTAATCGGTCGACGTCCTCGCGATCGAAAATAAGTAAGAAAGGTCTTCTCAATGCTATTTCCAGAAATTGTTTTAGCAAGTAACAATCCAGGTAAACTTAAAGAATTTAATGCCTTTTTCAAACCTTACAATATCAGTATCGTTCCACAAAATCATTATAATGTTCCTGAATGTGAAGAGCCTTACCATACCTTTATCGAAAATGCTTTAGCCAAGGCTCGTCACGCCAGCCGAATTTCAGGAAAACCAGCCCTTGCTGATGATTCTGGAATCTGTGTGAGTGCTTTAAATGGTGCTCCGGGCGTCCATTCTGCAAGATTTGCAGGTGAACCAAAGTCCGATCAAAACAATAATGACAAACTATCCTCTGTTTTAGAGAATGAGCCAAATAAAGAAGTCTGGTATGCTTGTGTATTGGTTCTAGTACGTCATCCTGATGATCCATTCCCCATCATTACAGATGGAATTTGGCACGGTCAATGGCAAACTGAAGCAATCGGTGAAAATGGCTTTGGCTACGACCCTCATTTTTTTATTCCAGAATACAAACAAACCGCAGCTGAAATGGCTTCAAGCTTAAAAAATAAAATCAGCCACCGTGGACGTGCTATGATGCGCTTAATGCAATATCTGGATGAATTGCATGAAAGAGCAAATCTTCCTATCCCAGAAGAAGTTTATTACCACCATTTAGACAAATAAAATATTGAATGCAACAAATTATTTCTTTTAACAGTGACAGCCAATTAACCGCATTACCTCCTCTGTCACTGTATATCCATATTCCTTGGTGTGTACAAAAATGCCCCTATTGTGATTTCAACTCACACCAAGCACAAAACAAATTCGATGAACAACAATATATTGATGCACTACTAACAGACTTAGTTTCGGAGCTTCCTTATGTTTGGGGACGTTCTATCGAGACGATTTTTATTGGCGGCGGCACACCTAGCTTATTTAGTGCCGAAGGCATTGATACCCTATTAAAAGGCGTACGCTCTTTAATTTCAGTTAATCCAATGGCTGAAATCACCATGGAAGCCAATCCAGGAACTTTTGAACGAGAACGATTTGAAGGCTTCAAAGAAGCTGGCATCAATCGCTTATCAATTGGCGTACAAAGCTTTAACAATACTCACTTAAAACAATTAGGCCGAATTCACAATGCCCAAGAAGCCATCTTGGCAATTGAAAGCGCCACCAATATATTTGAGCGTGTCAATATTGACTTAATGTACGCACTACCTAAACAAACCATTGCTGAAGCGGTAGCTGACGTCACTCAAGCCATTGATTTAGGTGTTTCACATATCAGTGCTTATCAACTCACTTTAGAGCCGAATACGGCATTTCATCATCGACCACCGCAAGGATTACCTGATGATGATTTATTGCAAGATATTGAGGATGCTGTGCACCACGAATTATTCTCAGCTGGCTTTGAACGCTATGAAGTTTCTGCTTTCACCAAAAACAGTCATTGCCAACATAATCTTAATTATTGGCAATTTGGTGACTATATTGGCATAGGAGCAGGCGCTCATGGGAAAATTTCATCTCACAATCAAATTGTTAGAACCACGAGAAAACGCCATCCAAAAGATTACTTAGAACACATTCAACAAGATTCCTCAGCGCAGGAAAGAATAGACATAAAAAAAGCAGACTTGCCGTTTGAATTTATGTTAAATTCACTACGATTACTCAATGGTGTGGAAAGTCGTTTGTTTACTGAACGCACTGGACTTGCAATGCACACAATAAGCCAGGCTGTGAGTCAAGGTATTCAAAGTGGCTTATTGAACGAGCACCCTGCATATCTAAAAGCAACGCCATTAGGGCATCGCTTTTTAAATGATTTGTTACAACTATTTTTACAGGAGTCAAAACATGGCTAAAATCGTTATTCATACTGATAAAGCCCCTGCTGCAATTGGCGCATACTCACAAGCTATTCGCGCTGGAAACACAGTATATGTTTCTGGTCAATTGCCTATCAACCCAGCAACAGGCGAATTGGTATCTGATGACTTTGCAGAACAAGCTCATCAAATGTTCAAAAACATGCAAGCTATCATCGAAGAAGCTGGCGGCAATTTTGACAATGTTGTTAAAGTAAATGCTTTCTTAACTGACTTAAGCAACTTTGCTACTTTCAACAGCATTATGGCTGAATACTTCGCAGAACCGTTCCCTGCTCGTGCAGCTATCGGTGTTGCAGGCTTACCTAAAAACGCTCATGTTGAAGCTGAGTGCATTGTTGCTTTAGACTAATAATCACTGCACCAATCTACACAAAAAGCTACTGCCCAAAAGACAGTAGCTTTTTTATAACATGCTTTACTTAGCTATGATGAACTTGCGATGCATCCGATATTTTATGATGAAAAATAAAACCTGAGAAAATAACCAATCCAAAAACAATCACCATATCAATGGTTGTTAATGCAGCTTGAAAACCAAATAGTAGCTTTAAAACACACACAACCGGCACCATAATCATAATCACAATGGCTGTCAAAAAAACATATAAATACAATTCTGAAAACAACTTGCCAAACATACCAACAATCCAAGCCAATGACAAAAAACATTGTTATACAAGGATTATTATTCATTAGCAAGTTAACAACCTAAATAACATGGTTTCAATCTTATCTTGTTAATTTCATGCAACAAATTATTAATTTACTGTCTTTTCTTCCATTTCCACGGTGGATTCTGGCAACTCAATTTCATCAGGCCAATTTGGAAGTAGCGTCAATAAAGCAAATTTTTGCTTCATATTCACACCATTTAAATACTTCCATTCTTGGCTACTTTCCTGCCGAATCGCAATCATATAACTCTTAACTACTGCTTGTTTAGTTGAGGATTTTAAAGATAAGCGAGTTGGTATAAGGCAAATTTCCTCATCACCTATGACAAAATTATCTACTGGCAGGTCGTTTTTAATCTTCCCCAAAACGAATCCCTGCTGTTTAAATGTCAGATTATTTTTTGCAACCAATTGTTGATAAGCTTCTTCACCGCCTGCTATTTTAATCAAAGAAGGGTATGTTTTATCAAGCACAACATCATAGTTTTCCTGCTTAGTTGCCTCCATAATCATGGCAATATCATTTTGTATTGCCTCAAAATTCTGTTGGCATTGTAAGTTTTGGGCAAAAGACATGCCTGAAGCTAAACCGATAACCATCAAAAACCATGCTCTCATCATTTTCACCTTGTTATTTTGACCTTAAAATACCACTGTCCAATTCATGAATACCAGTCTTCCCACAAAAAGCCATACTAATATCCATCTCCTTGTACAAAATATCGATTGCTTTTTCAACTCCTAGCTGCCCATAAGCTCCTAAACCATATAACATTGCTCTTCCAGACATCACACCATTTGCGCCCAAAGCTGTTACTTTTAAAATATCTTGTCCAGTGCGAACTCCACTATCCAAATAAACTTCCAATTGTCCATCAATAGCAGAAACAATCTCTGGTAAAACGCTAATACTAGAAGGTGCACCATCTAACTGACGACCACCATGATTTGATACCACAATAGCATCTGCTCCAGCATCCACAGCACGTCTAGCATCATCAGTTTCCATGATGCCTTTAATAATTAATGGCCCGCTCCAGCGCTCCTTAACCCAAGCCACATCTTCCCAGCTTAATGAAGGATCAAACTGCTCCGCCGACCAAGAAGCTAATGAAGACATATCACTGACATTTTTAGCATGACCAACAATATTTCTAAAACTATGTTTTTTGGTTTTCGCCATTGCCAAGCACCATGATGGCTTAGTCATTAAATTCAAAATATTTTTTAAAGTCAGTTTAGGAGGTGCTGATAAGCCATTTTTAATATCTTGATGACGCTGCCCCATAATTTGTAAATCAGCGGTTAATACCAAAGCAGAACACTTGGCAACTTTTGCTCTTTCGATGAGATTCTCCATGAAATCGCGGTCTTTCATCATATAAAGCTGAAACCAAAATGGCTTACTGGTTACCGAGGCAACATCCTCAATAGAACAAATACTCATGGTTGATAGCGTAAATGGCACTCCTTTGGCTTCTGCTGCCATTGCGGCTAGCATTTCTCCATCCGCATGCTGCATGCCCAACATGCCCATTGGAGCAATAATTAAAGGCATATTATACGATTGCCCTAAAATGCTCGTTGCCAATGAACGATTATCCATATCAACCAATACTTTTTGGCGAAATAAATATTCGCTAAAATCACTTTCATTTCGATGATAAGTACTTTGTGTCCATGAACCTGAATCACAATAATCAACAAACATTTTAGGGACTTTGCTTTTATAAACTTGATGTAAATCTTCGATACAAGTAATGTGATTCAATTGATTCATATAATTTAGCTTTATTCCATCCTAATGACCCATTTACTTTAACACATCTTTTTAACAGAACAACATAAAAAAAAAGCTGCCAAAATTGGCAGCTTTGAACCTTCCTCAAATATAATATTTCTATGCTAATGTTTTAGCAACATCACCAATAGTTGTAAAGATGCGGTTAATTTCATCTTCAGAAATAATCAATGGTGGTGCAATGGCTAATGTGTCCCCTGTCACACGCATCAAAATACCAGCATCCCAGCATTTTGCCATGGCTTCACCTGCACGTTTACCAACCACACCATCTTTAACTTCAAATTCAACGGCAGCAACCATACCGATATTGCGAATATCTTTAACAAATGGCAAACCTTTTAATGAGTGTGCAGCATTCTCCATCACTGGTGCCATCTGCGCTGCTCTTTCAAATAAACCTTCTGTTTTATACACATCTAAAGTTGCAATCGCTGCAGCACAAGCCAAAGGATGTGCCGAATAGGTGTAACCATGTGGCAATTCAATAGCCGTTTCAGCTGCAGCATCGTTAATTGTGTCATAAATATGCTTGCTAGCTAATACTGCGCCCATTGGGACAGTACCATTTGTTAGACCTTTAGCGCAGGTAATTAAATCAGGTCGAACGCCCATTGTGTTAGTTGCCCAATCGCCACCTGTACGTCCAAAACCAGTAATCACTTCATCAAAAATTAACAAAATGCCATGACGATCACAAATATCTCGTAAACGTTGCAAATAACCTTGTGGAGGAACAATAACACCAGCTGAACCACTCATTGGTTCAACAATCACAGCTGCAACTGTTTTAGGGTCGCGCAAAGCTAAAATGCGATTTTCTAAATCATCTGCAAAATGCGCACCAAATTCTGGCATGCCACGAGAAAAAGCATTGTTTTCTACATCATATGTACTGCGCATATGCTCAACGTATGGCAATAAATGATTAAATGGCTTCATGTTGCCACCAATACCACCAACAGACGTACCACCGAAGTTCACACCGTGATAACCTTTTTCACGACCAATGAACATATTGCGCTGACCTTCACCACGAGATTTGTGGTAAGACAAAGCTATTTTCAATGCAGTATCTGCTGATTCGGAACCTGAACCAGTAAAGAATACTCGATCAAATCCTGTTGGCGCCATATTAGCCAATGCTTCAGCAGCTTCAAATGCTTTGTCATGCCCCATACCGAAGCAAGGTGCATAATCCATTTTTTGTAGTTGTTGAGTGACTGCTTCTGCAATTTTTGCATTGCCATGTCCAGCATTCACACACCATAAGCCCGATGTACAATCCATAACATCACGGCCATCTTTATCTTGAAAATACATTCCTTTTGCGCCAACTAATACACGTGGGTTTGCTTTGTACGCACGGTTGTTGGTAAATGGCATCCAGAAATTATCAAAATTAATTGTCATTATATTCTCCTATATTGTTATATTTATACTGTGAGCTTAATATAGGAACAATTATGATGGCTGAACAGTAACAGTTAGATGAATTTTCAACTAACTGTATTGCTAAAAATACCAATACAGTTCATGATGCTCGTCGAAATAAGGAAAATGACAGAGATGAGTACACTCGTTGCTAAAATTATAAAATCAATTGAAAACGATATACAAACACAAAAATTGTCTGCTGGCGATCGCTTACCTTCAATACGTAAACAAGCGCAACAACTAGGTGTGAGTGCTTTTACTGTGGTTGAAGCTTACGATAGATTAGTATTGAGCGGTATGATTTATAGCCTTCAAGGTAGAGGATATTTTGTCTTACCACAACAGCAAGAACATTCAGATAATAACCTAGCAACATTCAACACCCATCAATCTTTAGATGAAACATGGTTATTAAATGGTATTTTTCAACAAAACCAACCCATGCTGCTAGCTGGCTGTGGCTGGCTGCCTGAAACATATTATGACCCTCAACTCATACAAATGGCATTGCGCCAACTCGCCAAAACACCCCAACACTTTACTGAATACGGTCATCCTCTGGGTTATGAACCCTTAAGAAAGCTATTGGCACAGTTATTAAAACAATGGTATTTACAAGTTAACTCCAATCAAATATTGCTAACCCAAGGCGCAAGCCAAGCATTAAATTTAATTATTCAAACTTATATTCAAGCTGGAGATACGGTTTTAATTGATTTACCTGCATACAGCAATTTAATTTCAAACCTACAAGCTAAAAACGTTAATATCATCGGCGTGCCATGGCTCACAACCGGCCCAGATATCAATGCTTTAAATAACATCCTGTCCCAGCATCGCCCCAAAGCTTTCTTTACCAATCCGCTGCTGCACAATCCAACTGGCGCGAGCTATGATGCCGCTACCACTTATCAGGTTCTGTCTTTGGCCAAACAGCACCATTTTTTAGTGGTAGAGAATCAAGTATCCATTGGGCTGGCATCACAACATCCAACTCCATTATCTGCTTTAGATAATGTCGAAAACACATTATTCATCAGCAGTTTTACCAAAAGCTTAGCCCCCAGCTTACGAGTTGGTTTTATTACTGGCGATGCGTTCAGAATTAAACAATTAACCAACCAAAAGATGCTAACAGCCCTTACCAGCTCAAGTATCAATGAACAATTGGCTTGGCACATGTTGCGTGATCCAAAAAATTTAAAACAATTAAATCACGTCAAACACAAACTTTCCTCAGCGCAAGCGAAAGTACAAACAGCCCTACTTGAGAATAATTGGCAAGTATTTTCCAAAGCTCAATCTGGTTTATTCATTTATGCTCATCATCCGAACATCACCAATAGCTTTGAATTCGCCCAAGAGCAATTATTAAAAGGCGTTTCCCTCGCTCCAGGAGCTCTTTTCCAAATAGATGATTCACACCCACAGCACTGGTTTAGATTCAATGCTGCATTCTGTGATAGTCCTGATTTTTATAATTGGCTCAAAAACATTTCGGCAATAACATCATAAAAAAAAGTCCATACAAAATAGTATGGACTTTCTTCATAAGTACAATCAATCGTTACATCAATTTTGATAAGAAAATATACAATAACGTGCCTATATAATTACCCATAATATAGCCAACAGTACCCACTACAAGGATAGGACCAACCAGAGCCTTCCATCCTTTACTAATCGCCAATGCAGCAGCTGTTGTTGGTCCACCAACGTTAGCATTACATGCCAATAGAATTTCTTCTAAATCAAATTTTAGTAACTTACCTAGCCCTAAAGACCAAAGTAAATTCACCATCATGACAATAATCACAAATACGAATAATAATGGCGCATTTTGAACAATCATCATAATAGAAGCCGGCATTGCAATCACCACGAAGAAAATATAAATGGCGTATGTACCTAACTCTTGTGCACCATTTAATTTAGCAAATTGCTTCTTGAAAATTAACAACGATAAGAATGTGAAACTTGTTAACAACAAATATTTATCAGTAAATAAACCAAAAATAATTTCCTGAATTAAACTGCCCTCTGCTGGAGAAAATCTGACTTTTAACATAGCCGATATCTTAAAAGAAATAGCAACTAACAATGCTGATGCAGCCAATGAAATTGCAATATCTTTTAAACCAATTTCTTTTGGCTTCCAATATGCTTCAGATGCAGTCTGGTTATCCCCGCCTTCAGATACCTCTTTCTCAATTGCATTAATATGCGGCGTATTGTAATGCTTACGGAAAAATTGCAAACTAGAAATGGCAATCAATACAATAATGTAAACAGACATAACCAAATTATCGGCAACAGTTGTCGAAGCGACAATATTTTTAGAAGGCTCATATTTAGCAACCATCGCAGCAAAGTTAACACCACCACCAGTATAAGTAGCACCAATCATTGCGCTAACCTTATCTAGCTCAGGAATTAAACCTTTCATTGCAAAGAATGCAATCACAACACCAATAACAGTACCAATTGAACTAATCAGAAAAATACCCAGTAAACGACCACTTTCTTTAAAAATAGCATGGATATTAATTTGAAATAATAACAATGGAATAGCCAAAGGAACAACATAACCCCATACTGCATCATAAACAGCCGAATCCTGAGGCACTAATCCCAAATTCGTCGCAGCAAGACCAATAATTAAAGCAATAACAGCACCTGACAGTTTTGCAGCCCACTGATAACGCTGCTCCATCACAATAGATGCTGTAGCAGCAACCAACAAAAAAGCCCACAGCCCGATATGATTATCGGCTGAAATCAAAGTTTCCATAAAATCCTCTTCTCATCCTAAAAATGAAAGTTTCTAATTATATTATATTTTTTAGTTCATACTTGTTGCAGAATACATAGCATAAGGCTCATTGGAATAATAAGCCCATAGCTGATTACCAAAATCGAAGTGCCACCACTCCGTTGGTAAATTCGTGAATCCAGATAAAATCATGGCATTGTATAAATAACGACGATGTTGAATAACCTCATCGTTTGCTTGCCCCTCAAAAGCAGCTGTCCATGATTCTGGTTCTGGACTATCAAAATCCGTTCCCATATTGAGAATTTCACCAGTTTCAACATCAAATAGCGTTAAATCAACTGAACCGCCAGTAAGATGCGGGCTTGGAGAATCCAATTGTTGTCTTGGCTCAGCTACAAATTGGTTTAACAATCTCAATAAATCAACATCAGACAAATGGGGTTGGCTATCTTTTAAATCCTGAGCAACCAAATTGCGCAAAGCCATTTGTACCTCATAAGGCCGCCAACCATCCAATAACAGAATACCCAAATTTTTAGGTAAAAAATTCAAAGCCACGCCTAAACGATGGACAACATTTTTCCTCAACCAAATATCAGGCAGCGAACCTTCAATTTTAGCTTCGAAATACATTGAACGACATTTCATTCTTTCAGATGGTTCGATTTTAACTAGCTCATCACCATTTTCTTGGATGCTTGTCGCTAAAATTGATGGCCAATCAGGCTCATCAAACGTAGGTATGTGTGTGTGTTGCAAGCTAGTTTTCATTTTTAATTAACAACTTATTGTATTTTATATATCAAATTGCCCAAAATAAGCTTGTAACTTACGGTTCTTATCTAAGCGCTCTTTCATTCCCTCACCGAGCTCCAAAGCCACATTCGTTAATAATAAATTCATTAACGACATAATCGGTGTAATTGAATCCCAAAATTGCCCAGTTTCTGTTTTTAACATCAAAACATCGCCTTGCAATTCTCTCGCCCAAGAGCAATACACATCAGTAATTAAGCCAAACTTCATTTGATGTTCCATTGCTGCTTGGCACAGTTTTGGGGTTATTTTTGCATAAGCACGCAAATCACAAAGCATCATATAAGAATCATTTTCTTCGTGGTTAAACGTCTCCAAAAATGCCCCTGATGCACCATCTGCATAAAATACATTTGGTCGCATATACTCAAGCAATGATGCAAAATGATTCATAATGCCGCGCAACGACTGTAAACCAATAATATAGATAGAATCTGCATGGGCAATTCTTTTAACCATATGCTTAAAAGATAAAGTATCGGCTAATGCATGCGCATATTGAATGGCCTCAATCTCTAACTGTAACTTACTTTCTAAGCTCTGGTTTTGCTGCTGATGTGCTTCGTATCTATCCGTTACTAACCACGGTTTAACTTCACTGTCTCGTAAAACGGCCTTGATTTCTTCAATATTTTTATAGCCTAAATAACGGAAAAAACGCCCAACCGTTACACCACTCACCACAACTTTTTGGCTAATGGTTTCAGCTGTTTCATATGGAAGATAATCAATATTAGCTAGAATATATGTCGCTATTTTTTTAAACGTTGGTGTCATTTCAGCATAAGTGCCTTCGATGACCTCTATAATCGGGTTTTTTGGCATCAGCTCACCTCTTGTTAATTTAATTACATTCTATTTCTTAATTTTACTTTGTCAACTATAATTTAACCTACTGACAGCTAATCATATGTCTCAAACAATAAAATAAAAATACTAAAATGCAATATCGTTGGTTTTAAAAAAATTAATATTAATACGAATCAAATAGTTGTTTTGAAATTGATGCGATTTTATGAATATAAACACAAGAATTAAGCAAGCTTCCTATTCTGTTTATTTACAAAAATATGTAAATAAATATAAATATTATTTTAATTTAAATTGAATAAACAAAAAACCATTCATTTAAAAATTAAATAACCAAATGATATGATGGTGCTTCAAGATTAATAAAAAAAGGCATAAAAATAGCTTACCAAAATATTTAAAGCCCTCTTTTGGTAAGCTTATTGATTGAATATACAATTCTAAAAACCTGACTTTAAAACCCACACAAGTTTCTAGCTATCAATAAACAAAGTGAATACATTGTTCTAGTTTCTATTTCAAACTGGATTTAATTTCATCCAACTGCAAACCTAAACTTTGTAAACCACCACCAGATAGATACCACAATGTAGGCTCTAAATATACAACCTTGCTATTTTTAACAGCAGTTAGCTTCTTTAGGTTTTTATCTTGAAAATAAGCAGCCACATTCAATGGCGTTTTACCAATCGCAGCACTGCGATCAACAATATAAATAATATCAGGATTAACTTTACTCAAAAATTGATTATCCACAATCACTCTTTCAGAACCGCCAGATTCAGCTGCATTCCCTAATCCAGCCAAACCAAAAATTATATTGGCATAATTACTTTTCTCTGACAATATTAATTTACCGTCATTATGCAAAAGAATAATTGCTTTGCTGGCATTTCTTGCACTGATATTTTTCAAATCTGCTATTTTCTGGTGTAATTCATCTATTTTTTGATTAGCTAATTCTGTTTTTTCAAGTTTTTGCGCAACTTCCATAATATTCTGACGGACGCTATCCATATAATCATCCGACTGAGCTGCATACTTTATTGTTGGCGCAATCGTGCTTAACTCATCATAAAATTGATTTGCTCGCCCTGAAATAATAATCAAATCTGGATTTGTTTTTTTGATGGCTTCTATTTGTGGCATTTTTAACCCACCTGCATTTTCTACAGTCTGCCCAGTAAAAAAATTAGCCAAATATTTTGGCGCATTATCAATAGGAGCGGCAACAACTTTATTCGCATCGCCCAAGCTGCTAATTGTATCTAAAGCACCGAAATCCAATGCAACAATCCTATCCACAGGCTTTGCTGTTGCAAAAGCTGCTGATAACGCCAAAATACCCATCATAGCCCAATGATTTTTTCTCATTCCATTTCCTTTTCTAAATATTCTCAATAAAGAATGATTATAATTATCATTTAAATAATGCGCAAATTAATTATCATCTTTACGAAAAATTTACCCATAAAAAAACTGCTTATCAAATGATAAGCAGTAAAGAACCCTTGTTTCGTGCTTGGATTAAGGGCGATTGGTAATGAAACGTTAAAAACTAATGATGCATGTGTTGGTGCGTGTCTTGCCCTTCCCCATTATTAACTTTAACAGTTACTGTTTTAGACCCTGTATTTTTAAATTTTAAAGTTATAGGAAATTCTTGGCCAATTTTTAGTGGCTCTTTTAAATTCATTAGCATAATGTGATAACTACCAGGCTGTAGCACTGTAGTTTCATTGGCAGCTAGTGGTATGCCACCTTTCACTTCACGCATTTTCATCACTCCATTTTCATGGATATGGTTATGCAATTCCACCTTGCTAGAAACTGGGGTACTGGCGCTCATTAATACATCCTTTTTATCAGTACCATTATGTATACTAATAAAAACCGCACCAGGAACGCTAGGAGCTGTCATTCTACTCCACGCTTGTCCCAATTCAATTTCTTTGGCGCTGTGTTCTGCATGCTGGTGATCGTGGGCATTTGCAATTGTTGCTAAAGGTGCACTGACTAAAAGTGCAGATAGTAATAATGCTTTTTTCATATTTCTCTCTTAAAATAAATGAATACCATAATCACGCCACAATGCTAAACCCCACATAATAGCTAAAGTTAATATTGCTACTAATTGTGCGGCAGAACCGACGTCTTTAGCTCTTTTCGCTAAGTTACTTTTAGCCAATGAAGTATGGTCAACTGCTGCTTCTATGCCTGTATTAAATAATTCTACGATCAAACTTAACATAGAAGTCAAAATTAATATCATTTTAGTGACTAAACTGAATTTCAAAACAAAAATCAAAATAATCAATGCGCTATTTAGCCAAATCAGCTGCCGAAATGCAGCTTCTGTATAAGCTGCTTTCAGACCATCAACAGAATAACCAAAAGCATTTACCACTCGTCGAATTCCTGTTTTACCTTTGGCTTCTAGGGCAAAGTTGGATTGATTTGTCTTTTCTTCTTTATCTAACATGAACTTTAAATTCCATTTTATTGTATTAACTGTTTACCTTTTGGGCAATAGAAAAAGGTGCGACACGTTGTCACACCTTAATTAAACCATTAAATTTCAATAGCATAAAAAATCATTTTTCCAATTTCTCAATAGCATCAATAAATTTCTGAGCAACATCATAATTTTTTTGCTTCATGATTTCTTGAAAACCTGTTGGGCTGGTTACATTAACTTCCGTTAAATAATCCCCAATGATATCCAAGCCTGCCAGCAAAATACCACGTCGTTTTAATTCAGGTGCCAATGCATTGGCAATTTCCCAATCTCGTTCACTTAGTTCTTGCGCAACCCCCATGCCACCAGCTGCTAAATTACCACGTGTTTCACCTTTTTGCGGAATTCTAGCCAGTGCAAATGGCACAGGCTCGCCGTCAATAATCAAAACTCGTTTATCGCCTTTCACAATTTCAGGGATGTATTGCTGAGCCATGATTGTTTTACTGTCCAATTGCATCAACGTTTCCAGTATCGAACCAACGTTGGGATCATTTTCACGCAAACGGAAAATACCCATGCCACCCATGCCATCTAAAGGTTTAACGATAATATCGCCTTTTTCCCTTAAAAAATCCTTAACTTGAGCAGATTTAGTTGTAACCAATGTTGGTGCGATAAATTCAGAAAAATTTAAAATGGCAAGTTTTTCATTAAAATCGCGCATGCTTTGACCGCTATTGGCTATGCGCGCACCTTGCTGTTCTGCTAGTGTTAAAAACTGCGTTGCATACAAGTATTGCAAATCAAAAGGTGGGTCTGTGCGCATAATCACTGCATCAAAATACTTCAAACCCATCTGTATTGGCTCACCTGTCTCATACCAACAATCACCTTCTTCGCCTAAAAACGAAAAAGGCGTTGCTGTTGTCGCCACCAAACCTTGGTTGGTAAATAAATCACTACTTAACGTATGAAATAACTCATGTCCACGTTTTGCGCATTCTCGCATCATGGCATAAGTTGTGTCTTTATATGTTTTAAAACCCGCAAGCGGATCGGCAATGAATAAAATTCTCATGTTTTCTTTCGTTAACGCAATGTTTTAATCACACTGGTGACTACACCAATAATATTCCAAACATCAGCATTTCTTGGAGTCAA
This sequence comes from Vitreoscilla sp., assembly GCA_030150505.1. Lineage (GTDB taxonomy): Bacteria > Pseudomonadota > Gammaproteobacteria > Burkholderiales > Neisseriaceae > JASLFS01. The sequence goes on along the minus strand of JASLFS010000043.1, from coordinate 61,123 downwards.
TACAGGATACTCCGCTAAATGATTTTCTGCATGCAAACTCATGCTTAATTTTTCAACATGCAATCGCTTAACTGTAAAATTATTATCAACATTGGCAACCACAATATCGTTGTGCTTAGGTTGCAAGCTGGTATCCACCAACAATAAATCATCTGGATCAATGCCTGCATCTACCATGGAAATACCACTGGCTCGAATGGCAAATGTTTTAGTGGGCGATGCGACCAAGTAATCATTTAAATCGAGCACGGTATCAATGGTATCTTCTGCATAACTGGGCAAACCTGCCGCAACTTTGCTCAATGCCAAGTTAATGTATTTTTCTGAGCTCGCCTCGGATACAATGGCCATTGCACCATCAGGTCTTTCATTTTTTGGATTGATGGTCAATAAATCTTGATTGGCTGCAATCCATTGTTCAACAGCAGGCACCAACATTTCAGGGATGCGCTTTAACACTGTAGGCGCTTTACGAATACTGCCTTTTTTTCGCCCTGCGCCTGCTCTGGCTCCGCCATGTTGTTTGTTTACATTATCTGTCATTGCTATCTACCTACTGAATATTGATTCTGTTGATTTATCATATGCTTTTTTAGCAAAACTGAACAGGCTTTGCCTGTCGTTGTTAATATTAATTGTTACTTTTTATCAAATTTTACACTTTTCAAGCAAATAATAAAAGAAAGGGCTTAAAAAGCCCTTTCATGCAGATTTTTTTATACTTGGAATTTCTTTAAAACACCGATGCGTTTTTTAATTTCATCCGCTAAACATTTATTATAAATTAAACGCGAACTTTCTTGATCAGCTGTTTGGCTACGTTTTGATGTACAAGTTGCCTCTGCATCACTTTGCCATTCTTTTTGCTCTTGTTGTAAAGTTTCACGGATTTCTTTTGGCAAACTAGACCAAGTTTGTTGCATTTGACTGCGTACCGATGCTAAGTTTGCTTCAGCTTCAGATGCTTCGTTATTATCATAGCGGCTAGCTAAAGACAATAATTCTTCTGTTCGAGCATCAACATACTCTGTGTCACAATGTATAACAATTAGCGCTTGTTCTGGCGTATTATCAGTGTTCGCTGTTGCTCTGTATCGACAATCTTTATTGCGTTTTTCATTCCATGCATTTTGAACATTTAATAATTCTTTTCGCACTGATTCTGGTAAGGATTGCCATGCTTGATTCATTCTTTGGTGAGCAAAACGATTTAATTCTTTCGATTCTTTAACCATCGCAATGGTGCGCTCATCATCTAAAACTTGTAACTGAGCTTCTCGAGCTGCCCATTCTTTTTCATTTTTATCGTCTTGTTCCATCATTTTGGTATAGAAGCCATAAGCACCATAACCAATTAGCAAATTAGATAAACCATCAGAAACTTCACTTGGTTTGTCCAATTCGGTAATGACTTTCTTGCCATCATCAGTTTGCTGAACCGTATATTGAATATTTTTATTTAGGCTGGCAGCTTCTTGAACCCAATTCAAAGCAGCTAAATTTGTTGTTAAATTGACTTCGCCTTCATTCCAATAAGCAAAGCCATCGTTAGCTTGCTTAAATATTACGCTAGGTACATCAATGCTATAAGTTGCCAAGCAAGTTGCTTTTTTCTCTGATTGAACATCAGTTCGAATATTTGTTATCTGAATTTGTAATTGGCTTAAAGCTTGGCTCATAACCTCTTCACTTAGGCTCCATTCATAACCCTGAGCAAAAAGAGCAGATTGCTTTGCTTTCTTCGCAATATTATCCAAAATGCTTTGTGTTGCTTCTGCACTTGTACAGCTAATTGGATTCTCTGCTTGTTTATCCTCGGATTTATCCATGCAGCCCGTTAAAGCCAATAATGAGCTAATCCCTACCCCAATAAAAAATTTATTCATTGTTATCATCATAATAGTAGTCAATTTCGATTTTGCATCATAACAAATTATTACCCATTTACAAAAGCAAAAATGCTGCCTATTAAGCAGCATTTTGAATACTAATCATATTTTTTATTATTTTAACGTACGAATTCCAACAGCATCTCGAATTAATTGAATTCTCTCTCGGCTGACTTTTCTGGCTTTTTCCGCACCATATTGTAGGATATCTTCTACTTGGCTTGGGTTACTAATTAATTCAGCAAAGCGTTCCCGTTTTTCAGCCAATTCAGCATTGATTAATTCAAATAACTTTTGTTTTGCATCGCCCCAACCAATACCATTGGCAAAATCTTCTGCAAGTGCAGCTGTTTGCTCTGCAGTAGCAAATGCTTTATAAATATCAAAAACAATTGAATCTTCAGTTGATTTAACATCTCCTGGCATCAAGCTATTGGTCACAATCTTCATGATTGATTTGCGTAGCTTTTTCTCTGATTCAAATAGAGGAATCGTATTACCATAGCTTTTGCTCATTTTACGACCATCTAAACCAGCTAATAATGCCACGTTATCATCCACCACAACTTGTGGTAGCGTAAACACTTCTTTGTAACGATGATTAAAACGACCAGCAATATCACGAGCCATCTCTAAATGTTGAATTTGATCGCGACCAACAGGAACTTCATTGGCGTTAAACATCAAAATATCAGCACTCATCAATATCGGATAACAATACAAGCCCATATCAACGGCATGGTCATCATCTTGAACACCATTCTCATGGTTAGCCTGAACCGCTGCTTTATAAGCATGTGCACGATTCATTAATCCTTTAGCAGTAACACAAGTTAAAATCCAATTTAACTCTTGGATTTCTGGAATATCTGATTGGCGATAAAAAGTAACATTTTCATAATCCAATCCACTAGCTAACCATGTTGCAGCACCAGCTAAAGTTGATTCATGAATATGATCCGCATCATGGCATTTAATTAACCCATGATAGTTCGCCAAAAAGAAGAATGATTCCACACCAGCATTTTGGCTAGCTTGAATGGCTGGGCGTATTGCACCAACATAATTACCTAAATGAGGAATACCTGTCGTTGTTACCCCTGTTAAAACACGTTTTTTCATTGCTTTATTCCTTTAAATATCTTTCAGGCAGCCTATTGTCTGATTAGAGGCTGCCTGTATCTTTATTCTGTCTGTATTTATTCTAATTCTAAAGAAGCTGCCAATAATGACAATCTCGCCATTACACCATAAATATACAATCTATTATTTTCTGCATCAGGTGCAAGTTTACGATCTGGCATACCAACTGTATCCCATTGCGCAAATTCACGCTGACTTTCAACCTCTTCATCTTTAGGCATTGGCATATCTTTATTTAAAGGAATAAATCTCATTCCGCTTGCGTTCAAATTCTCATGAGTATTTCTGCCTTCATGAACACGATAGAAACCGCCGATAACAAATCTGTCCATCATATAAACAACTGGTTCAGCTACTGCATCATGTACCGTTTCGTTGGTATAAATACCTTCTTGTACAATGACCTCATTAACTTCCAAGCCTTCTTTAATCACAGCCATTTTGTTGCGATTTTTACGATTCAAGCCACGCACTTCATCTGCAGATTTAACACTCATGATCCCCATGCCATATGTTCCGGCATCGGCCTTAACAATAACAAACGGCTCATCTTGAATGCCATTCTCATCATATTTAGCTTGAATTTTTTTCAATAAGCGATCAACCACTTCTGCCAACTGATCTTCACCCTCACGAGATTGAAAATTCAAATTACCACAAGCTTCAAAATAAGGATTAATTTGCCATGGATCCACGCCAATCAATGCTGCAAATTCATCTGCCACTTTATTGTATTCGGCAAAATGTTTGGTTTTACGACGTGTTTGCCAACCCGCTGCAACTGATGGCAACACATTTTGTTCTAGATTTTTCAAAATATCAGGAACGCCGCCCGACAAATCATTGTTTAACAATACCAAGCAAGCTTTATAACCATCACCTAAAACCAAATAATCATCCACACGAGTTACTGGCTCTAATAATAATGGATTATCCATTGCTGTGATTAATTCAGTCGGCTCAGTAATCTCAGGGTTCAATGTACCAACACGAACTTGATAACCTGCTGAACGCAAAATACGGCGCAAAACATAAACATTCTCTAAATAGAATGTATTGCGCGTATGGTTTTCAGGAATAATTAAAATCGACTTAGCACCTTCACAAGTTGTTTCCATTGCTGTTTGTGCTGCAACTGCAGCCAAAGGTGTAAAGTTTGAATTTAAATTATTAAACCCACCTGGAAATAAATTCATATCAATAGAAGCAATTTTGTAACCACTATTGCGTAAATCGACTGAGCCATAAAATGGCGGTTGATGCTCACGCCACTTGCTTCGAAACCACGACTCAATTTTGGTGTGCTGCTCAATAATTACTTTTTCTAAATCGAAAAATTGTTGTGAATAATTTTGATTGAGTTGACTGAACGTCATATAAATACCTTTTTCGTGGTTAAACAAATGGCTACACCATTGAATTAAAACTGAATTTTTAATTAACAAATCAATTGATGTAACAAAGCCGCAATGACTAACTCTTTAATATAAGGGCAACACCCCAAAATTTCAAAATTAATTTAAGACAATTATTCTATAACTGCCCACAAAATACGAAATCAAACCCATTGCAAGCAAATAACTGACTTTGTCAAAACAAATATAAATTCAACCAACCAAAAGATTTTATTAAGAATTTTTGCTAAAATATATCGCTAAACTTCTAGCAATATCAATATATTTTAAAAACTATTAATTTGTTAAATATTGAATCAAGTCAACACTTAAAATACTTGGATTTTATGAAATATCATCAAACAACACTCACCCCTACTTTATTTTTATCATTAGCCTTACTTACAGCAGTTGCCCCTTTTGCCATTGACATGTATTTGCCTTCGTTCCCAACCATTGCAAAAGATTTAAATGCACAAGCAACTGCTGTTCAACTAACATTAACCGCATTTTTATTCGGACTTAGTATTGGTCAAATTATCATCGGCCCATTATCAGATAAATATGGCCGACGAAAACCATTAATGGTATGCCTAAGCTTATATTTCCTAGCATCTATTGCCTGTATTTTCGTAGCAGACATCAAAAGCTTTATTTTCTTTCGGGCTTTACAAGGTTTAATGGGCGCCGGCAGCATTGTCATTGCCAGAGCTGTTGTTGCCGATATCGCCAAAGGTGCAGAAGCCGCTCGTGCATTTAGCATCTTAAGCTCAATCAGTGGATTTGCCCCAGTTATCGCTCCTTTGGCTGGTAGCGCATTGGTTCCGCATGTAGGCTGGCGTGGCATTATGGCTGCATTGGCTATTTTAGGGCTAGTGATGCTAACCACAGCCTACTTACGTGTTCCAGAATCTTTAACACAAGAAAAAAGAAACCCTGAACGTTTACATCATGTTTATTTAGGCATGAAGCCCATTATTAGCAATAAACATTATTTAAGTTTAACCTTAGCTGTTTGCTTATCATTTGGTAGCTTAATGAGTTATGTATCCGCATCGCCATTCGTTTATCAAAACGTTTTGGGAATTGCCAGTAAAAATTATGCATTTTTCTTTGCTGGCAATGCCATTGGTTTGGTATCTGGCAGCATGATTAATAACCAATTATTAAAACGTTTTTCACCATGGCAAATTTTATGGACGGCACAACGCATTAACCTTGCCTTAGCAGTCATATTGTTAATTACCTTTGCTAGCGGCATTCATTCCCCTTATATTATGGCGCCTCTTATTTTTGTTTTCGTAATGACCATGAGCTTTATTTTAGGCAATGGCTCAGCCTTAGCTGTTCAACAAACACCACATGCTATTGGCACTGGCTCTGCTATTTTAGGCTCTTTATTCTTTATGTTTGGTGCTGCCGTTTCTCCATTAACAGGTTTAGCAGGCACGCATGCGGCATGGCCGATGGCTTTAACACAAACATTCTGTGCGATATTGAGTTTATTCTGCTTGCGTAAAGCACATAAAATTGCAACTTTAAAAGCACAACAGACAGCTTAAATTCAATAGAGTATCTGCAAATTTGCATCAGCTTACGTTATAATAACCCCCTTGCTTTTTACTTAAGCATTTAAAATCATTTTCAACACGAGGAAAACACATTATGAATCGTTACGCTATTGATTTGGCAGGAAAAGGCTTACGCATTGGTATTGTACAGGCTCGCTTTAGCGATGGTATAGGTAACGAGTTATTGCGTGCCTGTTCTGAGCGTTTAGAGGAATTGGGCGTAAAAGCCAAGCACATTACCCTTGCAACAGTTCCTGGCGCTTTAGAAGTACCTTTGGTATTGCAAAACATGGCTGCTAGCGATAAATATGATGCATTAATTGCCCTTGGCATTATTATTCGTGGTGAAACTTATCATTTTGAATTGGTTTCTAATGAATCAGGTGCAGGTGTTACCCGTGTTGGCTTAGACTTTAACATCCCTATCGCCAATGCTATTTTAACCACAGAAAATGATGACCAAGCTATTGCTCGTATGCACATTAAAGGCGCTGATGCTGCAAATGTTGCCGTAGAAATGGCTAACTTATTGCGCGATATCCAGTCAGAACAGGAATAAAAAGAATATGAAAACATCTCGCCGCCGTGCGCGTGAGTTTATTGTACAAGGTTTATACCAAGTACAAATGAATCCCGGTTTAACAGCACTAACCATTGTTAATAATCTTCAAGATAATGATTCTTTCAAAAAAGCAGACCAAGATTTATTTACCAAAGCTTTCTATGGTAGCTTTAATAATCAAGAAGAATACATGGCGATTATCCTGCCTTTACTGGACAGAGATGAAAGTGAAGTAAGCCCAATTGAAAAAGCGGTATTACTAATGGCAACGCATGAGTTAAAAAGCATGCCAGAAACACCTTACCCAGTGATTATCAATGAAGCAATTGAGCTAAATAAAACCTTTGGTAGTAATGAAGGCTATAAGTTTGTTAATGGTATTTTGGATAAATTAGCTGCACAATTACGCCCAAATGACCCACCGCGAGCTTAAGTAAACAACAATTAAAAAAGCACCTTCCGGTGCTTTTTTCTTGCCTGCTATATCAAACAGCTTCTTGCAACTGATCAATTACTTGAGGGTTTTCTAAAGTCGAAATATCAGCAGTAATCACTTCGCCTTTTGCCAATGACCTTAATAATCGACGCATAATTTTGCCAGAACGCGTTTTGGGTAAATTGTCACCAAATCGAATGTCATCAGGCTGAGCAATTTTACCAATCTCATGAGCCACCCAGCTTTTTAATTCCGCTGCAACTCTTTGGGCATCCTCGCCCTCTGGTCGCTCATCTTTTAATATCACAAAAGCCACAACTGCCTCACCTTTTACATCATGCGGCTTACCCACGACAGCAGCCTCAGCAACCAACGGATTTGCAACCAAGGCTGATTCAATTTCCATCGTTCCCAATCGATGTCCAGAAACATTCAGCACATCATCCATGCGCCCCATAATCCAAATGTAACCATTTTCATCTCGATGAGCCGAATCTCCTGCTAAGTACAACTTATTATCAAACTCCGCAGGAAAATAGGTTGAAATAAAACGTTCATCATCATTCCAAATCGTGCGCAGCAGTGATGGAAATGGTCGGCGAATGACCAAAAAACCACCGTTACCCTGTTCAACTGTTGTACCTGATTCATCCACAACATCAGCAATAACACCTGGGATTGGCAAGGTACAAGAACCGGGTTTAATCGATACAGCACCAGGCAAAGGCGCAATCATATTCGCACCTGTTTCAGTTTGCCACCATGTATCCACAATTGGGCATCGGGATTGGCCAACCATTTCGTAATACCACATCCAAGCTTCTGGATTTATAGGTTCTCCAACAGTGCCTAACAACCGCAAAGATGATAAATCATATTTTTGTGGCAAATCAGCACCCAATTTAATCAATGAACGTATTGCAGTTGGCGCAGTATAAAATGTGGTAACTTGGTGTTTTTCAATCATTTGCCAAAAACGTCCAGCATTCGGATAGGTAGGGATACCTTCAAAAACCACTTGTGTTGCACCAACAGATAATGGACCGTAAGTAATATAAGTATGCCCAGTAATCCAACCAACATCAGCAGTGCACCAGTAAATATCGCTATCTTGATAATCAAACACCCAATTCATAGTCATGATTGCACCCAGCAAATAACCACCTGTACTGTGCTGTACGCCTTTCGGTTTTCCTGTACTACCTGACGTATACAAAATAAACAAAGGATGCTCCGCACTTACCCATTCAGGCTCACACTCACTGCTTTGTCCTGCCACTACTTCTGACCATAAAACATCTCGTCCTGCAACCAAATTTACTGGTGTGTCTGTTCTCTCAAAAACAATGACTTTCTCAATGCTGCTGCATTCTCCGCTTTCCAGCGCTTCATCCACAACTGATTTCAGCTGACTGCATTTACCACCACGAACACCCTCATTGGCAGTAATCACAATTTTAGCTTCCGCATCCTTAATGCGATCCTTAACTGCACCAGCTGAAAAGCCACCAAAAACCACTGAATGAATCGCTCCTAAGCGAGCACAAGCTTGCATTGCTACAACAGCATTCGCAACCATTGGCATATACAGTACAACTCTATCGCCTTTTTGCACGCCCAAAGCTTTCAATCCATTTGCTAACTGACAAACTCGTGCATGCAATTCCCGATAAGTAATCTTTTCTACTGTACCGTCATCTTGTTCATAAATCAGCGCAATTTTTTCACCTTGGTGCTCTAAATGCCGATCTAAACAGTTATAAGAAACATTTAATTGCCCATCTTCAAACCATTTAAAAAACGGTGCATTGCTTTCATCTAATATTTTCGTGAATGGTTTTTTCCAATCAATATATTCTTTTGCTAAGTTTCCCCAAAAACCCTCATAATCCTCATTGGCTTTATCACACAACGCATGATAAGCCTCAATACCATTCACATTCGATTTTGCTTTAAATGCATCATTTGGGTAAAAAACACGGTTTTCTTTTAATACTGATTCGATACCAGACATTGTTTCTCCTTATTATTGATTTTATTTGACAGTTAGAACTGCCTATTTATTTTCTTGATGGTTGGCTGCCTTAAAAAATTTATTTTCAATCATTCAACAACCACTCAACACACTGAAATTCACTTTATCTTTTTTGCTTTACAACCAATAAAACAAATAAATTAACCTTACTTACATGACTTAAAATACACAGAGAAACGAAAATAAAACATCGCTGATACTCAAAGCCACCAGCATGCTTGCAATATCAACCTAAAAAAATGACTCAGGGCTAAAGGTCATATATAAAACATAACTAATATAAATAAAAAACATCATCACAGACAAACACCAGCCCCAACGATTTCTCTTCTTAGTTATTTTTTGAAACTCGGGATTATTCAATACCCCAATAATGATTTTTTGGTTCATTTCGTTTCTCCTCAAGCATTCATCTTTCCTGAAGTTAGATTTAAAAATAATCTACTCAAATAATCTAATTTTATTTTTTGATGATAAACATTTAATTACCTAATGATGCAATGCAAAATTCTATAAAAAACAATTATTTAGCATTAAAAATATGCTGTATTATCATAAAAATAAAAGACTAAAAATGAAACCACCTTGAAGAATCAATAAAAATATGGATATGATGGTGTGAAATAAAAAAGAGATATAGAACAACAAAGGAGAGTTTTTTGGATTTTAGCCAATTAAAAACATTCGTAACCGTGGCTCATTACGGACACCTAACCCAAGCATCCGAAACACTGCATTTATCGCAGCCTGCGGTTACCGCCAAAATTAAATCGCTAGAAAAAAGCTTAAATTTAGAATTATTTGCACGCAATGCACAAGGGATGCAACTAACATTGGCGGGGAAAAATTTTCTCCCGAAAGCCGAGAAACTGCTACAAGAAATTCACAGTGTGAATGTATTCGCCCAAAACTTAGCAAAAGAAGAAAAACTACCCATTGTATTAGGCACTACCAGTTCAGTTAATTCAACGTTATTAAGCCAAGCGGCATATCAATTGCAACAAGCTTTACCGCATATCTACATTCAAATATTGAATGATATTGGTGGCAATATTCTCAATCAAGTCCGAAAAAAAGAATTGCTTGCGGGTATATATATTGGAGAAGTACCCTATCGAAATGTTTTTTCACATCATATTGGAGAACAAGAATACTGCTTAATCTCGCCACAATCTTGGTCAAAAGAACTCATTGATACCAAAACATTAAGCAGCAAGCCATGGCTAGATATGTCTGCATTTACGTCAAATAGCAAAGCCACTCAAAACTTTTTTCACAAATGCCGCATTAAGCCAAACATCACCATGCAATGTGACCATTTAAACACATTAATAGCCTTGGTTTCAGAAAAGGCAGGGTTAGCATTGGTACCAAAGAAAAATGCAATAGATGCGCAGCAAGCTGGCTTTAAAATTGATTTACTACCAGAATATAAACTATCTTTACCTGTTCAATTTATTTACCACATGGAATTAGAACTTGATCCAACTCTAAAAACCCTTAGAGAGATTACTCAACATCTGGTATAAATGTTTTAGCCAATTCTCGCGCCGCTTCTTGCAAGCGTGGCACATATGATAAAGATACAGGCAATGGTGTTGCAGCAACTTGCCCATGCATTGCAATAGCGGCAATACAATTTCCATTGCTGTCTTCTATCGGCACAGCAATACAAGTAATGCCAAGTACGAATTCTTCATTATCAATACTGATATTTCGAACTTGAATGCGCTCTAATTCACGTTCTAACTCAGCTAAATCAGTTAAAGTATTGGGCGTTAAAGCATTTAGTTGGCTCTGAGCCAATAATGCATCTCGCTTTTCTTTTTGCAACCTAGCCAAAAACAACTTACCGCTAGCACAACCATGCGCAGGCACTGTCGTACCAGGCTGCAAATCCAATCTCAAAGGAGATGGCGCTTCCATTCGATCCAAATACAAAACTTCAGATTTAACCAACATGGTTAAATTACACGTTTGTTGAATATCGGCAACCAATGACTTCAAAATAGCATGACGAACACGCTGAATACCAGAATGATTTAACACAGTGGTACTCAAACGGTTCAAACGAGGACCAATGGTATATGCATGCTTCACACCAGCATCTCGAATAATCAATCCCCCTTGTTCCAAGGAGGCTAACATTCGATGAATAGTAGCTTTTGGACTATCCAAATCATTGGCTATTTCAGTAAGCGTTAACGCCCTATCTGCTTGTGCCAAATGCTCCAAAATACCAAAAGCTTTTAATGTGGGCGTATCATTCTTGCGCATGCTTAAGCTTTCGTCTTAACACTCGCAGCTGTTTGACCATAATTAGGCAATAACAATGCACACACTTCCTTGTGATTTCTACGACGAACACGCCCAGTAATTTTTCCACAATGGGTTAATGCTTCATCCAATGTGTTTTTTTCATTAGCTTGTTTCTTATTTTTATATTGCGCTCGTGTTGTCATGGTTTTTTGTGCAGCAGCAACCTGGTTCTTTTGGTTGCCCTTACCTTTATCCATCCAACGAGGCTCAAAGCCTTCTATTTTTTCAATGTCTAATTTTTGTTTGATTAACTGGCAAATATCATCGTAAATCTTCTGTTCGTCTTCATCCATCATAGACAAAGCAATACCTTCTGCACCCGCTCGCCCTGTACGACCAATACGATGCACATAATCTTCAGCATTGTTAGGTAATTCATAATTGATAACAAAAGGTAAATCGGTGATATCCAAACCACGAGCGGCAACATCAGTTGCGACTAACACCCTCACTTCTCCAGCCTTAAATGCTGTTAAAGTTTCCAAACGTTGTGATTGTGATTTATCGCCATGAATGGCTTGAGCCGATATTTTTTTACGTTGCAAATCTCGGGTAACTTGATCAACGCTCATTTTTGTTTTACAAAAAACAATCACTTGCTGCATGTTCAAATCAAGAATTAAACGTTCTAATAACGCTTTTTTACGATAAGCATCAACAGCAATCATATGCTGTTCAATGTTTTTACCTGTAGCATTTTGCTGAGCAACTTCAACAGTTACAGGGTTGCGCATAAAATCATTGGCTAGCTTTTTAATTTCTGGCGCAAAAGTCGCAGAAAATAATAGAATCTGACGTTCTGCTGGTAACAACTTCACAATACGGCGAATATCATCAATAAAGCCCATATCAAGCATTCGGTCAGCTTCATCTAATACCAAAATATCCACTTTATTTAAGTGAATGTTTTTTTGCTCGACATGATCAAGCAAACGCCCAACAGTTGCCACTACAATTTCAACCCCGCTTCTTAAGATTTGAGATTGATCATTCATATTTGTGCCACCAAAAATAACAGTATGGCGCAAACTTAAATTTTTAATATAACTCTTAACATTCTGATCAATCTGATCAGCTAGCTCTCGAGTCGGTGTTAAAACCAACATCCGCACAGGATGCATCGCAGGTGATGTGCTTGTTGTCGCAAAATGCTTTAAGCGTTCCAAACTCGGCAGCATAAAGGCTGCTGTCTTACCTGTTCCTGTTTGGGCTGCTGCTAAGATATCATGACCAGCCAATGCTTTTGGAATAGCGGCTTCTTGAATAGGAGTCGGCTTTTCATAACCTTGCTCTTGCAATGCAGAAACAATCTCTGTTGATAAACCCAGTGATGCAAACGAACTCACAAACAACTCCTACTCAGTCAAAGACTGATTCAATGATAAAAAAACAGTACACACTATAATTAACCATCAGCACATAAATCATGCCGCATATTATTGCAAAGTAATACCTGAACAATGATGGAAAAGTTTAAGAAACATACCACAAAACCATGTTGCCGTATATCTTATTAGCCAAACTAGCCGATATAAAACCACCATAAAAAAGGTGCTATTACACAGCGTAATACATTAATATCTATGCATTATTTCTAGTAGCAAACCAGCAAATTAACGACCCAAAACAAATCATAGCCACGCCCTGCCAAAAGCCTATACTCAATGCTGTGTCCAGATACCATGAAGCCAAAGCTGCTGACAAAACAGGAATAAAATAAGAAGCACAGGCTAAAATGGTTACATTCCCATATAAGATACCAAAATTCCATGCACCGTATCCCAGCGCCATGGCAGCAGAAGCCATTAACAATGGCCAAATAACAACCTTTGGCATCACAAAAACGGCACTATCTACTAAATAAAATTGCAACCACAATGCCAATGCTGTTAAGGCAAAAAACCAAGTTACTAAATTTTGGCCTTCAGCATACCGTACCGTAATTGTGCAATAAACTGCCCAAATAACAGCACCCAACAATGCCAAAATATAACTAATTGGATTTTTTAATACATTACCCATCATGTGGTGCCAATTGAGCCCAGTTTCCGCCCCTAACACCCAAATCATTCCTAAAAATGAAATAAATAATCCTAACCAAAGCCATTTTTTAGCCAATTGTTTATTGAAAATAACAGAAAAAGCGATGGTTAAACTCGGCCAAAGGTAATTCAACATACTGACTTCAATGGCTTCTTTAGCGTCACTGGCATAACCCACTGATAAGGAAAGGCATATTTCATAACTGACAAATAACAAACTTGACCAGAACAAATATGGCTTAGAACATTGCTGAATTCTTGGAATACCAAAAATAATCAACAACAAAACAGCACCTAAGCTATAAATACTCGCAGCCCCAGCCACCGCTCCCATTTCCTCAGTAACAGTACGAATAAGCCCTACAATGCTGGCCCATAAAAAAATAGCACTCAGGCCAACATATGTGGCATATCGATTCAATTTCATTTCCAAAAATTACTTTGTCATTGTATTTTTTCATTAATACCTGAAACAAGTAAGCTCGCCAATGGTGAATACGGACATCACCCCATAAATCAGCTCAAAACTTATTTCGAGAAAAACAGCTCTTGAAATACAGAAAAAATACTTTAATTTTGTAAAAAATGCTTACGTGAGTCAAAAGACAAATGAAAAGCCCAAGTTTATTGCTTATTTCTTTTCAAAAACAATAACCTTAGGCTAGATAGGTATTTATTATTCAGCTAATAAATCTTGAATATAACGGCTCACACCTTCTTGAACACTGAAAAAATCAGCATCGTAACCAACATCTCTTAATGACTGAATATTGGCTTCTGTAAAGCTTTGGTATTTGCCTTTTAAGCTATCTGGGAAGTCAATATAACGAATCAAATTCTCTTTAACCAACTCAGCTAAGCTTAATTCAGGCAAGTTATCTGCATGACGGCAAGCATTCACAGTCGCAGCAGCCAGTTCGTTAAATGTTTGGCTGCGTCCAGTACCTAAGTTGAAAATCCCTGACAACTCAGGATTGTCAAAGAAGAATAAATTCACTTTAACAATGTCTTCAACGCTAATAAAATCACGACGTTGCTCACCATTACCATAACCTGCATATTCACCAAACAATTCAACATAACCACGTTCGCGGTATTGATTAAAATGATGATAAGGCACAGATGCCATACGACCTTTATGTTGCTCATGGTAGCCATAAACATTAAAGTATCTAAAACCAGCCACAGGAGAACGCAAACCTTCATTCATCCGACGACGAAGCACTTGGTCAAACAAGAATTTAGAATAACCATAAACATTTAATGGCTGCTCTAACTCTCTTTTCTCTTCAAATACTTCACCTTTACCATATACTGCAGCACTTGAGGCATAATAAAATGGAATTCTTTTATCTTGGCACCAGTCAAATAAATCTAAAGTATATTGGTAGTTGTTATTCATCATGTAATGACCATCATGATTCATGGTATCTGAACATGCGCCTTGATGAAAAACAGCTTCAATTGAGCCAAACGGCAATGCATGGTTATTAACTAACTCAATAAACTCATGTTTATCTAAGTAATGCTCAATCTCAGCATTCACTAAATTTTTAAACTTATCGCCACTTGATAAATTATCAACAGCAATAATATCTGTAATACCACGTTCATTTAATGCAGCAACGATATTACTACCAATAAAACCTGCAGCACCTGTTACGACAATGCTCATGATAATTTCCTAACTATGCTATTCAGCATCTAATAATTCTTGTTGTGTACAAACAGCCGTACCCAGTTTCGCCACGACCACACCTGCTGCGATATTGGCAAACGTCATGGCTTCTTCTGCACTAAAGCCAGCAGCCAAGCAAAGTGCCATACTGGCTATTACCGTATCGCCAGCGCCTGAAACATCATAAACCTCTTGCGCATGAGTTGGCTGATGATGAACATTTTGATGCCCGTATAAACTCATGCCTTCTTCACTTCGTGTCAGTAAAACTGCATTTAAAGCCAATTTTTGACGCAGCATTTGTACTTTATTTTCCAAGTCATCTTCATCTACCCACTGCCCAACAACTTGTTTCAATTCTGCACGATTAGGCGTAATCATTGTCGCCCCTTCGTACTTCTGATAATCACTGCCTTTAGGGTCAATCAAAACCAGTTTATTTTGCTCACCTGCTAAATCAATCAGTTGCTGGATATACTTCAAGCAACCCTTGCCATAATCCGATAAAATAATGGCATCATATTCATTTTGCAAAACTTTGAATTGTTCCAACAATTCTTGCAAAGCTGCTTCTTGCGGAAAATCTTCAAAATCCAAACGAATCAATTGTTGATTACGTGCCATAACCCGCAATTTAATGGTCGTTGCTACTTTAGCATCTTGAATGCCATGATAAGCCACACCGATATCAGACATCATTTTTGCCAAACTATCAGCCGCTTCATCTGTGCCGGTAATAGCCAACAAACCAACTTGCCCACCTAAACTGGCTATATTGCGAGCCACATTGGCGGCACCACCAGCTCTTTGCTCAATTTTCTCAATCTTAGCAACAGGAACAGGCGCTTCGGGAGAAATGCGATGCGTATCCCCGAACCAATATCGGTCTAGCATTACATCACCAACAACCAAAACTTTTGCTGCTGAAATTTGTTTTTTAAATGCTTCTTCGGTAAGTGCTAATGATTGTAATAAACTCATTACACATCCTTTTAAATTAAAATTTAAGGCAACTGTAAAGCGATATCATTGACATTCTGCAATACAGAAATAGGATCTGATGCTTGTGTGATAGGACGCCCCATAACCAAATAATCAGAACCAGCTTCCAGTGCTTCTTGTGGCGTCATAATACGGCGTTGATCATCAACTACGCTATGGCTTAAACGAATACCAGGTGTTACTAATGTAAAATCTTGGCCAATGGTTTCACGCAATCGCACCACTTCATGCGCTGAGCAAACCACGCCATCCATTCCCGAGCTTTTAGCCAAGCTCGCCAAAGATAATACTTGCTCTTCCACTGTTTTCGTTATGCCTAACTCCGTTAAATCTTGCTGATCCATACTGGTTAAAACAGTAACGGCAATTAGCAATGGTTGATTGTTTTCATTGGCAATGGCTTCCACTGCAGCTTCCATCATACGGCGACCACCACTAGCATGCATATCAACCATCCACACCCCCATTTGCGCTGCCACTTTGCAAGCTTGCGCAACGGTATTAGGAATATCATGGTATTTCAAATCCAAAAAAACTTTGAATCCTTGGTTAATTAACTGCTCTACCAAATGTCTGCCTGTCGCAGTAAATAGCTCTTTGCCAATTTTCAATTGGCAGAGGCTTGGATCTAATTGACGAACAAAGGCCAAAGTTTCTTCAGCATCTGGATAGTCTAAAGCCACAATAACGGGCAATCTTGTTGTGTAATTTTGATTGAATGATGACATTAAAGGATTCAAAATTTATACCTCAATTTTGTTCGGGGTGAATGTTTCCCACTTGTTACATGCTGGGCAATGCCAGAAAAAAACTTGTGATTTAAAATGGCAATGACGACAACGGTAAACCAATGCTTTTTGTGCATAACGACCAACAACTTGTCTGACCATATCTGCATCAGCACGCCATGTTAAATCCAGATCCGACATTCTCAAGCCGAGTAAGCGATATGTGCCTTTTAAATCTGGCTTCATTCTCACTAAATCTAAAATCAACTCTGCAGCTTCTTGCTCACCTTGCAATAACAAAGCTTTCTCATAGATAACATCAATCAAATCCAACTGAGGGAACGTTTTCATGTAGCCAACAAGCACAGCCAAACCTTCAGTGCCTTTATTAAGGCCATCATAAGCATCAAATAATCTTTCGCCAACCATGCTTAAATAAACATGATTTTGCTTTTCAATGGCACTGTAAGCGTCAATAGCGGACTGAAAATCGTTATTTTGTAAGTAGATATCGCCTAAAATCATGTTCGCACGTGTGCATTTTCTATTGGCAATTAATGCTTGGTAAACATCATTCTTGGCTTTTTCAAAATTAGATTGAAACAAAGCAGTTTGTGCTAATTCACAATAAAACTGCGCGATTTCAAATTGATAGGTTAATTCATCATGGCTTAAATGCGATGCTGTTTCAATCGCTTTTTCCCAGTCGCGATCCTGCTGATAAATATTTAATAACTCTTCACGAGCCACTTTTGCTGCATTACCTTGCACCAAATCTTTAAAAATACCTTCAGCTCGATCAACTAAACCAGCTGTTTGAAAGTCCTGTCCTAATTCAAACAGAACTTCTTCTCGCTTATCGCCAATCAAATCAGGAGAAGCCAATAGCGCTTGATGTAAACGAATGGCTTTATCATTTTCTCCACGTTGGCGATATAATTTACCCAACGTTAAATGCAATTCATAAGAATGAGGCTCTTGTCGCAAAACTTCACTCAAAGCGTCAGCTGCTACATCCGTTTTTCTATCAACCAAAGCTGCTAAACTTTTATAAAAGCCAGTGGGAACAGTTTTGGCTTGTTTTAAAACTGTTCGCATATCTACTCGAGCTGCAAACCAACCCATCGCAAAAAATACAGGTAGCAGCGCCAATGGTAACAACCACCACCAAAAATCTGTTTCAATCATTGTTAATTAATAACTTTCTTATACTTATAAACGAATCTTGATTATTGTCAGATATTATTCTTAAGGATGAATTGGGGGAGTTGTCGCTTTTTTATTGGCATTTTCTGAGCCATCTTCTTTTGTATCTTGTAAAGAAGCGAATTCTTCGTGCTTAATTTTAGCGTTTTTAATTAACTCACGACGCAAGCGAATATTCTCATTTCTCAATGACATTACTCGACCAAGCATAGAGAAAATACCAAATACGGTGCCAATTACAAAGAAAATCAACAATAATGTAATTAAAGGCCACTGTAATTTCTCACCAATAACCCAGTTAAAATCAACTAATTGTGTATTTTTAAGGGCAATGACCAATAAGGCCAATAAAATAATAACCTTTAATAACCTATAAAAGTACTTCATGCCAAGCGCCCCTTTATATCGTAATTTGTTAAGTCGCCATAGTTTAGCTGAAAAGTACAAAAAATGGTATGTAATCATCACGAAAAAACAATTTATGATCGTTATTTGATCTCTATTAAGCAGATGTCAAACACGGCAAAATATGATTATCAGATAAAAATAATCCATCAAAAATCCTAATCACAAAATAATATTGTTATATAAATGTATATGATTCAATTTAAAGCCATTAAATACCTAGATAATGAATAACAATATGCTGATTAAAAGCAGTTTTAATGTGATTACTGTTCAATTTTATCAATACAGCAATATCCTCACTTATATCTCAAGAACATTTCCATTATAATGGGCTCAAAAGACAGCCTTATAGTCACTTCATTAAGGCTTGTTTCAATACTTATCGTTTTACATGGAATACAGCAATGACAACAACTCAAGATAATGTAATCGTTATTACGCCTGCAGATTTACCTTTGCACTGTCCAACCGATGCAACTCCATTGTGGAATCAACATCCACGCGTATTCTTGCCAATCCAGTCAAATAGCACAATTAGCTGCCCTTATTGTGGTGCAACTTATCGCCTAGATGGTGAAGTTCCTCACCATACAGCAGAATAATGACCAGACAAATATGATCAATAAAATTTTGATTATTTCACCATCATGGATTGGGGATTGTGTAATGTCCCAACCCATGCTTGGTGCTCTAAAAGCTCAATATCCAAATGTTCAAATTGATGTCTATGCCCCTGCTTGGTCACAAGCGGTTTATAACCGCATGCCTGAAGTCAATGATCTATTAACCAATCCTTTTGGGCACGGGGAAGTGAAGCTATGGCAACGGTACAAAAATGGGCGAGAATTAAGAAAAAACCATTATGACCAAGTAATTGTATTGCCGGGCTCTCTCAAGTCGGCTTTGGTACCTTTTTTCTCTAAAATCCCCAAAAGAACTGGCTTCATTGGTGAATCTCGTCATGGTCTATTAAATGATATTCGTGTGCTTGATGAGCAAGAATTGCCCATGATGGTTGAACGGTATTTAGCATTGGCTTATGCAAAAAATGCGCCATTACCACGCCCAGCAGCTTTTCCGAAACTCATTAGCCATCCTGAAGATCAACAGCAAGCATTGCAAGATTTAAATCTTGATTTAAACCGCCCTGCTATTGGTTTTTGTCCTGGTGCAGAATATGGTCCTGCCAAACGCTGGCCAGCGGAACATTTTGCCAAATTAGCACAATATTGTATTGAATCAGGTAAGCAAGTTTGGTTATTTGGCTCTCAAAAAGATTCAGAGATTGCTGACGAAATTATTGGCGATGCTAAAAAACACATTGTCAATTTATGCGGCAAAACAAAATTAGGTCAAGCCATTGATTTAATTTCATTAACACAGGCTATTGTTTGTAATGACTCTGGTTTGATGCACGTTGCAGCGGCCTTAGAGCGACCAATTATTAGTATTTATGGTTCATCAAGCCCTGATCATACTCCGCCGCTATCAACGGAGGCGAGCATTGCTAGCTTGCACCTGCCCTGCAGTCCTTGCTTTGAACGAGTATGCCCATTAGGGCACACTGATTGCCTAAACAAACTCACGCCAGAAAGTATCTGGCAAATGTTAGATGATCAATTATCAAAGTAAACTATGAATAAATTACTTTATTAAATTAGACAAACCAAGCCAATAACGTAAAATATTCACACAAATTAAAACACCAAAATATGAAAGACAAACAACATGAGTGAAAGCAAACACATTCCATTGATTATTCTTGGTTCTGGTCCTGCTGGCTACACTGCGGCTGTTTATGCTGCTCGTGCGAATTTACAACCTGCACTCATTACAGGTATTGCACAAGGTGGTCAATTAATGACGACAACAGATGTAGATAACTGGCCTGCTGATGCAAATGGTGTGGAAGGCCCTGAGTTAATGGCTCGTTTCTTAGCACATGCTGAGCGTTTTGGTACTGAAATGATTTATGATCACATTAATAAAGTTGATCTACAAAACCGCCCATTTACCTTAACAGGCGACATGGGTACATACACATGTGATTCATTGATTATTGCTACTGGCGCTTCTGCAAAATACTTGGGTTTACCAAGCGAAGAAGCCTTCATGGGCAAAGGTGTTTCTGCTTGTGCTACTTGTGATGGATTTTTCTATAAAAACCAAAAAGTTGCAGTGGTTGGCGGTGGTAACACAGCATTAGAAGAAGCTTTGTATTTAGCCAACATCGCAGAAACAGTCACTTTAATTCACCGCCGTGATACTTTCCGTGCCGAAAAAATCATGGTTGATAAAGTGATGCAAAAAGTTGAAGAAGGCAAGATTATTCTAAAACTAAACAGCAATCTAGATGAAGTATTGGGCGACAATTCTGGTGTGACTGGTCTACGCCTAAAAAGCAATGACGGTGCTACTGAAGAAGTTGCTGTATCTGGTGTGTTTATCGCTATTGGCCACAATCCAAATACTGAAATTTTCAAAGGCCAATTGGCAATGGATGAAACTGGCTATCTGATTACACAAGGTGGTCGTGATGGTAATGCAACACAAACTAGCATTGAAGGCATCTTTGCTGCTGGTGACGTTCAAGATCATATCTATCGTCAAGCCATTACTAGTGCAGCAAGTGGATGTCAATCTGCTTTAGATGCTGAGCGTTTCTTAGATAACTAACGTTTAGAATTGATATCAAAAGCCGTTATCTTGCATAACGGCTTTTTTTATTTAAATCTATTTAATGACTATTTTAAAATATCAAATAACCAAGCTTCTCAACAGTAATTCTTACAGAATCTGCCCAAACCAATGGATAATGAGGTTCTAAAGTTTCTTTATGCCATCAACCAGCAGTTATCCAACCTCACCCATTTATTAGCATAAACTCAAATCAAATTAACCTCTATTATCAAACTGCTGAAACTTGTTACAATTGATGAAATGTTTTTCAAGGTTGATGTTATGCAAGTGTATTTGGTTGGTGGTGCTGTGAGAGATCAATTATTGGGTTTCCAGACCCATGATAAAGATTGGGTTGTTGTTGGTGCGCAACCTGAGCATTTATTGTCCTTAGGCTATCAAGCTGTTGGGCAAGATTTTCCTGTCTTTTTACATCCAAAAACAAAAGAAGAATATGCCTTAGCAAGAACTGAAAGAAAAACAGCAGCTGGGTATAAAGGATTTATTGTTGATGCTTCGAAAAGTGTCACTTTGGAAGAAGATTTAATGCGCAGGGATTTAACCATCAATGCCATGGCGCAAAATGAGAATGGCGATATTATCGACCCTTTTGGTGGTCAAAAAGATTTAAAACAAGGCATTTTACGCCATGTTAGTGCTGCTTTTGCTGAGGATCCTGTCCGTATTTTACGCATTGCCCGTTTTGCAGCACGTTACCAATTTACCATTGCGCCCGAAACCATGTCGTTAATGAAAACCATGGTTCAATCTGGAGAGGTTGATGCGTTAGTACCAGAAAGAATTTGGCAAGAATTTCGCAAAGGGCTTTTAGAAAAACACCCTAGTATCATGATTACCACGTTATTGGAATGCGGCGCATTAGAAAAAATATTGCCTGAGCTAGATGCTTTATTTGGCATCCCTCAACGAAGTGATTACCATCCTGAGATTGACAGCGGCATTCATACTTTATTGGTTTTAGATCAATCGGTTCAGATGAATTTATCACTTGATGAGCGCTATGCTGCTTTAGTGCATGATTTGGGCAAAGCAAAAACACCTAAAAATATTTTGCCTAGGCATTTTGGGCACGATAAAGCGGGTATTAAACCAGTTAAAGCCGTTAACCAACGCCTTCGTGTTCCTAAACATGCTGCAAAACTAGCTGAATTAACAACCGAATACCATATATTGATTCATTCATCATGGGAACTTAGACCGAAAACTTTACTAAAAATTTTGCAATCCTGTGATGCTTTCAGGCAGCCTGAACGATTTAATCAATTGCTCAACGTATGCCAAGCAGATGCACAAGGTCGTTTACATTCTAGCCAATCGCCCTATCCTCAACATCAATTTTGGCAAGCCATTCTACATGCTGCACAATCGATCAACATACAATCTTGCATAGAGCAATCTAGCTCGCCTAAGGAAATACCAGAAAAAATTAATCAAGCCAGAATACTTGCCATTCAAGATGCAAAAGCCAATTGGCTTAGAAAACATGAAGAATCCCATGCACAATCATAACTTGACCACACAATACAGCGATATCTTACAAACATCTCGTTCCTACGCAGAAAACCAATATCGTAAGAATTATTCCCCTCATGCTTTTTTTAAAGCATGGGATGATGCCTTACAAAGCTTGCTATCGCAATTATGGATGCACTTAAATTTGCCACAAAATATTGCATTATTGGCCATTGGTGGATTTGGGCGAGCCGAGATTTATCCTTATTCTGATATCGACATTGCCTTGGTTGGTGAAAATTCTTTAAATAGTGCACAACAAGAACAATGTGCTCAATTCATACAATTATTATGGGATATTGGCTTAACCCCATCTGTTCAAATTGGTTCCATTAATGAATTATTACAACTAGCCGAAGAGAACTTAGAATTTGATACTGCATTGCTAGAGTCCAGATTAATCACGGGCACAAAATCAATCGCACAACAGCTGTTACAAACTCGCCATGAAAAACGCAACCTAGCGAATTTTATTGATGGCAAGCTTCAAGAACAATATAACCGCCACACCAAAAATACCAATGCCACTAGCTTATTAGAACCCAACATTAAAACCTGTACAGGTGGATTGCGGGATTTACATACCATGATGTGGCTAGCAAAAGTACAAGGTTTACCTGCTCATTTTCAACGCCTCATGCGTAAAAATATTTTAACCAAAACGGAAGCTGGCTTACTGTTATACAGCCACAAACAATTGGCCAAAATACGCATTGAATTACATTTAGCCAGCCACAGAAATGAAAACCGCTTGCTATTCGACTTACAAAACCAAGTAGCGCTATCGCTCAACCTAGAAGACGATAACCAACAAATCCGCAGTGAAAAACTCATGAAGACATTCTACCGAGCCAGCAAGAATGTTAAACAGCTCAACCATATTTTACTGCCCATGTTAAAAGAACGGGTTTATTCCAACTGGCCAAAATTTACACAAAATATCGATGATAATTTTTATCAAGTTAGAAACACCATTGCGGTTAAAAATCTGAATCTATTCAAAGAACAACCTGAACAGATTTTTCGCATTATCGAAGTCATGCAACACCACAATGACATTAATCACTTAGCCCCAAAAACTCTGCGTGCATGGTGGTTAGCAGGACAACAAATTAACCATTCTTTTTATCAAAACCCCATTAATAGACAAAGATTTATTGAGTTTTTTAAAAGAGGAAATGGCTTAACCCACACACTTCGCCGCTTAAATTTATATGGACTATTGGGCAAATACCTCCCCAACTGGGGGCGCATAGTTGGGCATATGCAACATGATTTATTTCATGTTTATCCTGTTGACGAGCACATTTTAATGGTTGTTCGCAATATGCGCCGCTTTGCCATTGATGCTCACAGCCATGAATTTCCAGTGGCATCGAACCTTATTCAGCAATTTAATAAACCTTTTATACTGTATTTGGCAGCATTTTTTCATGATATTGCCAAAGGCAGACAAGGCAATCACTCACAAGAAGGCATTCAAGATGCTAAATCTTTTGCAAAAGACCATTTTCTGAGCCATGAAGAAACCCACTTGCTGTGCTTTTTAGTAGAGAACCACTTATTGCTTTCCCAAACCGCACAAAAAGAAGACATTCGTGATCCTCTGGTTATTCAAAGCTTCTGCCAAACCATCCAAACCCCTGAGCGCTTAATTGCGCTATATTTGCTAACCATTGCTGATATTCGTGGTACCAACCCTAAAATATGGAATAGCTGGAAAGCGAATTTAATCGATGATTTATTTCATAGCAGCATGTTATTTTTACAAGGCAAAACAGATTCACCCATGTCATTGATTAGTCAACGACATGATATTGCTATGCTAAGCATGCAAAAAATGGGATTATCTGAAGCACAACAAAGAAAAACCATTCAGGATTTAGGGCAAGCCTATTTTTCTCGTTATGAAAAACGGGATATTGTTTGGCACCTGAAAACCATTGCAACAGAGATGCAAGAACCAACAATTGCTACTCGCTTTATGCCACATAGCCAGTTTTTACAAGTGATGGTTTTCATGCCCAACAATGAACATTTATTTGCAAAAATGTGCCACATTTTCAGCTCATACCAATTAGACATTCTTGCAGCCAAAGCTTTTGTAACCGACCACCATTTTGTCTTGGATACGTTTACATTGCATATTCCCGACTATTTATTGTATGACCAAGGTGAAAAATTACTCAAAAAACTGGAGAAAACCTTACGACATTTCGCTATGCATCCTGAGCAATTCAACATTGCATCCATAGCAAAACCCAAAAGTCGGCGCTTAAAACACCTTCCGCTCTCAACCCACATTGAGTTAATTCAAGAGGAAATCGAGCCGTTATTCACCCTTAATATCATTACTTACAACCGTTTGGGGCTGCTGGCAAACATTGCTAAAATTTTATCGGAATTCAACATTCATTTACACCATGCAAAAATCACCACCATGGATGAGCGTGTTGAAGATAGCTTTTTAATTTCATCACCAACGCTACTCAATACTCATACACAACTGGCTTTAAAAGAAGCACTCACACAAACATTGTATGCATAAAAAAACCTGCTAAATGCAGGTTTTTTTATCACTAAAATCTTTATTTCATTGCGGAAACCATTTGCCCAACATTGTAACGGTACATTTTAATATAACTATTGGCAGGTCCATTTCCAGCACTTAAAGCATCTGAATACAATTTCCCTTTTACCCCAACGCCAGTTTCTTTACTAATTCGTTGCATTAAACGTGGATCTTTAATGTTTTCAAGAAAAATAGCTTTAACATTTTGCTCACGCACTTGTTTAATAATGCTAGCAACTGTTTTTGCTGATGCCTCACTATCGCCACTTGCTCCTTGAGGTGCAATAAATTTAATGCCGTAGCGATGAGCCATATAAGCAAATGCATCATGCGATGTTAAAACTTTGCGCTGTGCTTTAGGAATGCTATTAAACTGCGTTGCTGCCCAAGTATTTAAATCGCTTAATTGTTTTTGGTAGGCTTTCAGTCGACCTTCATAATATGCTTTACCTGTTGGATCAGCAGCAATCAAAGCATTGGCAATGTTTTTAGCATAGATTTGCATTAAAACTGGGTCATTCCAAACATGAGGATCTTTGTCGTGATTGTGATGATGATGTCCATGATGGTCGTGATCATGATCCATTTCCAAACCCTTAATGCCATTGGTCACAACAACGGCTTTAATCTTGCTTTGTGCTATCGCTCGAGTAACATCCGCTGGCTCAAATCCCATGCCATTTAATAAAACCAATTGAGAATCACGTATTTTTTTCAAATCATTTGGTGTAAGTTGGTAGCCATGGGCATCCTTATCTGCGCCAACTAAATCCGTCACATTCACGCGATTTCCACCAATTTCAGTGGCCACATTTCCCAAAATACTAAAGCTGGCTAAAACTTTCACAGGCGCTGCCATTGATAAACCCGTCAATAGCAATAACCACAAGCCTAACAAATACTTCTTCATGCTTTTCTCCTAAGTTCTACATTATGCTGAGCGATGTTTTCCACGTAAATACTTGGCCAATACGCCGCCATGCACACCAAAAATCAAAGATATTAAATAAACAAAACTGCATAAAATAATAATCGCAGGGCCAGATGGCACTTCAATATAATAAGACAAAACCAAGCCCGCCCAGCTACACAACAAGGCAATTGCAGTGCTTATCAACAAAATCATGCTCATGCTTTTAGCCCAAAGCTTAGCGCTAATTGCTGGCAACATCATCAAACCAACGGCCATTAATGTTCCCAATGCCTGAAAACCAGCCACCAAGTTAATAACCACTAACATCATGAATAAAACATGCCATAAACTGCCCTTTCCTTTAACTGCTCGCAAGAAAACAGGGTCAATACTTTCTAGCATTAAAGGGCGATACATCACAGCCAATAGCACCAATGTTAAGCTAGCAACGATGGCAATTAAGGTTAATGAGGTTTCATCGACAGATAGCACTGAACCAAATAATAAGTGCAATAAATCAATGCTGCTGCCAGAACGGCTGACCAATAACACACCCAAAGCCAAGCTCATTAAGTAAAAGCCAGCGAAATTGGCATCTTCTTTTAAATTGGTAAAACGACTGGCTAAACCGGCTAAAACAGCCATAATAACGCCAGCAATAAACCCACCAAGGCTCATCATTGGAATGCTTAAACCAGCAACCATATAGCCAATAGCCGCTCCTGGCAAAATGGCATGACTTAAAGCATCACCCATTAAACTCATTCTTCTCATGACCAAAAAAACACCAATGGGAGCAGCACTGAGTGATAAAAAAATGGTAGAAACCAATGCGAAGCGCATGAAGCTAAAATCGACAAAAGGTTCCATTAATAATTGATAAAAAGACATCCTGATTTAATCCATTAAGACGTTGCGCACCACGGTGCTAAAGTATGTTGAGGTTGCATCATTTGCAAAGCAATTTGTAGGTTTTCTGCGGTTAGAACATCGACACTGGCACCAACTGCAATTTTTTCTTTTGCCAATAACAAAGCATTGGGAATGTGTTTTTTAACTTGCTCAATATCATGCAAAACAGTAACAATGCTTTTGCCTTCATCCATCGCATTCTTTAATACTTGCAAAAGCGCTTCAGTCGTTGCCGCATCCACAGCATTAAAGGGTTCATCTAACAATAAAAACTTGGCTTCCTGAACCAACATTCTGGCGAACAATACTCGCTGAAATTGTCCATTTGATAGCTCGCCAATCATTCGGTTCTCAAAACCTTGCATATCAACTCGCTCAAGCGCAATAACAATGCGCTCTTTTTGTTTGCGATTAATGCCTCCAAAAAAGCCCAGCTCATACCAAAGCCCCATCGCAACCAATTCAAAAACTGTCATGGGTTGGTCACGGTCAATTTCTGACTGCTGCGGCAAGTAGGCAATGTCTTTTCTCGCCAAGCCTTGCCAAACAACTTTTCCAGTATCCACTGGTAGTAACTGCATAATTGCTTTTAATAATGTACTTTTCCCTGCACCATTGGGACCAAAAATAGCCCACGATTCCCCTTCATTAAAAACATGGGAAACATGATGTACTGCAGGATGCTTTTGATAGCTAACTGTAATATTTTCAATATTAATCGACATAATTTAATACCCAAGCATATAAGCCCCAAATGATAGCCACCAAAATCGCTACCAAACCAAGGCGCCACCATAAACTAGCCAATAACAATGAAGAAGAATTTTTCATTTAATTTAGAAACTCAAACCATTATTTGAGTATGGAATCATTAACAAGGATGCAATGTTACAATATAACATTACATCCTGCAATGCATAGATGAGATTAAATCTTATTTAGATAAGAAAGATGCTAAGGATTTCTGTAATTGTTCAATGGCTGCTAACCGATTTTCTTCCCCATATTTCACCACAGCTAAACATGGGGCATTCATTCTTTCTTGTAACGCTTGTAAATAATCTTCATCACGAGCATGAGGAGCATTCACGAAATTAGCCACCCAGCCCAATAATGGCAACCCACTTTGCTTAATTGCTTCTACTGTTAAAAGTGCATGATTAATCGAACCTAACTTCATGCCAACAATCAAAATAACTGGCAACTGCTCTTGTTTAACCCAGTCAGCAAAATCAATTCCCTTTCCTAAAGGTGTGTACCAACCGCCAGCACCTTCAACCAAAGTAAAATCTGCTTGCTGTTTTAGGTGCTCTAAACCTTGGCTTAAGCGCACGAAATCAATACCATCTTGCCCAACTAAAAAATGAGGAGCTGTCGCCTCTGCAAAACTATATTGATTATGTGACTCATAAGGCAATTGCAAACTAGATGCTGCTTGCAAAGACAAAGCATCTTCATTTTCATAGCGATTATTCTGCCACAGGCTGCCTGAAGCCACTGGCTTATAACCCAAAGCTTTCAAACCCTGCTTTTTTGCTGCTTCAAGCAATAAACAACTGCAATATGTTTTTCCGATTTCGGTATCTGTTCCCGTTACAAATACCACCGGTTTGACTTGATTCAAAACCATTTTTTAACCTTTCTTTTGTACAATCAACTGCAAGGTTCGGTAACTTAATGGCAAACCTTCAAGCTGCCGAA
The DNA here is from genome assembly GCA_030150505.1 of Vitreoscilla sp. Classification (GTDB taxonomy): domain Bacteria; phylum Pseudomonadota; class Gammaproteobacteria; order Burkholderiales; family Neisseriaceae; genus JASLFS01. The sequence goes on along the minus strand of JASLFS010000043.1, from coordinate 32,400 downwards.
AAACCTCATACCCTTTTTGTAATGCAAGCCAACGTTTTTTCCCTAACAAGCCCTGCTCCGACTTTTTCGGATACTGCTGAGCACCCGTTTTTTTAATCGCCGCTAACAAAAGATGTAAGTTTTCATAATGCGCCTGATATTCTTGCTGCTTGCTTTCCACTAATCTCAAATCGCTACTATCTAGTTGGCTTAATAACCCATCTACTGGCACAAAAGGCATCACTGGCGAAGCCAAGCCTTCTTCTAACCATACTTTCTCAAGCTGCCAAAAGGTACCTGAAATAACCAACGTTAAGGCAGCATAAGCATTTGGTTTTAATACCCGCTCAATTTCATGTAAAGCACACTCAATATCGCACCACTGCAAAGCCATATTGCTAATGCACAAATCAATGGTATTAGAGCCAAATGGTAAAAACTCTGCGTTTCCTAATACATATTGATGGGCAACGGCTTTGTCTTGCGCCATTTCTAACATGGGCAATGCAATATCAAAAGCAATTTTATGTTGGACTGGTTGAGATAAATATTGAAAAACAGCGCCCGTACCAGTACCAATATCCAAACAAACATGACCAATTGGTAATCCCTCTACAGCAAGGCACAGTGCTTGAGCTGATTGTTGCTGGACTGTCGCAGCTGCATCATAGGTTTTAGCCGCATTGGCAAACGATGATGAAACCACCTTCGAGCTAACTTCTTTATACATTCTTCAAACCCGCCAATAAAACATCAATATCAGAAAATTCATGGGCTGCACTTAATGTGATTCTCAGCCGAGCTTCCTTCTTCGGAACGGTAGGAGGACGAATAGCACCCACCCATAAACCTTGCTCTTTTAGCTGAAGTGCCGCCTGCAAAACAGCATTATTATCCTCTAAAACAATTGGCTGAATAGGACTATTGGATGCTAATAATTTAGCGGAACATGATAAGGATTGAATGTTTTTTTTGAAATAATCAACATTAGCTGCAAGTTTTTCTCGTAAACCATCGCCCTGTCTGATAATACGCAAGGCTTCCTGTAACGCGTAAGCCTGAGCAGGCGGCATTGATGTGCTATAAATCAAGTGCCTAGTAATCTGTCGAAAATAATCAGCCACAAATTGATCACACAAAATGGCAGCCCCAGATAAACCAAAAGCCTTACCAAAAGTAATCACTTTAATATGTGGTTTGATATTTAATTTAGCACATAAACCTCGGCCTTCTTGCCCTAAAACACCAACGCTATGTGCTTCATCAACCATCAGCCAAGCGCCATAATCCTGACAAAGCTGATTAATCCTCACCACATCAGCAGTATCGCCATCCATGCTAAAAATGCCTTCTGTCGCCACCAAACGCGCACCATGCGAAGATTGCTGCAATCGCAACTGCAATTGGTCTATATTTTCATGAAGATAACGAACAAATTTCGCAGGAGATAAATTTGCAGCTTCCTGAAAAGAAGCATGCATTAGTTTATCTGCAATAATCACATCATCTTTTTGCATTAAAGCAAAAACCAATGCCTGATTCGCAGAAAACCCAGAATCAAACAAAATAGCCTGATCATATCCTTGCCAACTAGCCAAATCTTCTTCTAGCTGGCTATGAGCTTCACTAAACCCTGTTACATAAGCAGAAGCCCCACTTCCAACACCATATTTTGCCAAACCTTCCACAAAATAATCCTGAATAGATGGGTGCTTAGATAAACCTAGATAATCATTACTGCCAAATGATAAATACTCCTTATCATCCACTACCATCCGACAAGTTTGTTGGCTTGTACTAGATTGACATATGGTTCGAACTCTTAACGATTGTTCTATTCGTTTTTGTTCTAAGGCTTCTTTTAGGCGTTTTGTAAAAAACATTCGATACTCTCAACCATTGGACGGCTTATTTTAGCAGCCACACCGACCAATTGTGACAATTCTCGACAAAAAACCATAAAAAAAACAGCCATAAATGGCTGTTTAAAATGAAAATCATTACAAAAAAGTATCTCTTTAATCCTTAAATCAGAGACAGTATTTAATTTAAATGAAAACTTAAGATAAGTCAAAACATTCTGATGTAAAATATCGTAATCATTAATACAGCTTTAGAAGAATTTTATGCCAATAAAAATGACAAATTAATTAATTTCGGAATTCCATTTGACTCTTCTAATCAATCTGTCCTATTTTTTTAATGCTCAATACAACAAAAAAGCGAAGCATTTCTGCTTCGCTTTGTTTCATTTCACTATTAACCAGTTCTTAGAACAAACCAGTCAAAGCTTCAGAAGTGCTAATGAAAATATTTTTCTTCTGAGTGTAAGCTTCCAAAATCATTTTATGAGTCTCACGACCAATACCTGATTTTTTATAACCACCAAATGGAGCATGAGCTGGCAATTGGTTATAACAGTTAACCCACATACGACCAGTACGAACGCCTTTAGCCACACGAATAGCGCGGTTAATATCACGGCTCCATACAGCACCACCCAAACCAAATTCACTATTGTTAGCGATAGCAATAGCTTCTTCTTCAGTATCAAATGGAATCACTGCCAATACAGGACCAAATACTTCTTCGCAAGAAATGCGCATATCTGGTTTGCAATCAGCAATAATTGTTGGGCGTACAAACGCACCTGTTTCACCACAACGCTCACCACCAGTTAACAAACGAGCGCCATCAGCATGAGCAACATCTACAAAGCTCAAGATTTTTTTCATTTGGCTGTCGCTAACTTGCGTACCCATTTGAGTAGTTGGATCCAATGGATCACCTACTTTAACTGATTCAAACTTAGCTTTTAATTGAACCAAGAATTCATCATAGATATCACGTTGTACCAACAAACGAGAACCAGCACAGCAAACTTGACCTTGGTTGAACAAGATACCAATTGCAGCACCTTCTACAGCTTTGTCCATTTGCGCATCTTTGAAGACGATGTTCGCAGATTTACCACCAAGCTCCAATGTAGCTGGGATCAATTTTTCAGCAGCTGCTTTTGCTACGTTGTAGCCGATATCAGTTGAACCAGTAAATGCTAATTTACTGAAATCATCATGATCCAACATAAATTGACCAGTTCTAGAACCAGAACCAGTTAAAATGTTAACCACGCCAGCAGGCAAGCATTCATTTAAAATACGACCAAACTCAATCAAAGAAATAGAAGTTTCTTTAGAAGGTTTAATCACAATACAGTTACCCGCAGCCAATGCAGGAGCAATTTTCCAAGCACCCATTAAGAATGGGAAGTTCCAAGGAATAATTTGACCCACAACACCAATAGGCTCGCTCAATACCAAGCTCAAAGTGTCTTTATCGATAACATCAGCTTCATCGCTATGAGCACGGATAACACCAGCGAAATAACGGAAATGGTCAACTGCAGCAGGAATATCCACATTCATGGTTTCACGAATTGGTTTACCATTATCCAATGTTTCTAATGTCGCAAAACGCTCACATTCAGCTTCTAATTTGTCAGCAATTTTCAACAAAACTGCTGAGCGTTCTGCTGGGGATGTTAAGCTCCAGCTAGCAAAAGCTGCCCATGCACTTTTAACAGCCAAGTCAACATCTTCTTGACTTGCTTCTGCTAAAGTAGCTAATTTTTCACCTGTTGCAGGATTATGGCTTTCAAATGTCTTGCCAGTAGAAGCAGCTTGAAATTGGCCATTAATTAACAATTGATATTGTGCATTTGGACGTAAGTTTTCTGCTAAATCTTTAAGCATTTTCATTACATCACTCCTCATTAGTTAATATTCAAATATTAGATTACTTTTTTATAATACTATTCTAAAAATACAAATCAAGGATTTTTTTATAAAAAAAATTAATACAATAGATAAATTAATATAATACATATCAATAGCATATATTTAAAAAGCCATTTTAATGCCAAATGATTTAATAATTTTTATAAAAAACAAATGCTTTATATAAAACTAAAATTTCAGAATAAATATTTATTTATTAATATATGAATAAATAAATTTAAAAAGCAGGCTGCCTGTAAAAAATAAAAAAGACCGATTAATCACTAATCGGTCTTTTTTTTGAAATAAATTACTTACGTTAAGTACCCTGCTACCAATAAAACCTGCAAAACAATAATCAAAATAGATAACAATCCCAAAAACACAAAGATTATTTTTTGCCATGAAGATTGCACTTCACCAGCAATTCGCTGTGCTTTTCTTAACATTAACATCGGCATTAACAAGGCCAAAATAACCAAAGAAATTGAGGCATATCCCAAAGCAATCACAAAACCATCAGGAGAAAGCAAAGCAAACAATAATGGTGGTACAAAGGTTAACAGCATAACCAACAATTTATTGCGGCCAATAACGTATTTCTTACCCAAATCCTTAATATAATCACTCAACGCCAAAGCAACGCCCCAGAATGATGTCAAAATGGCTGCAGCAGCAAAAATATTGAAAGCGATTTTAATTAATTGTGAATCATGTATTTCACGAATGGCTTTTAACAATCCATCCAAGCCACTATTTTGAGCAATAATTTGCCCAAAAGTACCACTGCCGACATTGCCTAATATGGTTAATTCCCAAACCAAATACAATATCAGCGGAATGATACTACCAAAGAAAAACACCCATTTTAGCTGCTTTAAATTCCCATCCAAGTATTTGACCAAGCTTGGAATAACCACATAAAAACCAAATGATGTAAACACCACAGGAATCGTCGCCAAAACAGGTCCCATTTTCAATGGGATATATTGTAAATTATCAGCCTCAATGTGCGGCAGCAACATGCCCATAACCACACATAAAAATAATATTTTGACTGAAAAAACTATCTTGGTACTAATATCAACCAAACGCGTACCAAATGCGATAATTCCACCAAACAACAAAGCAAACACAATCGCCGATACTTGTGAGCTCAAATGAATATCAAATATGTGATCTAAATTCGAGCGTACAATGTCACCACCACCTGTAATATAAGCACTGACCAAAGCGTACATCAAACTTAACATGCTTAATGCCGTAATGACCGCCCCACCATTGCCCAAATACTTAATAGTCAACGTATTCAAGCCATCATTACAAGAGTTGTACCGATAAACATCCACCAATAAAATAGATGTATAAAACATCGCAAACCAAATAGTACTTAAAATAAGTGCCATAAAACCAAAACCAACATTGGCAGATATAATCGGCATTGCCAACATACCTGCGCCAATCGTTGTTCCAGCAACAATAAAAATGCTGCCTATAATCTTCTGCATATTACTTTCAATCTCATAAAAAGATTTAACAACTGTTATCCTCTTGTAGATACTTCAACAAACAAGAATACCATGATAAAAATGTTGCTAGTATAATGTAAAAAAACTTATCAATCAGAAAATTTAGCCTTTTTTATTCAAAATAGGCTTAAATTAAGAAATTTTCTGAAAATAAAAAATTCCAAACAAATAACTCAAGCAATATATTCCAAAAATATTAAATTAATCCAATGCGAATTCATACGAAAATATATTAAAAAATGATTTATCCTTGATATTTTAAGTTAATAAAACACCCAATCTAAATTACAAATACCTTTCTACATTCTTAATTTACAAGCCAACTGAAATTATTCATTTTCACAACACATAAAAAATCCCGCTTAAAAAGCGGGATTGTTATTTCTTTCTAACGGTTAAATCATTGACCGGCTTTGATGCCCTGCCACAATCTCACCGCAAGCTTCACTGATTTTGGCGTCATTGGCTTCATCACAAAGCTTTTGGCCATTTGAGCCTCAGTAGGGAAGATTGATTGATCATTGGCTAATTTAGGATCCATTAATGCTTTCGCACCATTGCTCGCTGGAGCAAACGTCACAAAATTACCATTTTGAGCAGCAACACTTGGTTCTAACGTATTGTTAATGTACTTATAAGCATTGGCAGTATTTTGTGAATCTTTTGGAATCAAGAAAGAGTCAATCCACACACCAAAACCAGTATTAGGTACCAAAACAACAACTTTATCAGCCTTAGCTTCTTCAGCACGGCGTGCCGCAATATTTAAATCGCCGTTGTAACCCATGGCTACACATAAATCACCACGTGCAATGTCATCAATATAACCAGATGAACTGAAGCGTTTGAAATCTGAACGTACTTTTTTAAGAACATCAGCCGCAGCTTTTAAATCCTCAGGATCTTCACTGTGGGTTTCTTTACCCATGTAGTTTAATACCGTTGGGAATACTTCGGTTGGGCTATCTAAAATACTGATACCGCATGATTTCAATTTGCTGGTATATTCAGGATTAAAGATCAATTCCCAAGCGTTATCAGGCAATTCACCGCCTAAAGCAGCTTTTACTTTGGCTTCATTAATACCAATTGTATTAATTCCCCAGAAGTAAGGAACTGCATATTGATTACCCGGATCAACTTGCTCCATTAAAATCAGCAATTGCGGATCAATATTGTTGTAATTAGAAATCTGGCTCTTATCAACCTTTTGATAAGCACCAGCTTGAATCTGACGTCCAGCATGAGAAATACTTGGTGCCACCAAATCATAACCAGATTTCCCAGTTAATACTTTGGCTTCTAAAGTTTCATTGCTATCGTAGTAATCATAACGAACTGAAACATTATTGGCTTTTTCAAAAGATTGAATGGTTTCAGGATCAACATAATCAGACCAATTATAAATATTCAATTGACTATTTTTTCTTGGCGCAGCCGCATTATCTGATGTGCTACTTGCCGTACTATCTGAAGCAGCTGAAGAAGAGTCTGCATTTCCACCTTCACCACCACACGCTGTCAACAACATTGCCATGATTGCAGAGGCAAGTAAATGTTTATTCATTAAGTTTCTCTCCTTAACACATAATAAAGTAATAAGAACTATGTTTTTCTCCCCGCTCTTTATCTTTTTTATAAGCGGTTTATTAATCCATCTCCAACGTAGTTGCTATTAAACGGTTATTTACTACCTGTGACAAGTTTTTTTACTGGAAAAACACGAAACAATTTGCGTTAACAGCGCGAAGGCACTTATTTTATACCTCTTCGCCTACTGAATGCTAGCGGGTACTGTCTTTTTATGGGAAAATCAGGGTCATTCAATATTTAAATTGGGCGAGGTTATGTTAGACAGAGAAGGTTATCGCCCTAATGTAGGCATCATCATCACCAATAATCAGAACGAAGTATTTTGGGGAAAACGTGTCAAAGAATACTCTTGGCAATTCCCTCAAGGTGGAATAAAGCCAGGTGAAAGCCCAGAAGCAGCAATGTATAGGGAGTTGTTAGAAGAAGTTGGCCTACTCCCTAATCATGTTAAGATTGTGGGCAGAACCAAAGACTGGTTACGTTATGATGTACCAACGCATTGGGTGCGACGAGAATGGCGTGGCTCTTATAAAGGGCAAAAGCAAATTTGGTATTTATTGCGTTTAGTCGGGCGTGAATCTGATGTCTCCTTGCGTGCTAGCACTCATCCAGAATTTGATGCTTGGCGCTGGCATCACTATTGGGCTCCCATTGACGAAGTTATCGACTTTAAGCGTGATGTCTATCAAGAAGCTTTATTAGAACTTTCAAAATTTCTACCTGAAATCGATAGTTTAGAATGTTATCTAGCTCAACAAGCTAGTGAGAAAAAATAAACAGAACCAAAATTGCCTGATAAACTTCAGGCAATTATTTTTTGAAGTATTTTAATAACCACCTTTTTACCTCAGTACAAGGCAGTAAAATGACTGAACAACAAAAACAATATGATGAAAGCAGTGTAACCGTTTTAAAAGGCTTGGAGCCCGTTAAAGAGCGCCCTGGCATGTACACTCGCACCGATAGTCCAACTCACATATGCCAAGAAGTCATTGATAATGCAGCTGACGAGGCTCTAGGTGGGTATGCTAATAAAATTGATGTCACCATTCACACCGATGGCTCCATGAGCGTTAGTGACAATGGTCGAGGCATTCCTGTCGGTTTACATCCACAAGAAAAAATTAGCGTTGTTCAGCTTGTTTTCACCCAATTACATGCTGGGGGAAAATTTAATAAAAAAGACGGCGGAGCTTATGCCTTCTCTGGTGGCTTGCATGGTGTTGGTGTTTCGGTCACCAATGCACTATCTACTCGCTTAGAAGTGACAGTCAAACGTGATGGCAAAGTTTGGAAAATTACATTTTCTGGCGGTGATGTCATTGAGCCATTAACTGAAATTGGCACTTGTGCGAAGAAAGACCAAGGAACAACCGTTCGCATTTGGCCAAATAGCAAATACTTCGAAAACCCCAATTATTCTATTGCAGAATTAGAGAGATTATTGCGCTCTAAAGCGGTTTTACTGCCAGGTGTTACCGTTACCTTACACAAAGAAACTCAACAGCAAGAAGCAGATAGTCAAACATGGCATTATCCTCAAGGGCTAAAGAGCTACTTATTGGATATGGTCAATAATGTTGAAGAACTGGTTCCTATTTTCAGTGCTGAAAACTATATTCAAGATGAGCAAAGTGATTTTTCAGTAGGCGAAGGTGCTTCATTTGCATTAACGTGGATTGAAGACGGTACCGCTTTAAGTGAAAGCTACGTTAACTTAATCCCAACAGCCCTTGGTGGAACACATGAAGCTGGCTTAAAACAAGCAGTTTTTCATGCAGTGAATAATTTTATTCAATTGCATAATTTGCTACCGCGCGGCGTAAAAGTTCAATCAGACGATGTTTTCAATAAAGTGGCTTTTGTCTTATCTGCACGCCTATTGGACCCGCAATTCCAAGGTCAAACCAAAGACAAACTGACCAATCGTGATGCCTTGCGTTTGGTTGCCAATGTGTGCGCCGATCCGATTGAATTATGGTTAAACCAAAATATTGAATACGGCAAAAAAATTGCTGAATTAGCCATTAAACAAGCACAAGCACGCATTCGCTCAGTTAAAAAAATTGAAAAGAAAAAAGGTTCTGGCGTTGCTGTTTTACCAGGCAAACTAACCGATTGCGAAAGTGAAGACATTCGTGAAAATGAATTATTTCTTGTCGAAGGTGATTCGGCAGGTGGTTCAGCTAAATTAGCCAGAGACAAAGGCACACAAGCTATCTTGCCTTTACGAGGAAAAGTATTAAATAGCCTTGAAACCCAGCGAGATCAATTATTTGCAAACAATGAAATTCATGACATGGCTGTTGCTTTTGGCGTAGATCCACATGATATCAAAGATGATGTTGATTTATCAGGCTTGCGTTATGGCAAAATTGCGATTTTATCGGATGCGGACGTTGATGGCTCTCACATTCAAGTTTTATTACTAACCTTGTTCTTTAAGCATTTTCCAAAGCTGATTGAACATGGTCATATTTATGTTGCGCAACCTCCTCTATTTCGCATTGATGTCAGCTCACAAGGTAAAAATAAACCAGCCAGAAAATTGTATGCTTTGGATCAACAAGAATACGACAGTATTATTGAGCGCTTGAAAAAAGAAGGTGTCAAAGAATCGGCATATAGCATTAGCCGATTTAAAGGTTTGGGTGAAATGAATCCTGAACAATTAAAAGACACCACCATGCAATCAGATACTCGTAGGCTTCTACAAGTCCAAATTCCGGCTGAAGAAATGGAACAAACTCGTGACATTTTCATTAAGCTAATGGGCAAAGGCGAAGCAGCTAGCCGCCGAGCTTGGATGGAAGAACATGGCGATCAAGTTGAAGCAGATGTTTAAACGCTGATTTTAAAATAGTGCACAATCAAAAAATCCTATTACCAATTAAAGTAATAGGATTTTTTTGACTCTAAATCATTTCAACTTATGCGATTAATGAAACACCCGTTGCGGCTTGAATGGCTTCAAAAGTCACACCATCGGCCAATTCAACAACCTTTAATCCTTCAGGTGTAATATCCAAAACACCCAATTCAGTGATGATTCTATCAACCACTGCTTTTCCAGTTAATGGCAAATCACATTGTTTTTTAATTTTAAAATCCCCTGTTCTGGTTGAATGCTCCATTAATACAATAATGCGCTGCACGCCAGAAACCAAATCCATGGCTCCGCCCATGCCTTTAACCATTTTTCCTGGAATCATCCAATTGGCCAAATCCCCTCGCTCAGATACTTCCATTGCACCCAAAATAGCAAGGTTAATTTTACCGCCACGAATCATCCCAAAAGATTCTGAGCTAGAAAAAAAGCTAGCACCTTTTCTGGTTGTGACTGTTTGCTTACCGGCATTAATTAAATCAGCATCCACTTCGCTTTCTGATGGAAATGGACCAATACCCAATAAACCATTTTCTGATTGCAACCAAATATCCAAACCATCAGGAATGTGATCAGCAACTTCTGTTGGCAATCCAATGCCTAAATTCACATAAAAACCATCTTCTAATTCTTGTGCAGCTCGTTTAACCATCTGCTCTCTTGTCCAAGCCATTTTTATTCTCCTTTTATTTAACGAGTCACACGTTTTTCAATGCGTTTTTCTGGCGTTGCATTCACAATAATGCGATGAACGTAAATACCCGGTAAATGAATTTCATCTGGTAACAATTCACCGACTTCCACCAACTGCTCTACTTCCACAATACAGAGTTTTCCAGCCATTGCTACTTCAGGATTAAAGTTTCGCGCTGTTTTTCTAAAAACCAAATTGCCTGAAGCATCCGCTTTATAAGCTTTGACCAAAGAAACATCGGCATAAATGGCTTCTTCTAAAATATACTCATTACCATGAAATTCTCGTGATTCTTTGCCTTCTGCAATCAACGTACCAACGCCCGTTCTTGTGAAAAATGCGGGGATGCCAGCACCTGCTGCACGCAATTTTTCGGCCAATGTTCCTTGTGGCGTCAATTCTACTTCTAATTCCCCAGATAAATATTGGCGCTCAAATTCTTTATTTTCACCAACATAAGATGAAATCATTTTTTTAATTTGTCGAGTTTGCAATAAAAGTCCGAGCCCGAAATCATCGACACCAGCATTATTACTAACGCATGTTAAATCTTTCACTTGGCTATCACACAATGCATTAATCAATGCTTCAGGAATGCCACATAGCCCAAAACCACCCACAGCAATGGTTTGCCCATTTTGCACCACACCAGATAATGCTTCTTGAGCATTTTGATAAATCTTATGCATCATTTCTCCAATCTTTCTTATTTTATTTAGGCTTCTAATTCTTCAGTCATGGCTTCACGGATTTTATATTTTTGAATTTTTCCACTTGCTGTCATTGGGAATTCTGTTACAAAGCGAATATAGCGAGGAATTTTTTGTCGTGAAATCTGTCCATCACAAAAATCACGAATACTTTGTTCTGTTATGGCAACATTTTCTCTCAAAATAATCCATGCACACAGCTCTTCACCGTATTTATTATCAGGCACACCAACAACTTGTACTTCTAGAATATCTGGATGAGTATATAAAAAATCTTCAATTTCACGTGGGAATAAATTTTCTCCGCCACGAATAACCAAATCTTTAATTCTACCAATGATTTGACAATATCCATCCTCATCTAAGATGGCCAAATCTCCAGTGTGCATCCATCCAGATTCATCAATCACTTCTGCTGTTCTTTCGGCATCATCCCAATAACCACGCATCACTGAATAACCTTTGGTGCACAATTCCCCTTCATCGCCACGAGGAACAATGTCGCCATTTGGGTCAACAACTTTCACTGATATATGGGGATGAATGCGACCTACAGTGCTTACTTTTTTATCAATGGCATCATCAACATGGCTTTGCATGCTAACAGGAGAAGTTTCTGTCATGCCGTAGCAAATGGTCACTTCTTCCATGTGCATTTTTTCGATAACTTGTTTCATCACTTCCATTGGGCAAACTGAACCAGCCATAATGCCTGTGCGCAAGCTTGATAAATCAAATTCTTGGAATTTAGGATGATCAAGCATGGTAATAAACATGGTCGGCACGCCATATGCAGCGGTACATTTTTCTTCTGCAATAGCTTGTAAGTTTTCTAATGGCTGAAAAACAGATGCTGGATAAACCATGGTAGAACCATGACTAACACAAGCGATATTCCCCATCACCATACCGAAGCAATGAAAAAGCGGTACAGCAATAGCAACTTTATCTTCTGGCGTTAATTTGATGGTTTCGCCAACAAAAAAACCATTATTTAAAATATTATGATGCGTTAGCATGGTTCCTTTTGGATTACCTGTGGTTCCAGAAGTAAACTGAATGTTAATCACATCATCAAACTGCAATTGCTTTCCTAATTGCTGTAAATCATCAAGCTCATTACTATCTGGCTCAAGCAACAAGTCATGGTAATTCAACATACCAGGGCTGCTATCCTCATCTAGCTTAATCACGTATTTTAATGTGGCTGCATTTTCTGCATTGAGGTGACCAATCGGAGAAGATTTTAGCTCTGGCACCAAGTCGTAAACCATTGCTTCATAATCACTGTCTTTAAATGAAGAAAATATCACCAAACCTCGACAGCCTACTTTGTTTAATGAATATTCTAATTCTGTGCGTCTATAGGATGGATTCATGTTGACCAAAATCACACCTATTTTAGCTGTGGCATATTGAATAATAAGCCATTGAGCACAATTCGTTGCCCACAAGCCCAATCTATCGCCTGGCTGAAAACCCATTCTTCGTAAACTGCATGCGACTTTATCGACTTCAACTCGCAATTGAGCATAAGTTAAACGAATGTTTTGATGACGAGAAACCAATGCCAATCGTTCTGAATATTGCTGACTGGCTTTGTCAAAATTCTGACCCAGTGTTTCTCCTAGCAATGGGATATCCGATACTCCGTGCACATAACTCAGATTCTCCATAATGTTCTCCTTATATAAAACCCTGATTTAGTTTTTACCATCTTTATAAATGGCTTATTTTTATTATGTACTGCTATGATTGTATTAATGCATTGGCAACTTGCGAGCTTGGTTTTCTGCCTAAAATCGAAGCTATCCAATGGGCTATTTCAACTATTTTATTTAAATCAATGCCTGTTTTAATGCCTAAACCATCTAATAAATACACCACATCTTCGGTTGCTACATTGCCAGCAGCCCCTTTGGCATAAGGGCAACCTCCCAAACCAGCAACAGAAGAATCAAAAACACTCATGCCCATTTGTAAGGATTGATAAATATTGGCAATCGCCATGCCGTAAGTATTGTGATAATGGCCAGCTAAAGCACTTAATGGAATGTCTTTCGCCGTTGCTTCAATTACTTTTGCAATTTGATTTGGCGTACCAGCTCCAATTGTGTCACCCAAGCTAATCTCATAACAACCTAATTCATATAGTTTTTTTGCAACCTGAGCCACCGAATCTGGTTGAATAACGCCTTCATAAGGACAGGCAGCAATACAAGACACATAACCCCTAACCTCAATACCATGCTGCTTTGCTGCCTCAATGACAGGAATAAAACGTTCAATCGATTCATTAATCGAGCAATTAATGTTTTTTTGAGAAAAAGATTCGGAAGCAGCTGCAAAAATAGCAATTTCTTTTACCCCCGAATCCAAGGCTCCCTGAAAGCCTTTTAAATTAGGAACTAAAACAGGATAATGCAAACCTTCTTTTTGTTTTAGCGCCATCAACACAGCATTGTTATCTGCCATTTGTGGCACCCATTTTGGGGAAACGAATGATGTTGCCTCAATGACTGATAAACCAGTTTCTGAAAGCTTTTCAATCAATTCAACTTTCACAGCCGTATCAATGATTGCTTTTTCATTCTGCAATCCATCACGCGGGCCAACCTCAACAATTTTAACGGATGAAGGTAAATTCATACTGCGCTCCTAACTTGTAGAGGATTCGATGATAATCAACTCATCGCCATCTGAAACCAAATCACCCGTATCAAAACACACTTCCTGAATAACACCATCTTCAGGTGCATCAATCGTATGCTCCATCTTCATTGCTTCCAAAATTAACAACGCATCGCCTTGCTTCACAACATCGCCAGCCTTAACCAAAACCTTAACAACCGTTCCTGGCATCGGCGCTTGCAAATTACCACTGCTGCCAACATCTTCAACTTGCGCAGCAAAAGGATTTAAATACTCATATAACCATTGCTGACCATCCATAAACACCGCAACTTGTTGCCCATCTTGTAATGCAACCACCTCAAACTGATGTTGATTACAACGTATTTTTAATTGCGATTCACTTTTCTTCAGCAGCTCAATCTCATATGATTGCCCTGCCAAATCCAATATAAACTGGTTGGAGGTCAGCTGTTTAACACATGAGTGAACTTCATCTTCATCGTGCTTTAAACCAATATGGTGAGTGACATAACCATTATTTCGCCATGCATCCACTTGATTCCATGGTGCTTTAATTACATTATTTTCTTGTACAAGCAATTGATTAACGATGACCCTCATGCTTGCCGCCACATCAGCCATAACTGGCTTTTTCGCCGCTTGTCCAAACAAGTAATCATGCTCACGCTCAATCAATCCCGTGTCCAATTGGGTATTGGAAAACGAAGGCGATTTAACCAAACTATGTAAAAACGTGATATTTGTTCTTAGCCCTAAAACATGAAATTCAGCCAAAGCTTCTTCCATATATTGCAACGCTTCTGCTCGCGTTTCCCCTTTAACAATCAGCTTCGCAATCATGGGATCATAATAAGAACTAATGGTATCGCCTTGAACAATACCGCTATCAACACGAACATGCTCCAAATTTTCAGGATAAGACAAATACGTAATCTTACCCACTGCAGGCAAGAAATCTTTATACGGATCTTCCGCATAAATTCTGGCTTCTAATGCGTGTCCATTCATTTGAATTTCATCTTGCAACAAAGGCAATCTTTCACCCCTTGCCACACGCAATTGCCATTCAACCAAATCCAAACCAGTAATCATTTCAGTCACTGGATGCTCAACTTGTAAGCGTGTATTCATTTCCATGAAATAAAATTCACCACTTTGATGAGCAATAAACTCAACCGTTCCAGCACCAACATAATTCACAGCTCGTGCAGCATTGATTGCTGCTTGGCGCATCTGCTGTAAATAATGATCAGGCACATTCGGCGCAGGTGCTTCTTCTAATACTTTTTGATGGCGACGCTGAACAGAGCAATCTCGCTCAAACAAATGAACATAATTACCCTGTTTATCACCAAAAACCTGAACTTCAATATGACGCGGACGAGTAATGTATTTTTCAATTAAAACATCATCATTACCAAAACTAGATAAAGCTTCTCGCTTACAACTTTCCAAAGAGCTCAAAAAATCAACGCTATTTTCCACCAAGCTCATGCCTTTACCGCCACCACCAGCACTGGCCTTAATTAGCACTGGGTAGCCAATGGCATCAGCTTCCTGATGCAAAAAATTAGCATCTTGATTTTGACCATGATAACCAGGCGTAAGCGGCACATCAGCTGATTCCATAATGGCTTTTGAGGTTGATTTCAAACCCATGGCTCGAATTGCTTCAACTGGCGGTCCAATAAATTCAATATCATTATCAAAACAAGCTTGTGCGAAAGCTTCATTTTCAGATAAAAAACCATAACCAGGATGAATCGCCTTAGCACCTGTTGCAATAGCAGCTGCAATGACTTTATCAATCAACAAATAACTATCTCGAGCCGTTAAACCACCCAAAGCAATTGCTTCATCAGCTTCTTTAACATGCTGAGCATTGGCATCAACATCCGAATAAACCGCCACCGTTTTAATACCCATTTTTTTTGCTGTGCGAATCACACGACAAGCAATTTCTCCACGGTTGGCAATTAAAATTTTATTAAACATCATGATTATCCTTTTAGCGAATGGCTAGGCACTTCATTTTTAATATTCTTGGCACCAGTTAGCGGGACGTTTTTCTAAGAAAGCAACTAAACCTTCTTTGGCTTCTTGTCCTTGTCGTAAATGAGCAATATGCTGTGACGTTTTTAAACGCAACTCCTCAGTCACTTCTTGATTTGCTACCCGTTGAATCAATTCTTTACTCGCTGTTTGAGCCTGACTTGCACCTTTTAAAATGTGATTAATCATTTCAACCACACAGGCATCTAAATCATCATGCTCACAAACTTCATGCACCAATCCAATAGATAATGCTTGCTGAGCAGAAATCCGCTCTGCTGTTAAAAAATAACGAGAAGCTTGTCGCTGACCAATAGCAGCAATGACATAAGGGCTAATAGTTGATGGTGCAAGACCCAATCTCACTTCAGAAGTGGCAAAAATAGCCCGTTCGCTGGCAATGCAAATATCACAAACACTTGCCAAGCCCATTCCACCGCCTAATGCAGCTCCTTGCACTTTAGCAATGGTCGGCTGTGGTAAATTTTTCAGCAAATGCAGCATTAAAGCCAATCGCTCAGCATCTTGCACATTCTCAGCGTAACTGGCTTCTCCTGCTGCTTTCATCCAGTTCAAATCCGCACCCGCTGAAAAGCTTTTCCCGTGCCCAGCTAAAACAACCACCCTTACTTGCTGATTGTTTTTTAAATCATGAAAACATTGAATTAGCTGATTAATTAGCTCAGCATTAAATGCGTTATGCAATTCAGGTCGATTTAACCAAACAGTTGCCACAGCATTTTCTATTTGCAAATCAATTAATGGTTGGCTCATCTATTTCTCCCTATTTTTATTTTAATGAGTGGGCGATTACATTCTAAAGACACCAAAGTGCGTAGGCTCAATCTCTTGATTCAAAACAGATGCCAAGCTCAAACCCAAAACTCGTCTGGTATCTGCTGGATCAATAATGCCATCATCCCAAAGACGAGCTGATGCATAAAAAGAATGTCCCTGCTCTTCATACTGCTGGCGAATTTTTTGCCTAAATGCTTCTTCTTCAGTACTTGCCCATTCCTCGCCACTTTTATCTAAGCTATCTTTGCGAACAGTTGCCAAGACACTTGCTGCTTGTTCACCACCCATGACAGAAATGCGTGCATTTGGCCAAGTCCATAAGTAATTAGGAGAATAAGCACGTCCGCACATGCCGTAGTTACCAGCACCGAATGAGCCACCAATCAACACCGTAATTTTGGGTACTTTAGCTGTTGCCACTGCCATAACCAATTTAGCGCCATGCTTAGCAATGCCTTCATTCTCATATTTTTTACCAACCATAAAGCCAGTAATATTTTGCAAGAAAACCAATGGAATTTTGCGTTGTGCGCACAACTCAATAAAATGCGCCCCTTTTTGAGCAGATTCAGAAAATAAAATACCGTTATTGGCAATAATGCCAACTGGCATGCCATGAATTCGAGCAAACCCCGTAATCAATGTTGCGCCATAACGTGGTTTAAACTCATCCAATTCCGAGCCATCAACAATGCGGGCAATGATTTCACGCACATCAAATGGCTTACGGCTGTCATGAGGAATCACGCCATAAATATCATCTATATTGTGTACAGGTTCTTGATAGTTTTGATTAATCACGCAAGAGCTGGTCGTTTGGCGATTAAAATGGCTCACAACCTGCCTTGCTAATCCCAAAGCATGATGATCATTTTCAGCTAAATGGTCGGCAACGCCAGAAATTCTGGTGTGAACATCACCGCCACCTAGCTCTTCAGCACTAACAACTTCTCCAGTTGCCGCCTTAACCAATGGTGGACCGCCTAAAAAAATCGTTCCTTGGTCTCGAACAATAATCGTTTCATCTGACATTGCAGGAACATATGCACCACCTGCCGTACAGCTGCCCATAACCACCGCCACTTGCGGAATGCCTTTAGATGACATTTGTGCTTGATTGTAAAAAATACGCCCGAAGTGATCTCTATCTGGAAAAACTTCATCTTGCAATGGCAAATAAGCACCACCAGAATCCACTAAATAAATACAAGGCAAACCATTTTGTTCTGCAATTTCTTGCGCTCGCAAATGTTTTTTGACCGTCATGGGATAATAAGTACCGCCTTTAACGGTCGCATCATTGCCCACAATCATGCACAATTGATTTTCAACTTTCCCAATTCCAGCAACCATTCCTGCCGATGGAACATCATTGCCATACATACCATTGGCAGCCAGTTGCCCAATTTCTAAAAAGCTACTGCCTTTATCAAGCAACAAGTTAATGCGGTCTCTCACCAACAATTTACCGCGAGCAATGTGTTTCGCACATGATTTTTCACCACCACCTTGCTGCAAACTTGAGCTTAGTTCTTTCCAAGCATTCACTTGCTCTAACATGGCGGATTTATTGGCTTTAAACTCTTCGGTTCTTGGGTTAATTTGACTTTGGATGACACTCATAGCTTATCCTTTAACTTATTATTTATTTGGATTCGTTAAACAATTCTCTGCCAATTAACATGCGGCGGATTTCAGAGGTACCAGCGCCAATTTCATATAATTTGGCATCTCGCCACAATCTTCCTGCTGCAAATTCATTGATGTATCCATTACCACCCAAAGCCTGAATGGTTTCTCCTGCCATCCATGTTGCTTTTTCAGCTGCATATAAAATAGCGCTGGCAGCATCTTTTCTTAAACCCCGATCGTGATCCACACCATCACACGCCTTACCAACGCTATAAACCAAAGCCTTACAAGCCAACCAAGTTGAATACATATCCGCCAATTTGCCCTGCATTAATTGAAACTCGCCAATGGATTGTCCAAATTGTTTTCTGTCATGCAAATAAGGAATAACCGTATCCATACAAGCGGCCATAATGCCTAAAGGGCCACCACTTAATACTGCACGCTCATAGTCCAAACCACTCATCAGAACTTTAACGCCGTTACCAATTCCGCCTAAAATATTCTCTTCTGGAACTTCACAATCATCGAAAAAGATGGGATATGTATTCGAACCACGCATGCCCAATTTATCTAAATGAGAACCATGCGAAAAACCTTTCATGCCTTTTTCAATTAAAAAAGCAGTAATCCCTTTGGGACCAGCAGCAATATCTGTTTTGGCATAAACCACTAAAACATCAGCATCGCCACCATTGGTAATCCACATTTTTGAGCCGTTTAAAACGTATTTATCGCCTTTTTTATCAGCTCTTAATTGCATGCTCACAACATCCGAACCAGCATTTGGCTCAGACATGGCTAAAGCACCGACATATTCTCCGCTAACTAACTTATGCAAATAACGCTCTTTTTGTTCTGTTGTTGCATGGCGATTAATTTGATTAACACACAAATTAGAATGAGCGCCATACGATAAGCCAATAGCAGCACTGGCACGTGAAACTTCTTCCATGGCAACAATATGAGCCAAATAACCCATATTTGAACCACCATATTCTTCGCTAACAGTCATGCCCAACAAACCCATATCGCCCAATTTGCGCCATAGCTGTTCTGGGAATAAATTATCTTGGTCAACACTTGCAGCCAAAGGCACTATTTCTTGGTCACAGAATGTTTTCACCGCATCGCGCAGCATATTGATATCTTCGCCAAGCCCAAAATCAATTGTTTTAATTTGCATGTTCATTGCTCCTCTATTCACTTATTTGCTATTGTTTTGATTGTCTTATTTGTGTTTTTTGTATGACATAAATATTAACTGACTTTCATCATAACTGATATTTTCAAAAAAGTGAATCAATATTCATTATATGATTATGTATTCATCTTGTTAAAAAAACGTTATAATTCAATTCAATTAAAAGTAAGAACTAACTGAGCTAAAATTAAATATGGAAAATACAACCTACAAACGCTCGCCGATGATGCAAGCCAGACTTGAAAAGAATAGACAAGAAATTATTCAAGCGGCTCGAAAACTGATTTCAAATGATGGCTTCAAAGGAGCCCAAATTTCTAGCATTGCCGAAACGGCTGGCGTATCAACTGGTTTGATATACCGATATTTCTCATCAAAATCACAATTAATGGTGGAAATATTAACGGATGCTGTGATGCATGAAATTCAATTAATCGATAATATTGCTCAAAGAGAGAGTCACTCTCCTACTGAGAACCTAGAAGCGGCTATACAATCATTTGTGAGCCGAGCGTTAACTGGTTCAAAATTGGCTTATGCCTTTATAACAGAACCTGTTGATACGCTTGTTGAAGCGGAAAGGATTCGTTGCCGCCGTTTATTTGCCAATGCTATTTTAAAAATTCTACAACAAGGCATTGAACAACAGGTTTTTGATCTAGATATAGAAAGTGTAGATATTGCAGCCACGTGTATCATTGGTGCGATGACGGAAGCTGTTATTAATCCAATAACAGCCACTGAAAACTTAACCATTCATAAAAATAAAATTATTCACACTATTATTCATTTTTGCTTATATGGTATTGTGAAAACAAAGGAGAAATAAACATGACAAAATTACAAACAGGGGCATTTCAAGATTTAGCAGCGAATCCTAGTCATTGCTATGGCTGTGGCCCGAATCACCCTACAGGATTAAATATTAAAAGCCATTGGGATGAAACCGGGCAATTTGCCATTGCAAAGCACATGCCTGATGAAGAGTTTCTAGGTTGGCCGGGATTGGTTTATGGCGGTTTATTGGCAATGCTAATTGATTGCCATTCAAACTGGACGGTCATGGCGCATCAATATCGCCATGAAGAGAGAGAAATTGGTACTTTACCATCTATTGAGTGTGTGACTGGTAATTTAAATATTAAATATTTAGCACCAACGCCAATGGGCAAAGAATTAACGCTAAAAGCTTATATTGAAGGTGATGTTGGTAGAAAAACACGGGTTATTTGTGAAGTTTGGTGCAATGACGTGATGACTGCGAAAGCAGATTCTATTTTTGTTCGTGTTGATATTGAAATGTTGCAACAAGCAGCTAATTCTTAAAACACAAGCACAAAAAAACCGAGCCATGCGATTAAGCCTTGGCTCGGTTTTTTTATGATTTAAAATGGCAGCATATGATCTAATTTATGTGCTTTGGTTTCTAAATAATGTTCATTTTCTTTATTCACACCAACGACCAATGGAATCCGATGTGCAACGGTAATACCAACATTTTCCAAAGTATTCACTTTTTCTGGGTTGTTCGTCATTAAATCAACAGAATCAATGCCCAAATGCTGCAAAATGCTTTTAGCCAAAACAAAGTTTCGTGCATCAATAGGCAAGCCCAATGCTAAATTGGCTTCTACAGTATCCATGCCTTGATCTTGCAATTTATAAGCACGAATTTTATTAATCAAACCAATACCACGACCTTCTTGACGCAAATAAACAATCACGCCACGCCCGGCTGCTTGCACGGCTTTCATGGCTGCCTGTAATTGTGGACCACAATCACAGCGCTGAGAAAATAATGAATCGCCAGTTAAACATTCTGAGTGAATTCTTGCTAAAACAGGTTCTCCTGATTGAATATCACCCATGCTTAATGCAACATGCTCTTGACCTGACTTTTCCTCAAAACCATGCATCGTAAACTCACCCCACTGCGTGGGTAAGCGACAGCTTGCAATAAAGTTAATGGGTACTTCAACTTGCCAATTTTGTGTGTTTGCGTTCATTTATTCGTTTTCATCCATATCTGATTGATGCAACCAGCCTTCTGGTAAATAACTTGGCAATATTTCTGCCAATACAACAGCTAAGGCAATCCACCAAGCTTGCGCTTCTGGATTAAAAGATGATTCTTCTGCTTGTGATACTGTTAATAAACCCAAAACAGAGCCATTTGCATTGGTGATTGGTAAAGCCAAATGACTTTTACCATAATGCAGCAATTCTTTTGGTGCATCACCCCATTCAATCCATTGCTCAACATTTTCAATGATATTCGCCCAACCAGTTTCTGCTGCGCGGGTAAATAAAGCATCTGCTGGTTTCGCTTGCGCTTCTAACATCGGCAAATGATTGCTACTTTCAGCACCCAATTGTGCTAAGCGCATTAAAACAGCTGGGTTATGTTGCGGACGCAAATAAACACTGGCTTCAGCACTGTGGCGCTCGGCAATGGAATCTAGCATGGCAAAAATGGCTTTTGCTAATAAAATGGTTTGTTCGTTTTTAGGCAAATGCTCACGTAGCTGAAAAAAACTGGCTACTGGATCTTGCGCCGTTTCTTCATTGATAAACCATGGATCAACATCCAAATCGATATTTTCAACCGCTTGTAAAATAGCCAGTAATGTTGCTCGCGCAACTTCTACTTCCTCTTTTGGCAATCTCAAACCTTGAGTTTGTAGATAGTCTTGTACCAAAGCATGACTCATGCGCAAGGTGTCCTTCTGATTTCTGTGTGTTTAATGATATTTAAAAGCGCTCGTTTACGCCAAGATAACGCCATTTTCCTTGCGGTAAACGCCCTAGCTTCACTCGTCCCATGCGAATACGCTTTAAGCCAACCACTCGCAATCCCACGGTTTCACACATTCGGCGAATTTGGCGCTTCTTACCTTGTTTTAAAACAAAGCGTAGTTGGTCTTCATTTTGCCAACTAACTTGTGCTTCTAACAAAGCTTCTCCATCCAAGATAATGCCATGATTAAGCAATTTCAAGCCTTCTTCGCTTAAATTTCCTCGAACTCTCACCAAATATTCTTTGGTTGTTGGACTATTTTCACCAATTAATTGCTTAGCAATGCGACCATCTTGTGTCAGCACCAATAAACCTGTTGATTCAATATCCAAGCGACCCGCTGGTGCTAAACCAATTTGATGTTCTGGTGAATAACGAATGCCCGTGGGATCTTCATCCCAATGGTTTTCTGGCGTAATTAAGCTAACCGCTGGTTGATAACCTTTTTCTGCTTGTCCACTGACATAACCAATAGGCTTATGCAAAATAATGGTGACACGTTCTGATTGTTTTTGATGTGCTTCTTTGGATAAATCAATTCTATCTTGTTCGGTCACTTTTTGACCCAAGATGGCTACAACGCCATTTACTTTAACCCAGCCTTGCTCAATGTAGCTATCAGCTTCACGGCGCGAGCAAAGTCCTAATTGTGCCATACGCTTTGATAAGCGCATGTTGTTTTGTTCTTCTGTCGTCATATTATTATAAGTCTTGTTATCTTAAATTGTTTTCAGGCAGCCTACTTATCTTAAAATAGGCTGCCTGAAATGAAGTAAGTTGCTATTTTAAAGGAAGATGACAGTTTACACCATGCCAATTCCAGAAACTTCGCGCGCTAATTGAGCAGCAGCATTGTCAGTCATTCCGCCCACAAAGTCTAAAACTTTCATATACGCTGTATACAAACTATCATTTTCAACAATAGGATCCTCATTTAACAAATCCAATGCTAAGGATTGTTTGTGGTTAATTCGCTCATGCGCCACATAAGCTTGAACAGCAGGAATTAACAAAGATAAAATCGAGCCAATGCAAGGATAAGCAGCAATCTCTGTAATCAACTTGCTTTCATGTCGAAAAATACGATTTCTCGCCAAAGCTTTTGCATTATTCAGCGTGTCTCTGACTTCAGGCGTACACAACGACAGTAAATCATTAGCAGGCAATTCTCCCGCCAACAATTCTTGGTGATAGCGCATAAAAGTATGAGCAACATCGTCAATTGCCTTGCCAATAGCAATACCTCGCATCATCGCACAGCGCTGTCTGCGAGACGGCGCCTGCCAAGCATTTTCAACATCGGTTAGTAAGGACAAAACCGTTTCCACTTCATACTCATGCAATAAATCAATCTCAACAGCATCTTCTAAATCCAATAAGGCATAACAAATATCATCCGCTGCTTCCATTAAATACGATAAAGGATGCCTAGCCCATTCATCATTTGCCTTTTCAGGCAGCCCAAGCTCCTGAGCAATTCGACGCATAAATGGCATTTCAGCTTGGTAAATATTAAATTTCTTGCTTCCATGGGGATGAGAACTGCCCCAAGGGTATTTTAGTAAAGCCCCTAAACTTGCTGCTGTTAAGCGCATTCCACCTCGAGCACGGTACATTTCCAAATTACTAACCACTCGCAAACTGTGTGCATTTCCTTCATAAGTCACAATATCTGCTTTTTCTTTACTGGTTAAACCCTGCAAATACCGCTCATTTCCCTCTTCCAAAAACCAATCACGCAAAGCATATTCACCAGTATGCCCAAATGGCGGATTACCCAAATCATGGGCAAGACAAGCCACTTGTACCACAGCACCAATATCCGAAGGCGTATTTGCCGGTGGTAAGAACTGCCCCGATTGCAACATCACACCAACACGATTACCAATACTACGGCCAACGCTTGCCACCTCAACACTGTGTGTTAAACGATTGTGCGTATGATCATCTTTAGCAAAAGGATGCACCTGAGTTTTGCGACCTAAACGGCGAAAAGAACCCGAAAACACTAGGCGATCATAATCAATATGAAAATCAGTTCGCAAAACATCTGCGCCTTCTTGTGTAGACGGGGTCGATGTTGGCATCACTTGCCCATCTTTTACCTTAAATCGCTGCGTACTTAATAATGACTGCCAATCCATCTTCCCCTCCTTAGTTCATCAATATTTGATTAATCTTTATGAGCAACTGGCCAATGGCTTAATTTCTTCAAGGCATTCTTGTCGATAATACCTTTTAAATCTTTCATATTAATGAAAACCTCAGGCATCCCTAAAGCATAAGGACCAATTTCATATGCACCAAAACCAAAAACCAAACCATCTTTGACTGGTCGCCAGTTATCGGTCAAATGAAATTCAAACATCTGACTAGAAAACTGTGCATCTACTTCCGCAGCACTCATATCAGCATGCTTGATAAAATACTGTTTAGCTGCTTGATACTGCAACTTCTCTAAAGCTTCTCGCTTATCTTTGCCAGGCAATAAAATATCATCTAATTTAATTTCTTTTTTCGCTTTAGCATCTAACACTCGATAATAACGACCAGGCATGCCATGCGCAGCACCTTTGTTATATTCATATGTTGTAAATGTTACCGCTATCCAATGCTCAAGCTGACCACTGTCTTTCACATCCACCGTAATGTCTTGTGTCCAAACATCATCACCATCAACTTGCGTACTAATATCAGCATAGTGCTGAATAAACTTCTGCCATGGTAACTGAGCACCTACAGAGCCATCACTCACAATACTGCGAACGTTTTTATCAATGTATTCATTCACCCACTTATCATCCAGATAAACAGGGAATTTAACGTTGTATTCAGAACAACCTTTATCTGTTTTGGTTGTCTCACATGATTGTGCATGAAACTTCATCTCACCACTTGGTTTCGCATAAACAGTAGAAACCGCTAGCACCGAACTTAAGGCCATAGCAATCATTGTTTTTGTATTCATTTTCACCCCATCAAAATCATATTTATCTTCAACATTAAGACTGTGCATTTAAGCTTTGTCCATTAATATTCAAGCTATCATCGCCCATTAAATACAAATAAACAGGCATGATATCCGCCGGTGTTTTTAAAGTATTCGGGTCTTCGCTTGGAAACGCATTCGCACGCATACTGGTTCTTGTTCCGCCCGGATTAATAGCATTCACTCGCACGCCACTATCCTGATACTCAACCGCCAATACTTGCATCATTCCTTCTGTTGCAAACTTAGATACCGAATAAGCACCCCAATCCTTTCGCCCCTCACGACCTACTCCAGAACTGGTTAAAATCAACGATGCATTTTTTGCGGCAAGTAGCAAAGGCAATAAATGTTTTGTTAACATAAACGTTGCATTAATATTAACCTGCATAACATCTTGCCAAATAGCAGCATCCTGCTCAATCATTGGCAAACGCTGTCCCAATAAACCAGCATTGTTCAGCAATCCATCCAAATGGCCATATTCGCTAACCAGTTGCGCAGATAAATTCTGATAATCCTGCTCAGTCGCGCTTAACATATCCAAAACAATCACTTTGGGTTTATAGCCAAACAGCAAAGCAATTTTATCGGCCACCGCTTCTAACTTACTGGCTGTTCTGCCCAATAAAATCACTTTAGCGCCATATTTTGCATAAGTTAAGGCAGCCTCTTCGCCAATTCCAGCACCGGCACCGGTGATTAAAATCGTTTTATTGGCCAATAAATCATCTTTACCTTGATATTCCATGCTTCACCTTCTTGCCACATTTTCAATAAAAAAAGCTACCGAAGTAGCTTTTTCATTCAATCAATTTTTCAAATCAGCTAACACCGTTTCAACAATCCGCTCAAGCGCTACATTATTAGCACCATCACCTTGTCGATGAGCATATTCCACTTCACCATTTTTCAGGCCTCGATCACCAACAACAATGCGCAACGGAATACCCAATAGCTCAGAATCAGCCAAAAGAACACCAGCACGCTCATCACGGTCATCCAATAACACATCAACACCTTGTGCTGTTAACTGTGCATAAATATCATCAGCAGCTGCTTTAACTGTTTCTGATTTTTTGTAATTCATTGGCACAATCACCACACCAAACGGCGCCATGCTCTTCGTCCAAATAATACCTTTATCATCAAAACCTTGTTCAATCGCTGCAGCAACAATACGAGTCACACCAACGCCATAACAACCCATTTCCATGATTTGGTTTTTACCATTTTTATCTAGGAACGTTGCTTGCATCGCTTCCGCATATTTTTGACGCAATTGGAAAACGTGACCCACTTCAATACCACGAGCCAATTTCAAATGTCCTTGGCCATCAGGCGATACATCGCCATCGATAACATTACGCAAATCCACAAACTCAGGTTCTGCTGCATCTCGTGTGAAATTAAAGCCAGTATAATGGTAGTCATCTTCATTGGCGCCAACAACCGCATCAGCAGTCAATTCAATGGCAAAATCAGCATACACTTTACCAACGAAACCAACAGGACCCAATGAACCACCATTTGCACCAAAAGCAGTCTGAATAGCAGCCGCTGAAGCCATGGTTAATGGAGATTTCACACCAGCTAATTTCTCAGCTTTAATATCATTAAACTCGTGATCGCCGCGCAACAATAACAATACCAAACTGCCTTCTTCTTCGCCCTCAACCACAATCGATTTAATGGTTTTTTCAACAGGAACATTCAAGAACGTTACCAAATCTTGAATCGTTTTGGTATTTGGCGTATGAACTTTTGTTAGCGCCTCTTGAGCAGCAGCACGTTCGCCTTGTAGAGGTAATGTTTGAGCCAATTCAACATTCGCTGCAAAATCTGAAGTATCACTATAAGCAATCACATCTTCGCCACTTGCCGCCAACACTTGGAACTCATGAGAACCCGTACCACCAATACTGCCCGTATCCGCAGCAACAGGACGATAATCCAAACCCAAACGATCAAAAATACGACAATACGCATTGTACATATCATCATAAGTTGATTTTAACGACTCAAAATCAGCATGAAATGAATACGCATCTTTCATCACAAATTCACGAGCACGCATCACACCAAAACGTGGGCGAACCTCATCACGGAATTTTGTTTGAATCTGGAAGAAATTCAATGGCAATTGTTTATAACTGCTGACTTCTTTACGAACCACATCAGTAATCACTTCTTCATGAGTTGGCCCTACACAAAACTCACGCTCATGACGATCTTTCAAACGCAGCAATTCTTTACCATAAAACTCCCAACGTCCTGATTCTTGCCAAAGCTCAGCAGGCTGCACAGCGGGCATCAGTAACTCAATGGCACCAGCATTGTTCATTTCTTCTCGAACAATGCTTTCCACTTTACGCAAAACTCGCAAACCCATTGGCATCCATGTATACAAACCTGAAGCCAAACGTTTAATTAAACCTGCTCGTAGCATTAACTGATGACTAATTAACTCAGCTTCAGCTGGCGCCTCTTTTAACGTCGAAATAAAAAACTGACTGCTTTTCATGGTCAAAACTTTTCTATCAAGATGTTGCTTCGAAATCTCAAAACAACGGTTATTCATAATTAGGTATTATTCTACCCTTTTTTTAAAAACTACAGTGAATAAAACACTTGGCTTCAACAACCATCAATTCACAAATTGATTAAATTTTAGGCAATAACATAGGTTAATTTGTTTTCATTGCAGTTTTATGAAAAACAAACACCTTATTCACATGCTTATCCACACATTCTGTGGACAAGCTGCACAAGTATTTATTTCATCCATACATGAATACAATTTAATAAATCCAATGGTTGATTAATCCGCTCATCAATTGGCCATTGCTCAATCGGATCATTAGCATGTAAATATCCCCAATTTACCAAAACCGTCTTCATCCCTGCTTGATGACCTGCTGTCATATCGCACTCAGCATCCCCAACATAAATACACTCTTCAGGTTTGACCTCCAAAGCACGACAAGCATCAAACATCGGTTTAGTATGAGGCTTCGCAAACGGCGTTCCGCCACAACTTACAACCACCTCAGGCTCGCAAGCAAAATGCAATTTCGGCAACAAAGGCGTGGTAAAACGTTCAGGTTTATTGGTAATAATGCCCCAATGTAATCCCAATGCCTTTATCTTTAAAATTAATTCATTAATATCATCAAATAACACAGTATGCTGATCAAAACATTGCTCATATTGATCCAAATAAGCCGCACGCCATCTTGCATGCTCAGGATGTGATGATGAAATCCCAAATGCCTTTTCCAATAAACCATTCGCCCCTAAGCTAGCAATTGGACGAATTTCACTCATTGGCAACTCTTTTTCACCGGCATCACGCAGCAAACAATTAACCGCCTCACCCAAATCCATAGCAGTATCAGCCAAGGTACCGTCTAAATCAAACAACACAGCTTTAATCATGATCACTCCTTTACAGCATTATTTTGACCAATTCTTGGCAAGCGACTTAAAGCACTGCGCCAAGATTCTATCTTGTTGTCTTTCATACTATCCGAAAAATGATGCAATAAATCCAGCTCAAATTGACTAAATCCAGCTCTTATTCTTGCTTCCTCATTAAAATAACCACGAAACAAAAACAAATCATAACGGCAAATCAACTCCTGAAACAACCAAACAGAATCAATATTTCTTTGCTCACACAAATATTCATACCAAGTATTACCCACCCAAACATGCCCAACTTCTTCTTTATAAATAATATCCAATACCGCACAAGTTTCAACATCACCACGCTGAGCAATTTTCTCCCGAATACCAGGAGTCACATCCAACCCCCGCGCTTCCAATACCCGAGGTACCAATGCCATTCTAAGTAATGGATCAAAAGCCGTCAGATAAGCCATTTCCCATAAATGGTTATGAGCCTCAAAATCTCCATAATCAAAACCATAAGCATGCAATCGAGAGCGCATTAATAAAAAATGCTCAGCTTCTTCTTTTGCAACTCGCAACCAATCCAATGCATATTGCTTAGGCAAATGTCGAAAACGATAAACCGCATCCAACGCCAAATTAATCGCATTAAATTCAATATGAGCAATCGAATGCAACATCGCACCATAACCATCAGGTGTACTTATTTTTCGTGGTTTGACCAACTGAGGTGAAACCAAGATTGGCTTTGGTGGATGACCAGCTAACGAAATATCTAAAATTCGATATTCTGCGTCTTTTTCAATCGCCAACAATCCACCATCAACATCATCCGCCAAAGCCATCGTCATTGAACATTTATCATCAGGCGATGTACTTAACAATGCCGCTTCAACACGAGCATAAAAATGAGACACAAGCTATCCTTACAAATCATCATTCACACTTTTGTCATCAACTTCAACGACAATAAAATCCAGATTCCATGCTAATAATCAATAATCGTATTAAAAATACGTTAACAAATGAAATATCAGCTTAAAACACCATTGAAACACTTGTATTTATGGGCCAACATCCCCACACTATTACCCATAATTCAATATATCGAGAGAAAAATGTATAAAAATATCATTGCAACATTCATCTTAACAGGTATGGCACTAGGCACAGCCCATGCCTCTGCAATTGATTCTTTACAAGCATTTAATAATGATACCAATGGAATCAGTGGTAGCTTTACTCAAACAGTACAAAGCAAGAAAAAAACCAATCGATCATCAGGCAGCTTCGAAATACTCCGCCCAGGATATTTCAAATGGAATTATAACAAGCCATATCAACAAAGCATTATTGGCGACACAAAAACCGTTTGGCTTTACGACAAAGATTTAGCCCAAGTCACCAAAAAGAATCAAAAAGACGCCATAGGCGATAGCCCTGCAGCCATTTTATCGGATAAAACAGCCATTAGCGCTAGCTATAACTTAAAAGAAGATGGCACAGAAAATGGCATTGAATATGTATTAGCCACACCAAAAAATAAGAATTCAGGTTATCAATACATTCGCATTGGCTTTAAAGGACAAAGCTTAACCGCCATGCAATTAAAAGATAGCTTCGGTAATCAAACCAATATTCAATTTACCAATATTAATATGAACCCTAACTTGAAACCTTCAAACTTCAACTTCACCCCACCTAAAGGAGTTGATGTTTTATCTCAATAGTACTTATACATTAGAGAGGAATGATTATGCACCAGTCTCACTGCACCAACAGCCAATTATTAAAGCAATACCAGCAAAAACTACACAATCATCCTAATAGCATTTGTCGCCAAAACTGGCAGCAACAAATACATCGACTAACGTTATTGTTAAAAGAAACTCTATACTGTTCCACACACAAAACGTGCTAATCATTCCAAACAAAAAAACTGTAAAAGCAGGTTCAACTAACCTGCTTTTTATATTTTAGAATCAAAACCATAACTATAAAAAACACCCCTAACCTATACAAGTAATCATTTTATGCTATAATTCTGCTTCTTCTCTAAAGGGCCTGTAGCTCAGGGGTTAGAGCAGGGGACTCATAATCCCTTGGTCGTGGGTTCGAAACCCACTGGGCCCACCAAATATTAAAAGCCAACTAATTATTTTAGTTGGCTTTTTTAATACAGTTGTTCTATTTGATATACTAACTGTATTTTTACTTATTCCGCACTTTTCAATTTATTCCGCACTTTATTCTTTTCGACGACATCTTCATGTGCTGGCGATACCAAATCACCAAGCCTATTTCGGACGTAATGTTGTGTCATCGTCGCTGTTTTATGCCCTAGCAGTTTTCGAGCAGCTTCCAATCCTTGTCGTTCTTCTGTATCCGTGCCAGCTTTGGCTCGAAGATCTCTAAATTGAAAATCAGCCTTATCTACCCCTGCTTTGCTTCGTGCTTGATCCATACCATAACGCAATTGGTCATAAGTGATTGGTTGACCATCTTTTGAGAAAAGATATTCATGCATGACATCACCACGTTTTTTAATAATGTCAGCGATGATCTCACCAAGGACTCCACTCAAATCAAGACGCACACGATGTTTTGACTTATTTTGTAATACAAATAACTGACCATCTTGAATATCTGATATTTTAATTTTCAAAATATCCGCCACTCGCTGACTGGCTAGATAAGCAACGACAATCAAATATTGGATATGTTCAGCCGCATGATCATAAACTCGCCATAATTTTTCATCGGACACATAAACATCCCTACCCGTTTCTTTGAATTTCTTCACTCCACGGCATGGGTTTTCATTTGACGTATAACCCCACTCCCTTGCTTTATTGAATATATGGCTAAACAAAGCGGCTTCTCTATTTGCTCTGGTCTTGGCTGTTTGACCACGCCAATCTAAATACTCACGAATATGAACAGGCTCAATCATGTTTAATGGTGCCGGTGGTTTATCAAAGAATTCATACAACTTTTCCAATTCACGCAGATTGCCTTTTTGTGTAGCAGGTGCTTTGCTTGGCAATACTTCTCGAATATAGCGTTCTGCTACATAACGAAAGGTTAAAACAGCATTGATGGTTTGGTTCAATTTAGAGTTATATTGCTTTTCAAAGTCAGCATATTTCAATAGTGCTTCATAGTAATCAGGCCCAAGAGCAAAAGTCTTACGTGGCTTTATTGTTGTTTCATAGTAATAATATGTCTTGCCGCTACTGGTAATTTTGCTACGCATACGAGGTGGCAATTGTCTTTTTGCTTTAGCCATAATCTACCTAGAAATATAATTATCCCAAATCCCATTATTAGGGTTAATTTTTAGTTATATCAGACTTCCACCCTACTCCTATTAACTTAGTTGGAGCTTGAGCCTGTGTTGCAATACCAATAGCTGTTTTGGTAACAATCGGACGACCAGCAGCATTCACAAAAAATGGCACGCCCATTTGCCGGAGTGCATCAATCTGTTTACCTGATGTTTTTCTACCCGTCATAAATGCTACATCCTCAGGTGTTAAAAATAATTCACTCATTTTATCTTCCTACCTCTGTCACAATCACATCTAAGGTTTTCATCACACAGTCCTCATTATTTAATTTCAAATATTGGAAAATCTGCCGTTTCTAAATGCTGCTGCATAGCCTTCATAATCTGATATCGCTTTTGCTT
>JASLFS010000079.1 GCA_030150505.1 Vitreoscilla sp. | reverse complement strand
CTAATTTAGGTGATTCTAAGC
Source organism: Vitreoscilla sp. (assembly GCA_030150505.1). Lineage (GTDB taxonomy): Bacteria > Pseudomonadota > Gammaproteobacteria > Burkholderiales > Neisseriaceae > JASLFS01. The sequence goes on along the minus strand of JASLFS010000079.1, from coordinate 37,986 downwards.
TAGGTGGCGGTTATGCTCTTATTGACCAAAATGGTCAAATTATCCAACAAGATTTGGGTAAAGGCATTAAAATTGTTGGTGGTTTAGCTGCTGATAAAGATTCTTCTCAAGCTAACATTGGCACTAAAGTGAACGGTGATAAACTGGAAATTGAATTGGCAAAAGATTTGACCGATTTAAATTCAGTGACTGTTGGTGGTGCGAAAATCACAACAACTGGTTTTGAAGCTGGTAATGTTAGTTTAACTAGCACTGGCATCAATGGTGGTAATCAAAAAATTACCAATATTGCTAGTGGTGTTGATAATAATTGGGCTGATGTTAGTGGTAAATTGCAAAATGCAGTGAATGCTGGTGATATTCAAAATATTATTGGTCAAGGTGCATTTGCGACAGGCAATGCTGTCAATATTGGTGGTACTGGTGAGACAAATGTTCATGATGCTATTGCTAAAGTGAATGCTGGTTTTTCTGTGGGTGATAACTCAGGAATAGAAGTAGCTAAAGTTGCTCCTGGTAATCAAATTAACTTTATCGATGGCACAAATTCAACTGCTGTTGTGGCCAAAAATGCTCAAGGACAAACAACAGTTCAATTTAATTACAATGCACAAGGTATTGTAGATAATGCTTTAGTGCCTGTTGTATATGTTGCTGATGGCAAAAAAGTAACCAATAAAAACGGTAATTGGGCTTTTGAAGATGGTACGCCATTAAATCCAGACCAAAAAGTTATTGCTTCTATGCAAAACAGCGATGGTAAAGTAGGGGCAACGCAGCTTTCAAATATTGAAAGTAGTATCGCAGGAGCTCAGGGCGATAGTTATTTGAAGAAATTGGAAAATGCAAACAAGAATTCTGCTAGTAATGCAGTGAATGTTGGCGATTTAAGTCAAACGGCTCAAGACTTAGACAAGAAGATTACCAATGTATCTAATTTAGGTGATTCTAAGCTAGGTGGCGGTTTTGGTCTTACTGACCAAGCGGGTAAAACTATCAAACAAGATTTGGGTAAAGGCATTGGAATTGTTGGTGGTTTAGCTGCTGATAAAGATTCTTCTAACTCTAACATTCGTACAGTTGTTAACAATGATGAAACGCTGGGAATTGAATTAGCAAAAGATTTGACCGATTTAAACTCAGTGACTGTTGGTGGTGCAAAAATCACAACAACTGGTTTTGAAGCTGGTAATGTTAGTTTAACTAGCACTGGCATCAATGGTGGTAATCAAAAAATTACCAATATTGAAAGTAGTATCGCAGGAGCTCAGGGCGATAGTTACTGGAAGCAATTGGAAAATGCAAACAATACTTCTGCTGGTAACGCAGTGAATGTTGGCGATTTATATAACATGAAAGTAGAAGTTGAGAGAATTGCTGATTTAGCAAAAGGCTGGACTGTTAAGGTAGATAGTGCTGCTAGCAGTAATACGAATACTGGGGGCGCTGGTGTTTCTAATGGTTCTTCGTTTAGTGATGGTGAAGTGGTTAATCCTTTGGATACAGTAACCTTTAAGCCTGGTAGCAATAATGTTCAGATGAGCCAAAAAGGTAAAGAAATTACTGTTGATGTGAATCCAGATTTGAATATCAATTCTATTACGGCAAAAACAGGCAATATTGGCGGTGTGGAAATGAAAAATAATCAGGTTATTGTTGGTAATACAACTGTTGATAAGGATGGTTTACACATTAAAAATGGTCCTTCTGTGACAGCTTCTGGTGTTGATGCTGGTAATAAACAAATTACTAATGTAAGCAGTGGTTTGGGTGACAAAGAGTTGTCTGAAGTTGCTGAGGGCGATGCTGAATATAATAATGCTGTTAATGTTGGTGATTTGCAAAAAGCCCTTGTTAATGTTGGTCAAGGTAATCAAAATCTTGATAATAAATTTAATGATTTAGGTAATCGCATTAATGCTTTAGGCGATAAAATCAATCAAGTTGAAAAACGTGCTGATGCTGGTACGGCTGCTGCAATGGCGGTGGCGGGTTTGCCTCAGGCATATTTGCCAGGTAAGAGTATGATGGCTATTAGTGGCAGTACTTACCGTGGTCAAGCTGGTTATGCAATTGGTGTTTCAACGATTTCTGATAATGGTCATTGGGTGGTAAAAGGTGCGGCAAGTGGTAATAGCCGTGGTCATATGGGTGCAACTGTTGGTGCTGGTTACCAGTGGTAAGTCTTTGACAGCTAACTATGGGTTATGTGGGTGGCTTTGATGGCCGCCCAATCAGAAATTAAATTGGAAACGATATTATGAAAAAAACTTTCTTTGCATTGGCTTTAACAAGTTTACTTGCTGCATGTGCATCTTCTAGCCATGTGAATCATGAGGGCAAAAGTGATGATGTGGTTTGGCCTAAAATCAGTGAGTCTGATTTAACTAAACGTGGTTCTTTTCCTCAAAAAGAAGCTGTTAATTTGATTCAAAAAAATATGACACGTGATCAAATTTACCATTTGGTTGGTGTGCCTCATTTTAGCGAAGGCTTTCAAGTGCGTGAGTGGGATTACTTATTGCATTTTAATACTGTAAATGGTGTTGAAAGTTGTCAAATGAAATTGCTTTTTGATAAAAATAAAACAGTGCAAACTATCTTGTGGAAAGAGGTTGGTACCGATGAAGATAGTTGTTCTGCAGTAAATGCTGTTGTTGAACAATAATTTATTGGGTAGACATTAAAAAAATGGCTATCTGTTGATAGCCATTTTTCGTTGTTTTAACATTATTTTTTTGAAATGTTGTTTTATTGTACTTCAGTAGGCTCTTGATTTTCACGTTTTAGTTTGCGAAGAGCGTTAAAGTTATTCAATCTGCGACGATGTTGCATATCTCTTATCCTTTCTTATTATATTGTTAATATTATCTTTTCTGTGGATCAAGCAGAATTTAGAGAATAGGGTCATTTATGTTAAATGAATGACTTGTAACAAAGTGTATAAAATATATCATAAGATTTCTATTTTCAAAGTTAAGATATGTAAATTTAGAGTAAAAAACTTGCGGATATGTTTTTTTAATGAAAAGGCTCCCTGAAAAGAATCTTTCAGGGAGCCTTGTTTATTGGAGGTAATTAATTGATTATTTGTTTTTAATCCTCAGTTACTTCAACTTCTGGTGAAGTGAGTTGTTCATTAATGTTGTTAAATACTGTAATCATTTCACCAGCCAAAACAGCTTGCATATCAATAATATGAGTTGCACCAGCTTTGGTTAAGTATGCATTTTCTTCATCATCTGTACTAAAAACGATAATGTTTAATTGCGGATTGAGCAATAAAGCTTCGTGAATAATCTCAATGGTTTCTGCTTCGTGGCTAATGGTAATGATTAGGTTTTTAGCATTTTGAGTAAACACAGCTTCCAGCATGCCTTCTGCCAAAGCGTTACCATAAGCAACAGGAACTTGTTTTGCACGCAGCTCAGTAGTGATATCTAATCTACTTTCTTGTACAAAAACCACTTCGTTTTTCTTCTGCAAATAAGGTAAAACCACCTGCCCAATAGGACCATAGCCAACCATAATGGTATGCTGATGAGCTTCTGGTGCAATAACCATGTCTTCATCCATAAACAAAATAGAAGCAGGTTTAATAGGAGAGGCTACTTTTGCATAAGGTTTATCGGCCAAAATATCAACAGTTTCTTCCTGATTGCTTGCAATCGGTGCCGAATCAGTTGCCAATCTCGCTTGTTTTTCTTGGAATTTATTCAATAAAACAAATAAGAATGGGTTGATAATGATGGCAATCATGGCACTGCCCAAAATAATATCGCTGGCCAGTGGCGGCAAAATTTTGTAAGCGACACCAAGGCTGGCAATCATAAATGCAAACTCGCCAATTTGTGCCAAAGCTGCCGAAATAGTTAGTGCGGTATTGTTTGGATAGCCCAATAATTTAACAATAAAGTAAGCGCCCAAACTTTTACCAATAATAATGATAAATAAGGTTGCTAATAATAGCAGTGGCTCTCTAATGAGAATGCTTGGATCAAACAGCATGCCGACAGAAACGAAGAACAATACCGTGAAAAATTCTCTTAAACCCAATGTTTCCTTTTCTGCAGTGTGATTCATTTCTGTTTCACTTAAAATCATACCTGCAAAGAACGCGCCCAAAGCAAAAGAAACACCGAACAAATAGTTAGCCAAAATAGCGCAGCCTAAGGCGATGGCTAAAACGCCTAAACGGAATAAATCAGGATTACCAGTTCTAACGACACGTTTTAGAACCCAAGGAATGGATTTGCGCCCAACAATCATCATCACCGCAATGAAAGCGATAATTTGCAATGATGTTTTACCAATAAGCAATAGAATATCAAAATTAGAAATATCGCCATCGCCAGACAAAACGGGAGCTAAAGCTGGAATCAATACCAGCACAAATACCATGGCGATGTCTTCAACAATCAGCCATCCTGTTGCGATTCGACCTCGAGTTGAATCTTTTAAATGCCAACGTTCAAGAGCAGCAACCAGAACAACAGTTGAGGCAGTAGCCAGAGCCAAACCAAAAACGATGCCAGGACCAACGCCCCAGCCAACAATATAAGCCAAGCCTAAACCCAAAATAGTTGCCAAAGAAATTTGAACAATGGCACCAGGAATGGCAACTCGTTTTACGGATAATAAGTCTTTGATTGAAAAGTGTAAACCAACGCCAAACATCAGCAAAATAACACCTAATTCTGCTAAATCTTGGGATAATTCAATGTCGGCAGTATAACCATTCGTATAAGGACCAACGATAATGCCAGCTAAAAGATAGCCGACTAAGGGTGGCATACGGAGTTTTTGGGCAATAAAACCGAGAATAAATGCAAAAAATAGACCTGCAACAATGGTTTCAACCAGTGGGAAAGAATGCATATTAAGTCCTTGTCGGTTATTGACAAAGCAACTCACACCAAGACACAACCAATTGAAGAGAAAATCATTGACCAGATGAATTAGTAGTAAATCGTTTGCAATATGGTTGATGGGATAGATTGTGTTCAACAATCTGGCCATAGTACATTTTATTATTGATTAATTGGAATTTACTGCAAGGTGCAGCAAAATATGTACTGGAACATTTTAACGTCTTTTCTATACTTTTAGTGGTATTTTTTCAAAATTTTATCTAATTTTGACGAAAATTTTGGTTGTTATGCCAGTTATTGTTCTATTTTGAATTTAAATATTTATCAATATGAATAAATTGGTGTGAATATTAAGATTTGGCTGTGTTATTGGAATAATAAAATGAGAAACATTGGTAACGTAAATAGCATGAAAATATTGAGATACTCTTGATGAGCAATCATTAAATTTTAATCAGCTGCTGTGATTTGTATCATGAAGAAAACAAGTGCAGGGCGAAAAATGGTGATATGAATACAATCATGTGTTTGAAAAAAAGCTGCCATTTCAGCAGCTTTTTTGGTGGTATTAACCAATCATTTGTTTTGTACCAAAGATTTTATCACCTGCGTCGCCTAAGCCAGGGATGATATAGCCATTTTCATCTAGATGAGAATCAAGCGCTGCAGTGTAAATGGTCACATCAGGATATGCTTCATTCACTGCTTTAACACCTTCAGGAGCTGCAACTAAAACCAATGCTTTAATGTCTTTACAGCCTTTGCTTTTTAACAATTCAATGGTTGCAATCATAGAGCCACCAGTTGCTAACATTGGATCAATAATCCAAGCTGGTCGTTTATCAACATTGTGAACGAATTTGTCAAAATAAGGTACAGGTTGCAAGGTTTCTTCATCACGTTGTAAACCAACCATGCTGATTTTTGCAGTTGGAACCATGTCCAAAACGCCATCCATCATGCCAACGCCAGCACGTAAAATAGGAACAACTGTTACTGTTTTACCTTGAATTTGATGGCCTGTAATGGTGCCGCACCAGCCTTCCATATCAAATGTTTCGATTGGGAAGTCACGGCTAGCTTCATAGGCGATTAAACGAGCTAACTCATTGGTTAATGTGCGAAATTTATAGGTGCTGCAATCTTTCTCACGCATTAGACTAAGTTTGTGTTTTACTAATGGATGATCAACGACATGGATATTCATCATATTTTGCTTTTTTGAAGTGTGAACCACAAAGGTGGTTGTTGATTATAAAATAATAGTTTCAATGATTCCTATGGAATAAATGAATTTTCCATACGAAAAATGGTGTAGACGATAGTCAACACCATTTTATTTATTTAACATTTTTTGTTAGCTTAAGTTGGCAATGACTTCTTGTAATTCGCCAGCTTCGTACATTTCCATCATAATATCTGAGCCGCCTAAAAACTCACCTTTGATATACAACTGTGGAATGGTTGGCCAGTCTGAAAATGATTTAATGCCTTGGCGAATGTCATCGTTTTCTAAAACGTTAACGGTGAAGAAATCCTTGCAGCCACACGCTACCAAAATTTGAACAGCACGAGATGAAAAACCACATTGTGGGAATTGTTTATTACCTTTCATAAACAAAACAACTGGGTTGTCATCAACAATTTGCTGAATAGTTTCTTGAATGCTCATGTTTGTTTCCTCAATAATGGGCGTGATTATGAAATGCGTTCTAAAACTGCTGCAAAAAAACCATCAGTTTGATGCGAAGCAGGATTTAAAGTCAAATAAGTACCAGTGTTTAAGTCAATTTTAGCGTCATTGAGCAATTCACTGGTATCTAGTAATTTAAATTGAGAATGCTCTGCTAAAAATTCTTCAACTTGTTGTTGGTTTTCTTTTGTAGCAATACTACAAGTTGCATAAACCAAACGACCGCCTATTTTAACGAGCTTTGCTGCTGCTTGCAAAATACTCTTTTGAGTTGAAACCAAAGCATCAACCGTTTCAGGCGATTGACGGTATTTTAAATCTGGGTTTCGACGAAGAGTACCTAAGCCTGAGCAAGGAGCATCCACCAATACGCGGTCTATTTTACCAAATAGTCGCTTTAAATTGGTATCATTTTCTGTATTAATGCGCTGAGGATGAATATTGGTTAATCCTGAGCGAACCAAACGAGGTTTTAAATTGGCCAAACGCTTCTCTGAAATATCAAATGCGTAAATGCGACCAGTGTTATTCATCATAGCGCCAATGGCTAGGGTTTTTCCGCCAGCGCCAGCACAAAAATCCACAATGATTTCATTTCGTTTCGCACCCAATAATAATGCTAATAGTTGGCTGCCTTCATCTTGAACTTCTAATGTGCCATCTAAAAAGAGTGGGTGGCGATTAATGGGGAATTTTTCATTAAAACGAATGCCCCAAGGTGAAAATGGCGTTGCTTTGGCAATTAAACCTTCTTCGGTTAATGCGCTTAATGTTTTGTCTCGTTTGCTTTTGCGGCTGTTAACACGTAAATCCAATGGCGCAGGCGAAGCCATGGCTTTGCCTAGTTTTAAAATATCTTCTTCGCTTAAATCTTGGGCTAGGATGTCAATGAGCCATTGTGGAAATTCTGCGGCATTGTTTAAAGACTGGTTTAAGTCTTTTTTGCTGGCTTTAAGCTGTTTTAATAGCTCTTTATCTTCTTCGTTTAGAATGTCATTTAAAGATTGAATGCTTAAATCTCGACCTAAAATCAAAGCACATAAAACAATATTTTTAGGTTGTTTAATTTTATTGCCTAAAAAGCCACTAATTTTTTGCCAATGTCTTAAGGCAGCAAAGGCTGTTTCAGCAATTTCATGACGATCTTGTTTGCCTAAGCGTTTGTGGTTTTTGAAATACCGAGAAACAACTACGTCAGCAGGTTGTGCAAAAGTCATTAATTCGCTGATGAGTGTTTCTGTGTGTTGTAATTGAGTAATATTCATAATTTATTTAGTATTTTTGTCCATTGATAATGGCACTTTTTAGTTTTAATTCGTAATTTTTGCCATCATGATCAGCAAATTGGATGATGGCAGGAATGTTGTAAAGCTCAGGGATAATGGCGTAGGTGTACACTTTATCATCTTGGCGAATAGAATATGTCTTGATATCGTAAGTATTCTCACCAAATTGGAAGGTGCTGCTTGTTTTATCCTGAATAACGCGTAAGTTATTATATAAACTCTTGCCATTTGTTAGTTGGATATTTTGGTTTAATGCATTTTTATTTAAACCAATTTGCCATACAAATGAGAATAAATCCATTGAATAATTATTTAATGGCACTGATTCATAGTCATTGGCTTTGCCAAATTCAACTTGTTGATTGGCATAGTTGAATGTAGCTTGTGAATATAATTTTCCTTTGCGCTTATCAACAAACAATGCTGGCTTTAGTTCATTGTTGATAATTTTACCAGATGATTTAAATTGCATCTGATAAAAGGGAACGTTAATAGATGTCTCTAATGTATATTGACCGTTGTTTTGGGTTAATGACATTTGAGCAGGAATATTTAAATTACTGGTATAAACCAATTGTGCATTTTGGGGCAGTTCAGTTTGTGCCAGCGCGCTTGAGCTGACAAAAAGAGCCAATAATAAAATGGTTATTTTATTGTTTCTAAAAATATTGAATATCATTAGTAGATAGCCTCCAAGTTATGAAATCATCAATCGCAATTCTTCTTGCTTAATGGTCCTGTTATTGATGACTTTCATCCCATTTATAATGAGATTATCATTTACAAAATCAGCAACTGCTTCTGGGTAGAGTTGGTGTTCACATTTTAAAACTCTATTGGCCAAAGTATCTTCAGTGTCATCTGCAAAAATTGGTACGACAGCTTGGGCCACAATCGGACCATTGTCTAACTCGGCTGTCACAAAATGGATGGTACAACCTGCCACTTTACAGCCGTAATCAATGGCTTTTTGATGCGTATTTAAGCCAACAAAACTAGGCAGTAAAGAAGGGTGAATATTGAGTAAACGGTTTTCGTAATGAGAACAGAATTCAGGCGTTAAAATGCGCATGAAACCCGCTAGCACAACCAAATCTGGTTTGAGTGCATCAATTTTTGCCATCATGGCCATATCAAAAGATAACCGACTATCAAATTCTTGATGATTGAGCGCATCGGTATGGATGCCATGCTCTTTTGCCCACTGTAAACCTGCTGCATGACATTGGTTGCTTAATACGCCGACAATGTTTGCATTGGGAATATTAGCGTTAACGATGGCTTGCATATTGCTGCCACGGCCTGAAATTAAAATCACAACATTTTTTGACATGATAGATACAAAAGCCATTTGTTAAGGAAAATAACATGCCTATTTTACCTGAATCTATTTTTGTCTGCTTAGGTATCGTGTTTTGAACTTTTTTTGCCTATTATTTTTTTTGGAAAATAATTAATTTTCTTGACTTATGTCATTGTAATTTGTTGTTAATTTGCTTTATGGATAAGATTTATCTGTAAAAGGGGTTTTTTGTTACAAAATATTTGCAAAATATGGCATGATAATAGACAAATTTATGTAAATTTACATTGTAAATATAAGTGGTGCTTTGACTTTAAAATATAGATATGGGGCAAAGATTAACATGAAAAAAATGAGCATTTTGGCAGTGGCATTGGTCGCTGCAGCTGCGGTTGGCGTTTGGTATGTCCAACAGAAACCAAGGCTTCCTGAAGGAGTTGCTAGCACGAATGGTCGACTTGAATTGGCTCGTATGGATGTTGCTACTTTGTATCCTGGTCGGATTGTGAGCATTCAAGTTGATGAGGGCGATTATGTTAAGGCTGATCAAATTCTTGCCGAAATCTCTTCAGATGAAGCATCAGCCCAATTGCAAGCAGCTGAGGCAGCGAAGCTGCGAGCCAGTAGCGCTGTTAATCGTGCTGAAGCAGAGACCAAAGCCAGAGAAGAAATGGAAAAGCTGGCTAATATCGAATTAACCAATGCTCAAGTTTTGAAAAAAGACGCATTGGTATCTCCAGTGGAAGTTCAAAAACGCCAAACAGCTAGTTCAGGACAGCAAGCGGGAGTTCATGCTGCTAAAGCGGCTACTCAAGAAGCCAAAGCAGCTGTTAAAGAAGCGGAAGCGCAAATTGCTCGCATTCAATCGGTTAACAATGATTTGGTGATTAAAGCACCGAAAGCAGGGCGCGTAGAATACAAGATTGCGGAAGTTGGTAATGTTGTTCCTCCTGGTGGCAAAATCATTACTCTTCTTGATCCTGAAGATGTTTATATGACTGTTTTCTTGCCAACAAGAACTATTGGGCAGTTGCGTTTAGGCAGTGAGGCTCGTGTGGTGCTAGATGGCATAGATGCTATTTTCCCAGCCAAAGTGAATTTTATTTCTTCGGAAGCTCAATTTACGCCTAAATATGTGGAAACCCAAGATGAGCGTGATAAGTTAATGTATCGCGTTAAATTAACGATTCCTGTCGATGTGGCAGAAAAATACCAAGATTTATTAAAAGGTGGCTTAACTGGAGAAGGGTATGTTCTATTAAAAGAACAAAAATGGCCTGAATCCTTAAGTATTAAACTACCAAAGGCACAGTGATATGACTAAGGCGCAGATGGATACGATAGCATATAGTGTCGATGTATCGAATGTTAGCCATCATTACCAAAAAAAAGCTGCTTTAAAAGACATTTCTTTGCAAATAAAACAAGGTTCAACCGTTGGTTTGATTGGACCTGATGGCGTCGGTAAATCTACTTTATTGTCATTGATTGCTGGCGTCAAAATTATCCAAGAAGGTCAGGTTGAGGTTTTTGGTTTGGACATGAGTAAAAAAGCGTCCAGACAAGATAATTCTCGCCGAGTGGCTTTTATGCCGCAAGGATTGGGAAAAAACTTATATCCAACATTATCGGTTTATGAAAATATTGATTTCTTTGCACGTTTGTTTGGTTTAGATGCCAAAGAGCGCAGCCAGAGAATTCAACGATTATTGGATGCGACAGGGTTAGCTCCATTTCCTGATCGACCAGCAGGCAAGCTTTCTGGCGGAATGAAGCAAAAGCTTAGTTTATGCTGTGCGCTGGTTTATGACCCAGATTTGCTGATTTTAGATGAACCAACAACAGGCGTTGATCCACTTTCCCGTAGTCAATTTTGGGATTTGGTTGATTCTTTGCGCGAAGAGCGTCAAAACATGACGGTAATTGTGTCGACTGCCTATATTGATGAAGCACAAAATTTTGAATATGTTGTGGCAATGGATGATGGGCAACTGCTCGCGCATGAATTCACAGCCGATGTTTTGCAAAAAACACAAAGCCAAAATCTAGAAGAAGCTTATATGAAATTGTTGCCGCCAGAAAAGCGGGGCAACATTGATGGCTTAAAGATTCCTCCTTTTGAAGCTGAGCCTGATCAGCCTTTTGCCATTACTGCTCATCATTTAACTAAAAAATTTGGTCAGTTTACTGCTGTTGATAATGTCAGTTTTGAAATTGAACGTGGAGAAATTTTCGGTTTCTTAGGTTCAAATGGTTGTGGCAAAAGTACGACCATGAAAATGTTAACTGGTTTGCTTGATGTGACCAGTGGTACCGCTGAATTGCTTGGGCAGCAAATTGACCCTAAAGACATGACAACACGAATGCGTGTTGGCTATATGTCACAATCTTTTTCATTGTATGAAGAATTAAGTGTCAGACAAAACTTAGATTTGCATGCCAAACTTTATCAAATTGAAGCTGATAAACAGCATGATTTAATTGAGCATGCGTTACAAGATTTTGATTTGAAAGATGTTGCAGAAGATATGCCTGCTAGTTTGTCGTTGGGTATGCGCCAGCGTCTTCAATTAGCAGCGGCTTGTTTGCACGGACCGGAAGTTTTAATTCTGGATGAACCAACATCAGGCGTAGACCCTGCTGCTCGTGATATGTTCTGGGAACATTTAATTCATTTATCTCGTGATAAGCGGGTCACAATCTTTGTGTCGACGCACTTTATGAATGAAGCGGAACGATGTGATCGAATTTCTTTCATGCACCGCGGTAGAGTGTTGGCAGTGGGTACACCACAAAATTTACAAGAAGAAAAGCAGGCGCCGACCTTAGAAGCGGCTTTTATTCAGTATTTACAAGAAGAAATTGCTCGTGAGCCTGATGCCGTACCGCCAACAAGTCAACAATCCGATATTTCTCAAGAAACATCCGAATTAACATTTCAAAAATCCAATGCTTTTGCTTGGCTACGCATGATTTATTCTTTTACTCAGCGTGAAGCAAAAGAACTGATGCGAGATAAAATTCGTTTAGCATTTGCCATTATTGGTCCTGTTATTTTGTTGATTACTGCTGCGTTAAATGTGTCGTTTGATGTTGAAAATGTCAAATTCACTTATTTGGATAGGGATAAATCGGTTTTAAGTCGACAGTTTATCCAAGAATTTTCAGGTTCTCGGAATTTTAAAGAAATGCCAGAGTTAACGCATGCTGAGCAAATTAATCCGACATTGCAAAGTGCGGATGTCAAGCTTGTGATTGAGATTCCACCTAATTTTGGTGCTGATTTACTTGGCCAACGACAACCTGAAGTTGCTTTTTATATTGATGGTGCACAGCCATTTACGGCTGAGAACGTCCGAGGTTTTGTAACGGGTATTATGTTGCAATATACCCAAAATTTAGTTAAGAAATCTGGTTTACCGATTGCTTCACAAGGCATGCCAGCTAGTTTAGAACCTCGTTTTGTTTACAATCAGTCATTTAAAAGTATCTATGCCATTACGCCTGGTGTTTTGATGCTTGCCTTGATTCTTATTCCGACCATGCTGACAGCGCTGGGCGTTGTGCGTGAAAAGGAAATTGGCTCAATCATTAACCTTTATTCTTCACCTGCATCAACAGCACAGTATTTAATTGGTAAGCAGATTCCTTATATTGCCTTGGGATTCTTAAGTTATTTAAGCTTGGTATTTTTGTGTGTTTTCTTATTACAAGTTCCCATTAAAGGTTCTTTCTGGGCGATGAGTTTGGGTGCTTTGTTGTTTATTATGTGCGCGACTGGGCTGGGTTTGCTGATTTCTACCTTTGTAAAATCACAAGTTGCAGCTTTATTTGGTTCCGCCATTATTTGTTTGATTCCTTCAATTAACTTTTCTGGCTTGCTGTATCCAGTTTCCACATTAACGGGTTCTGGTTTGGTTGTGGGTTTGGGTTTCCCATCTTCTTGGTTCCAGTTAATTAGTTTAGGAGCATTTACGAAAGCGTTAAGTTTCAGTAGCTTTATTAATATGTATTTAGCATTGAGTGCTTTTGCGTTGGTGTATTTATTCTTGGCTTGCTTATTCTTGAAGAAGCAGGAGGCATAAAATGAAACATTGGTTAAAGAATGTTTATTTTCTTGCTGTCAAAGAAGCTCGCAGTTTATTAACAGATGTGACTTTGCTATTGACCATTGCTTTTGCTTTCTCCATTGCGGTGGTAAGCGTGGCAAAAGGGGTTAAGGCTGAAGTAGCGAATGCATCTGTTGCGGTGGTGGATTTTGATCGATCTAATTTATCTTATCAAATTAGAGATGCCATTTTGCCACCATATTTTCAGCAGCCAACGGTGATTACTGATCAAGAGGTTAGTCAGGTATTGGATACTGGTGATTATATTTTTGTATTGAATATTCCCAGTAATTTTGAACAAGATGTTTTGGCTGGGCGACATCCTAAAATACAGCTTTTGGTGGATGCAACAGCGATGACTCAAGCTGGTGTTGGGGTAGTGGATTTACAGCAAATTTTTACGCAAGAAATTTTGCAGTTTTTGAAAATTCATCATCTGCAAGACTACATGCCAGTGCAAACTTCTGTTCGGGTTTTCTTTAATCCGAATGGGCAATCAGCTTGGTTTACAGCCATGATGCAGATTGTGATTAATGTGACTATTTTGTCTATTATTTTGGTTGGTGCTGCGGTTATTCGAGAAAGAGAGCACGGCACTATTGAGCATTTGCTAGTGATGCCGGTTCGAGCCAGTGAGATTGCCATCGCTAAGATTGTAACCAATGGCAGTATTATTTTGATTGCAACGTTGTTATCAATGTGGCTCATTGTGCATGGTGTGCTAAATGTGCCATTAAATGGTTCTATTTTATTGTATACCGTGGGTACGGCAATCTATTTATTCTCTGTGACATCGCTGGGAATGTACATTGCAACCATGGCACCAACCATGCCGCAGTTTGGTCTATTATCCGCACCAGTGGCTGTTGTTCTCTATTTACTCTCTGGCGCAGCTACGCCTGTGGAAAGCATGCCGGAATTCATGCAAATCGTATCTCAAATATTGCCAACACGTCAGTATGTTGCCATGACGCAGCATATTTTGTACCGAGGTGCTGGCTTAAATATTGTTTGGCCAGAGTTAGCCATCATGAGTGTCATGGGCGTGGTGTTCTTATGGGCAGCATTAGGTCGTTTTCGTTCTATGTTGGATAAACAAGGGTAGGTATTTAAGGCGAACCAATGAAAATTTTTTCTTCAAAAAAACAATTACTAGCAACTGCTATTGGCATCATGGTTTTGGGTTTAAGTGCATGCTCAAGTACTGATGTTGCTTTGCAATCAAAAGTACAATTACCTGATGCATATTCTCAACAACAAATTGCTCATGCAAATCAGATGGATTTAAGCCGTTGGTGGCAAAGTTGGCAAGATCCAACATTGAGCATGTTAATTGAAAAAGGCATTGCGAATAATTTTGAGTTACAGGCAGCCCGTTATCGTTACGAAGCAGCTGAACACATTGCTACTTTAGCTAAGCGTGATTTGTTGCCGATGGTGGGTGCTGGTGGCAATATCGGTTATAACAATGTCAAAATTGATAATCCATTAGATGCACGAACTTCTGCAATTATTGGTAGTGTGGTACAAAATAATTTAGGCAATCAATTTGATGTAGAAGGAAAACACTACGCTTATGGCGTTTCTGCCTCATGGGAACCTGATATTTTTGGTGGTAAACGCAGTGATGCAGATGCAGCTCAAGCAGTGGCTTTAGGCTCGAAAGAATTGATTTACGGCGCACAAATGCTATTAGGCTCTGCTATTGCGGATAATTATTTATCTTATCGCTACAGTGAAGCCCGATTGAAAGTGCTAGATCAAAGTATTGCTACGTTAACGCAATTAAAACGTTATGTAGAAGGTCGCTTTAGAGCAGGACAAGCAACACGCTATGAAGTGGATGATGTGGCAACGCAATTGGCTGCATTACAAGCGAAACGAGAGCCTTTATTGGCTGTGATGGTGGCGCATGAAAAGCAAGTGGCGGTTTTAATTGGCGAAACGCCGATGGCATTTAAAATGCCTACTGGTTCAGTTAAAGTAAGCAATTTATTGGCACCCATACCCAATGGGCAAATTCCCAGTGAATTATTGTTAAAACGCCCTGATTTGCGAGCTCATGGACGCACTGTTGAAGCACTAACTGCACAACTCGCGAGTGCAAAAGCTGATTTGTTACCACGTTTTTATATGAATTTTAGTTGGTTGGATGGGAAGATTGGCATTGGCGGTGGAAATGATTTATCTGGTTATGGCAGTATTGCTAGTTTTGGTGTGAATTTGCCGATTTTCACTGCAGGAAGAATTAAGGCGAATATTTCAGCATCCAATGCACGTTTAAATGCAGCGGTGGCTAGCCTTGATAATGCATTATTAAAAGCATTATCAGAAGTTGAGATTGCATATAGTGCTCAGTACCAGTTTAACCAAAGTGCTAAAAAATGGCAGAATGCTTATCAAATGGCTGGACAACAAGCCAATCATGCTCAAAAACTGTATCAGCATGGCGAAAAATTGTTAAGTGATGTGTTAACTGCTAGGTTAAATGCTTTGGCTTATGAAGATCAATGGTTGCAAACTCAGTTGATGAGTCAACAAGCTGCTATTGGGTTATATCAAGCTTTAGGCGGTGGCTGGCAAGCGGAAAATGAATAAAATGGTTTGTTAGTTATTAAAAAGGTGCTTGGTTTCTAAGCACCTTTTTTTAACATTAAGCGATAAAAAATCTTGGTTTCTATACACCGCGCTTGCCTAGTTCTGGCAAGCTGTTTAATATCATCGTTAATATTGAATTAGAAAAGAAAGCTGCATTCATCATGAGTGAAATTACTTCCTACGTAGAGAAGATTGCAAGAGAGGCGAAACACGCTGCAAGTATATTGGTAATGGCTTCTACTGAACAAAAAAATAATGCTTTGTTAAAAATTGCTGAGTTAATTGAAAACAATACAGCAGAACTTAAATTAGCCAATCAACAAGATTTAGAACAAGCCAAAAAAAATGGTTTGGATAGCGCAATGCTAGATAGATTGGCATTGAGTGACAGTTCCATTGCAACAATGGCTGAAGGTTTACGACAAATTGTGGCTTTGCCTGATCCTGTTGGGGAAATGGATGAATTCAGTTACCGTCCATCAGGTATTCAATTAGGCAAAATGCGTGTTCCTTTGGGTGTGATTGGCATCATTTATGAATCTCGACCAAATGTAACAGTTGATGCAGCTGCATTGTGTTTAAAGTCAGGCAATGCATGCGTTCTTCGCGGCGGTAGTGAAGCATTTCATTCAAATATGGCAATAGCAAAGTTGATTTCTGAAGGTTTAGAAGCTGCGAATTTACCAGCTGCGGCTGTTCGTTTTATTGAAAATACGGATCGTGAAAGCGTGGGCGCAATGCTTGCATTGCCTGATTGCATTGATGTGATTATTCCGCGTGGTGGAAAAGGGTTGGTTAAACGCATTACAGAAGAAGCGAAGGTTCCTGTTATTAAGCATTTAGATGGTATTTGCCATGTTTTTATTGATGAAGATGCCGATGCAGATATGGCGGTGAATATTGCCGTTAATGCGAAAACATCTCGTTATGGCACTTGCAATACGATGGAAACTTTATTGATTTCTGCTTCTCGTGCCAAGGAAATTTTGCCACGTTTGCTAACAGCTTATACTGATAAAAGTGTCGAGCTAAGAGGATGCCAACAAACAGTTGCTATTTTGGGTAATGCCGTTAAAGCAGCAACAGAAGAGGATTGGGAAACTGAATATTTAGCGCCAGTATTATCCATTAAAGTGGTGAAAGATATTGATGAGGCAATGAGCCATATTAACCAATACGGCAGCCATCATACTGACAGTATCGTGACTAATTCATATGAAAAAAGCCAAAAATTCTTGCGCCAAGTGGATTCAGCCAGTGTGATGGTTAACGCATCAACTCGTTTTGCGGATGGTTTTGAGTATGGTTTGGGTGCTGAAATTGGCATTTCAACAGATAAAATCCATGTGCGTGGTCCTGTTGGCTTAAAGGGTTTAACCAGTCAAAAATGGGTTGTTTTAGGCAGTGGACAAATACGAGGATAAATTATTTTAAAGGTTTATCATGATGTAAAACCGCAGCGATATACAAAATGGCTAAATATTAAATTAGGTAAATTTAATATTTAAGTCTTTAAAAAAAGAATATTGCTGCGATATATGTAGATATTAAATTAAGAATTTATAAAATCAGGAATGGACACCACATGAAACGAGTTTTATTATTTCTAGGTACTAACTTTGCAGTTTTGCTGGTTATTAGTATTATTTTGTCAGTTTTAGGGCTAAATGGTAATCCGAATAACACCCTTGGCTTACTTGGTTTTGCTGCCGTGGTTGGTTTTACTGGCTCATTTATTTCATTGTTGATGTCTAAATGGATGGCAAAAAAATCAGTTGGTGCTCATGTTATTCAACAGCCAAGTAATGAAGTTGAAGCATGGTTAGTTAATACGATTTCTCAACAGGCACAAATTTTAGGAATTAAATGCCCAGAAGTTGCCATTTATGACTCTCCAGAACCCAATGCTTTTGCGACTGGACCTAGTAGAAATAACTCTTTGGTTGCTGTTAGTACTGGTTTGGTGCACGCCATGACGCGCGATGAAGTTGAAGCAGTATTGGCGCATGAAATGTCGCATGTTAATAATGGCGATATGGTGACGTTAACCTTGATTCAAGGCGTTGTGAATACTTTTGTTGTTTTCTTATCGCGTTTGATTGCTGGCGCAGTGGCTCGAAACGATGAAGATGGGGAATTATCTTCAGGTGTTTATATGATTGCTTCGTTGGTGTTGCAATTGGTTTTTGGTTTCCTAGCAAGCTTTATTGTGATGTATTTTAGTCGTCAACGTGAATACCGCGCCGATGCAGGTGCTGCGAAGCTAGTGGGCGCTCCTAAAATGATTGCTGCATTACAGCGCTTAGGTGGAAGTGGTGGCGACGAAGAAGCTGCTGGTGTACCAAAAGAAATGGCTGCAATGGGCATTTCTGGTGGTGGTAAGGATTCATTATTAAGCACGCATCCATCATTAGAAAACCGCATTGCACGTTTGCAAAGCTACCAATAATTATTATTGTGTAATCGCATTAATCAGGCTGCTGTTTCAGGCAGCCTTTATTTTTGCTTAATTAAATCTCGAATGACAAAGCGATTAGGATGCAAAGATAAACGCACTTCTTCTGGAAATAAGCTATTCTCTCCGCAAGCTTCAGCCACCAAAGCTTCAGCACAAATTGGAGCGGTGGCTAAGCCTCGGGTTCCATGAGCTGTATTGACGTATAAATTTGGTAACCAAGTACATGGTGTTTGAATGGGATAGTTTTTATCTAAGCTAAGTGATGCATAATCTGTTTGTAGTTTTTCTGAGTGCCCAATTGCGCCGATTACTGGCAAATGGTCTGTAGCATCGCAGCGAATAGCAGCATGTCCTGCATGGTATTGTGCATTTTGGTCTGCAAAAATAGGATTTAAAGCATGCAAATCCCGGATATTATCTTGCTGTTCTGATTCTCGCCAACCTGTATTGTTATCATGGAAAATAAAACTAGCGCCAAAGCAATGTTGCTTATTCCAAGCAGGGGAAACGTAGGTTTTTCCGCTAATAGCAATGTTGAGTTTTTGGCTTGTTTCAGTTGCTTCCACTAAATCAGTTTGTCCACGAATGAGGTTGAAATGGATGCCACTTAAAAGTGGTTGATGCGCGCTTTGATTGCCTTGGCATAAGAATAAATGTGAAGCAGATAGCATTTCATGCGGCGTTTGAAGCTGCCATTGATTATTTTTTTGATGGCAAGAGAGCATGGGGCTATTGGTTAGCACATTGATATTGGGATGGCTAAGCAATTTTTTTATCAATGATTTAGGATTTAACCAAGCACCTAAAGGCCAAAATAAACCATCATAAGCAATGGGAATTCCTGCCAAATCACTTGCTACTTTGGCATTCACACCATAATACCAAGGATGCTTTTGTTGGCTTAATGATAAATTGCGTTTGGTTTCTGTGGCATTGAAATTTAAATGTAAAATACCGCATTGCTGCCAGTTTTCTTCTTCAGGCAACAAGTTTTTAAGTAAGCGTAAAGTATAACCATAGCCCATTAATAATAATTGTGTTTGTGCTGTGCTGTGGGCCGATATTTTTGCATACAATAGCCCTTGTCGATTGCCTGATGCACCTTGTGCTAATTGGGGCTGCTTTTCCAATACGGTAACTTGAACTCCCCGCTTTGCTAGCGCATAAGCGGTGCTTGCACCGGCAATGCCAGCGCCAACCACAATAGCATTGCAGATAGCTGTTGCTGGAGCAGGAGAGAACCATGGTTTGTGTTGTTCTTGTTTTGGCTCGGATAGGGTTTGCTCAAGGTAATGGGCAACCTGAGAAGGCGGTAGTTCATTGGCAAATTGATCGGGAATCAGGCGAATATGCCAGAAAATCTGATGCTGATATTGCCAAGAGGTATATTCAGGAATTTGATGGCAAAATGTTTTGCTATTGCTGATTAAAAATTGCTGCAAAGGTTGGAATAATTCAGGCACATTTTGTTTTTGAAACAATGAAAAATCATTGCCAATTAAGTAAATAGTTTGCGGCTGTTTGACATCAATTAATAAGGATAATTGATGCCAAGCACTGATATTTTCTAGATTGAAGACCCAAGTTTGCATTATTCGGCTTGAATGGCTGGTAGAGATTGGATAAGTTGCCATTGTTGGAAAATGGCATTTTTAACAGCATTTTGTTTTTGCTCAGGATTATATAAACCATTGGTTAGCGCATTGTAATCTAGCGTAATAATGGGGTTAGTGACTGAGCCAGTGATTCGCATAGGCAAATTAATTAAATAGTTATGACGATCTGTTAAATGCAAGCGATAGTTTAATTGATTACTTTCAAATTGAAACTGACCACCGCCGATAACATCCAGTTGGTTGGATATTAGCTGGAAGCTATGTTGTTCAGTTACGCCATCGGTAATTTTCATCTGTGAATTGAATGCATTAAAGTCAGTTGATTTATCTGCATTTAAATCTTTTATCTCAATGCCTTTTTTCGGCATGGTTTGTGCATTTTTTAGTAGCTGATTGAAGTCAATGCCTCTTAATCGACCATCTTTAACATTAAATCTGGCTTGTCCTGTTAAGCTACTTCGTAAATTATCCCAGTCGTTTCCTGTGGCCGAGCCTTGCAAATAAGCATTGCCTTGCCCTTCAATATTGGCATAGTGCCCAAAAGCTTGTAGCCAATGCTGAATATTGACATTTTGAAAGGTTTGTTCAATGGCAAATTTTGGTGGCATGGTATTTTCAGCTGATAATGTACCAAATACTTTCCCACCATATAAGTCAGCTCGCAGATTATTCCATAAGAACCCTTTTTTATCTGCTTTAAAATCAGTAGAAAAATTTTGAAATGTCCAATTAAGAGCTTTAAACGTATCAATTTGCAAGTTGCCAGTAACGGTCAGGTCATTGAGATAATTGAGTAATTGCAAGTTTTTTTGATTTAAAGCGATATCGTCTGAATCCACAACCATTTTGGGTAGGTAAGGGGATAAATCAAACTTTTCAATATTGGTGCGAACATTGAGTATTGGGTTTTCTTGTTGATGGTATTGTAAATCTAAATTGGTATTTGCATCATCCAACTGTCCACTTAGGCTAAACATCCAGCTGCCACCTAGTTTGCCTTCACTGTTTCCTTGTAAATTGCTCACTAAGCGTGTTCTTTGGAAATCTTCACCAAAGTTTTGTCTGGTTTCTAATGCCAAATTGGTTAGTTGATAAGTGCCATTTAAGTGCAAATCTAAGTCAGCTTTGCTGATAACCAATGTATTGCTTTGGTCTGTTTGCAAGCTAGAACGGGCTTTTGCTTCCTCGACATGGAATGTGTCATTGCTCCAATTGGCATCTTTAAAGGAAAATGTCGTCGAAAATAAACGATTTTTTTGTTTATAAATTCCATTCCCAGAAGCTGCTGGTAACAATAAAGTATTGTTTTCCCAAAATGCAGATTCCGCTTGCAATGTCACTGATAAATCATCTGATTCTTGGCTATTGAGCGATAAATTAAGATGGTTTAACTGAAATGATAAAAGTCCAACATCAATATCTGCTTGAGCCGTCATTTCTAAAGTGCTTGGGCCAACATTGGGAATATTGGCTGTGAAAGTGTTTTTCCAGTTAGAAATTTGCCATAATTCTTGTTGATGGTTTAGCAAGCCTTGGCTAGACAGCATGACTTCTGGCAAATCAGCGGTGCTAACTTGGCTAGAAGCCGAGAAAGTTGGCGTTTGGGTTTGCAAATCATTGAATAATGCCGATAGTGATTTAAATTGTAAATTGATATGGTTATCACTGTCTTGCATTTCAATATTGGCCTGATTCAAACTGAAAGTTTCTAGACGGGAATTTTTCTTTTCTTGAAAAATAGAAATAATGTCGGAAACATTCCATTTTTGATGATTTTGTATCAGTTTTAATGAGGGTTTTTCTAAAGTCATGGCCGTTAGGCTAGGAGATGACTCTAAAAAACTGGTCCAAGCAAAATGAAACTTGATGTATTCAATCTCAATGGCTGATTTGTTTTGATTGGGCTCGCTAATGTCGACGTTATGAAGCGTGAAGCCTGGCGAAGGAAACCAATGGCGGCTAATTTTCGTGTCAAAATCAATTTGGCGATGGGTTGGAGATAGACGGCTGTGAATATAATTGGTAATAACTTGGCTATCAAACATCCATAACAAAGTAGCTTGCATTAAACCAGCAATGACAAGAATTGTACCCAGTCCTAAAATGACTAATTTTAACCAAAAATGCTTATCTGATATTTTTTTTAACATTACACCAATGTCAATCGCTAATAATCTTAATTTCTAATGTCGCACAAGAATACCACGCTTAGGGGGCGAATGTTAGTTTTTTTATGCCTTATTATGCTTAATAAGTACGAAAAGGCATGCGGATATTGACTTGATAACGGTCGCCAATTCGGTGGTGAGTGAGTTTTGCATCTTGATCATAAAGCAGGTACAAGCGCTCACGGATATTTTTCATTGCCATTTGATTACCTTCTCGCTTGTTTGTGAAGTTGATAGTATCAGATGCAGGATTCTCAATGCGAATATAGAGCCATGCTTTTTTTCTAATGATATTAATTTGTATGGTACCTGGGCGATGGTAAGGTTCAATGCCATGGTAAACAGCATTTTCTAGTAATGGCTGCAATAATAAATGGGGAATTTCAGTATCATCAGGCGCTTGGATATGCCAAGCGGTATTTAATCTTTCTGTTCCCATGCGAATTTCTTCTATCGATAAATAATCTCGGCAAAGAGTGATTTCTGAGGCTAAATTACTGCGTAATTCATTGCTTTTTAACTGAGCGCGGAAAAGTTCAGATAAGTTTTCTAGAACCATTTCGGCATCACTGGGGCGGGTATCGATAAGGCTGATGGCGGCATTTAAGCTATTAAATAAAAAATGTGGTCGAATTCTTGCTGTTAAGGCTGCGAGTTTGGCTTCGGAAATGGCTGGCGATAAAGCCCGTTGTAGTAAAGAGAAGTAGTGCATGCCAAATAAAACAAAAATGCTAACGCCAATAATGTGCTGTAATAGGTTGTGATTATTGATAAGCGTTATTTCTTCGATAATCACAACAGTCACAATGCTGATAAACCAAACTAGAAAAGCTGGATGGGGGTTGGCATGAATATAATTATTGAAATATGCTAGCAGTGCTAGGGTGCAAATGGTGCTAGGTGTGACCCAAAGTACTAAGTTCCAAAAAATAGGGAAATAACCCCAATTGGGAAAGTGCATAAAACACAATGGCCACAATAGTATAAAAAACAAAATACTACAGTATATTTTGACCATAATACCCAGGTTTCTAAAGTCAGGGACTGCAAAGAATGTAAAAGGTTGGCGTATAATGTCCATATTTTTGTACTCAGATCAAATTGGTCGTTTTCACGGGATGACATATTATTATGCATGATAACAAAACTTGGTCAGGTCGGTTTAATGAACCTGTATCTGAATTGGTTAAAAAATACACTGGTTCAATTGATTTTGATAAGCGATTAGCAAAGTGGGATATTCAAGGTTCGTTGGCTCACGCTAAAATGTTAAAAGAAGCTGGTGTTTTAACAGATGTTGATTTAGCAGCCATTGAGCAAGGGATGCAGGAAATCTTGGCTGAAATTGCTGCTGGGCAAATTGAATGGTCTTTGGATTTAGAAGATGTTCACATGAACATCGAGCGCCGTTTAACCGATAAAATTGGTGATGCTGGTAAGCGTTTGCATACTGGTCGTAGCCGTAATGACCAAGTAGCAACTGATATTCGCTTGTGGTTGCGTGATGAATTAGTCACCATCATGGATGGTATTCGTGCATTGCAAAGTTCATTGGTTGATTTGGCTGAGAAAAATGCCAATGTGGTTATGCCTGGTTTTACACATTTGCAAGTAGCGCAGCCTGTTAGTTTTGGTCATCATATGCTGGCTTATGTGGAAATGTTAGGTCGAGATTTTGAGCGTATGGCAGATTGCCGTAAACGTGTTAATCGTATGCCTTTAGGTGCTGCTGCTTTAGCTGGTACGACATTCCCAATTCAACGTGAATTAACAGCGAAATTATTGGGTTTTGAAGACATTTGCCAAAACTCACTTGATGCTGTTTCAGATCGTGATTTTGCCATTGAATTTACTGCTGCAGCCAGTTTGGTTATGATTCACTTGTCTCGCTTAAGTGAAGAATTGGTAATGTGGATGAGCCCTCGAGTTGGTTTCATTGATATTGCTGACCGTTTCTGCACTGGTTCAAGTATTATGCCGCAAAAGAAAAACCCAGATGTTCCTGAATTGGTTCGTGGTAAATCAGGTCGTGTTGTTGGTCATTTAATGGGCTTGATTACATTAATGAAATCACAACCTTTGGCTTACAATAAAGATAATCAAGAAGATAAAGAACCATTGTTTGATACAGTGGATACGCTAATTGACACTTTGCGCATTTATGCAGAAATGATGCAGGGCGTTACGGTAAAACCGGATGCAATGCGTAAAGCCGTTATGCAAGGTTTTGCAACAGCAACAGATTTAGCTGATTACTTGGTGAAAAAAGGTTTACCTTTCCGTGATAGCCATGAAGTGGTTGCACTGGCTGTGCGTGAGGCAGATAGCAAAGGTTTGGATCTAAGTGATTTAAGCTTGGCTGAATTGCAAAAATTCAGTGATTTAATTGCAGATGATGTTCATGAAGTATTGGTACCAGAAGGTTCATTGCAAGCAAGAAATCATTTAGGTGGTACTGCACCTGAGCAAGTTTTGTTTCAAGTGAAACGTTGGAAAGATATTATTGCTGGTTAATTTAACTATCAATTTAATTATCAAAAACAAAGGCTGCCTGAAAGTTTACAGGCAGCCTTTAGTTTTATCATATTATTTTAACGATGTTTTTCTTGAAAAAAATCATGGGTAACATCATGAAACAAATCAGCATGCGGGTGTTCTTGGTAATGTAGCTCACCGACTGCATCTTCAAACGCAATTTGAATGGCTTCTACAATGTTTTCAGCTGCGTCACTTGGCAAGCCATTTAGCATGCCTTTTAGCGCTACGCCAAGCACACGGTTTTGCATTTTTACCATTTCGATAGATTCTTCTAAAAACTGGATGCGATCTTCTAATTCTTGCGACATTTAAGATTTCCTTAAGATTACTTTGTTAAATTGGCAGGCATTCATAAGCGTTTTGTATTATCGCTTTTTATTTCTTGAAAATCATTATTATTTTAGTATAGATACTTATTATAATAATTTATATTATGTGAATGTGAAGAATAATGATTCTTGACAATAAACGACAGTTATCATGTTTATGCTTGTAAACTTATGAATAGGGAGATAATCATCGGTAAAATCGCAGATTGAAAAAGGCATTACAAATTTAATTTGCTTTAAAACCGCAACAAAGCAGAAAGTCGTTGATATGAAAACAATCTCACGAGAAAAATTATTACCATTAGCCAGTTATGCATCGGTTACGGTAGCAGTAATATTAATTATACTAAAAACATGGGTATGGCTAATCAGTGGTTCAGCCAGTATCTTGGCGAGTTTACTGGATTCTATTATGGATTCTTTCGCTAGTATTATTAATCTGATTGCTATTCGAATTGCCATTCAGCCTGCTGACAGTAACCACCGATTTGGGCATGGCAAAGCAGAAGGTTTATCGGCTTTAGCACAATCGGCTTTTATTGCTGGTTCTGCAGTGTTTTTAATTTTGCATTCGATTGATCAGTTGATAAAACCTCAGCCAGTTGAAAATACAGGATGGGGTATGGTTGTTATGGCTGTTTCCATGGTTTTAACGCTGATATTGGTGATGTTCCAACGCTGGATTTTAACTCAAACAGAATCACAATCCGTTCATGCCGATAGAATGCATTATGTAACAGATTTCTTGGTTAACTTTGTTGTGATTGTGGCTTTGTTCTTGACACAATTGGGTTGGAAATCAGCGGATTCAGTTTTGGCAATACTGTTGGGAGTATGGATTCTAAAAAGTGCGTGGGATATTGCTAAAGGCGCTTTGGATACCTTGATGGATAAATCATTATCAGAGCAAGAGTTGATTGATATTTATAATGCTGTGATTGAAACTCCTGGCGTATTAGGTATGCATGATTTAAGAACACGAGCATCAGGCGCTGTTAAATTTGTGCAATTGCATATTGAACTGGATGATAGTTTACCTTTTTTGCAAGCACATGAAATTAGTGAAGCGGTTGAGAAAAATATTCAAAATTTATTTGATGAATCAGAAGTCATGGTGCATCAAGATCCGATTAGTGTGGTTTTACGTGAGTCATAACCATTATAATCATCCTGTTTTTGGATAGTAGCAATATATAAGTAATATTAATTAGACTGGAAAATAGCTGTAATGGGAAAAATAAAGAAAAAAAGCAAATGGCTGCTGTTAATCAGCATCGCGGTGATTGCAGGGATCGCTTTATGGTTTGGTCTGAGCAAGAAAGAAGAAACCGCTTTTATTACAGAAGTTGTTGCCAAAGGTGACATTGTTCAGACCGTTGAGGCAACAGGGGAAGTCACGGCTGGGCAATTGGTTAAAGTAGGTGCTCAGGCTTCTGGTCAAATTAAAAAGCTTTATATTGAAGTAGGGCAAGAAGTGAAGCAAGGTGATTTGATTGCACAAATTGATTCAACAACCCAGCGCAATGATTTAGATACCAAAAAAGCCCAATTAAATACATTAAATGCTCAATTGGCCGCTCGTAAAGTGGCTTTGGAGGTTGCGACCAAAAAGTATAATCGTGAGTTGGCTTTATTGAAAGAAGACGCAACGTCAAAAGAATCTGTTGAAAATGCCAAAGACAGTTTTGCCATGGCCAAAACAGCCGTTGCTGAAACCCAATCTAGCATCAAACAAACTCAAATAGCAGTCAATACAGCAGAAGTTAATTTGGGCTATACGACCATTGTTGCACCATTTACCGGCACAGTTGTTTCTGTACCTGTTGAGGAAGGACAAACAGTCAATGCAAACCAAACAACACCGACTATTGCGGAAATAGCTGACTTGAGCAAAATGAAAATTAAAATGCAGATTGCCGAGGGTGATATTACAAAAGTGAAGGCGGGGATGAATGTCAATTACACCATTTTATCTGAGCCGGATATTAAATTTGAGACCAAGTTACATAGCCTCGACCCAGGTTTAACAACCTTAAGTGAAGGTTCGTATGATGGCTCGGCAAATAACAACAATGCGGTTTATTACTACGGTACGCTATTGGTTGATAATGATGCTGGCAAATTACACATTGGCATGACTACCCAAAATACGATTCTAATTAAAGAAGTTCGCAATGTTTTGGTGATTCCTGCTATGTCCATTCAGAATCAAAAAGGCAAAAAAATTGTTAAAGTTTTAGATGCTGAAAATCAAGTTGCTGAGCGAGAAATTCAAACAGGTTTAGGCGATGGCTTAAGCATACAGGTGACTAAAGGCTTACAAGCTGGCGAAAAAGTGATTGTGAATAATCGCTCAGGAGAAAGCAAGCCGGGACAAAGCCGCCCAATGCGAGTGAGAATGTAATGGCGATGATTGAAATTGAAAATCTTAATCGCTATTTTGGCGAAGGAGATAATCAAGTTCATATTCTTAAAGATGTGAATTTATCGATAGAAAAAGGCGACTTTATCGCCATAATCGGGCAATCTGGTTCTGGTAAATCAACATTGATGAATATTATCGGTTGCTTGGATAAACCAACAGATGGCACCTATAGAATCGATAATGAGCATATTGAAAATATGAATGATGATGAGCTAGCAGCATTGCGTCGTCAGAAATTTGGTTTTATTTTCCAGCGCTATAATTTACTTAGCAGTTTAAGTGCTGCTGAAAATGTGGCGTTACCAGCTGTTTATGCTGGTGTTCCCGATGCGAAACGGCAGCAGCGAGCAAAAGAACTACTTGGGCATTTGGGTTTGGATGACAAAACCACCAATAAACCAAATGAATTATCAGGTGGTCAGCAGCAACGAGTTAGTATTGCTCGCGCCTTAATGAATGGCGGCGAAATCATTTTAGCAGATGAGCCAACAGGTGCGTTGGATTCTAAAAGCGGTGAAATGGTGATGGAAATCTTGCAAGATTTGCATCGAAAAGGGCATACCTTGATTTTGGTAACCCACGACCCCAAAATAGCACAGTTTGCGAATCGAGTGATTGAAATAAAAGACGGTGAAATTATTTCAGATGTCAGTAAAAAAGAGGTGATAGCTCCTGAATTACCGAAAGTAGCGGTTCCTAAACATTCATTGGCATTCTATAAAGACCAATTTATTGAATCATTCCGCATGTCAGTACAAGCGATTATTGCGCATAAATTGCGTTCTTTATTAACCATGCTTGGTATTATTATCGGTATCGCTTCTGTGGTTTCAGTGGTTGCTTTAGGTAAAGGTTCTCAAGAGAAAATTTTAGAGCAGATTAATGCCATGGGCACCAATACCATTACCATTTATCCCGGTGCTAGTTTTGGAGATGCTCGTTCTGGACGAGTAAAAAGCTTAACCATTGATGATATTCGGATATTAAATCGACAAGGCTACTTAGATGGTACAACGCCAAGTGTGACTGCAGGAGGCACCCTTGTTTATGCCAATATCAATGCCAATGCCAACTTAAGTGGGGTGGGCGAGTTATATAATAATGTTTATGGTTTAAAAGTTGAACAAGGACGTTTTATTGACGGCGAAGATATTAAAAATAATGCTTCAGTGGCGGTTATTGATCAAAATACCATTCAAGAATTATTTCCAAATGGTGACAATCCACTTGGGCAAGTTATTTTATTTAAAGGTCGCCCGCTGACGATTGTTGGTGTTTTGGCTCAGCAAGATTCTCCGGTGATTCGTGGTAATAGTTTGAATATTTGGTCACCTTATACAACGGTAATGAATAAAATTACAGGTGATCGCTTCATTAGTAGCATTATTGTGAAAGTAAAAGAAGGCATTAGCCCAACGCTGGCCGAAGAAAACCTCACTGATTTAATAAAAATGAAACATGGCCGCAAGGATTTCTTTACTTTTAATAGCGATAGTATCCGTCAAGCAGTTGAAAGCACCACGGCTGTCATGCGCTTACTCATTACCTCAATTGCCATGATTTCTCTAATTGTTGGCGGTATTGGTGTAATGAATATTATGTTGGTTTCGGTAACAGAACGAACCAAAGAGATTGGGGTTCGTATGGCCATTGGTGCTAGACAAAATAATATCTTGTCACAGTTTTTAATTGAAGCCATTTTAATTTGTATTATTGGTGGGTTAGTTGGGGTTGGTTTATCTTTCTTGATTGGTTGGGGATTTAACAGCGTTTCACCCGATTTTAAATTATCATTTTCGACAGCTTCAATTATTTTAGCCTTGAGCTGTTCAACATTAATTGGTGTTTTATTTGGCTTTATGCCAGCAAAAAATGCCTCAAAACTAAACCCAATTGAAGCTTTGAGTCGAGATTAATTATGAAGCAGCAAAATAATAAACTATCTTTTCGTTTAAAAACGATATCTATGGTGTTGATATTGGCTAGCGGGCTATCTGCTTGCGCTAGCATGGAGGCACCAAAACAAAATACCAAAGAAACATTGGGTTTGAGCCAAGAGATTAGCGAGCGCTATTCAATTGATGAAGCTTGGTGGAAGGCTTATGGCGATGAACAGCTCAATCGTTTGATAGATTTGGCATTAAAAAACAATACAGATTTAGCTATTAGTGCCATCAAAGTGAATCAAGCTTTGTATCAAGCCAATTTAGCTGGTGCAGATTTAACACCAACATTAAGTGGCTCTTTACGTGGTTCTGTTGATAAAAATCTGAAAGATGGTGGCAATAGCAAACGTGGCTATGGTGGTAGCATTGGTGTAAGTTATGAGGTGGATTTGTGGCAGAAATTAGCCGATAGCCAAAATGCTAAAGTTTGGGCTTATCAAGCCAGTTTTGCCGATAAAGAAGCTTTAAAATTGAGCACTGTTTACGCTGTTATGGATGTGTATTTTCAGTTGTCGGCATTACAAGCTGAAATTAGCAATGCGGAACAAACGATTACGGTTTATCAGCAATTATTGGATATTACCAATAGCAAATGGCGCTTAGGAAGAGTTGCGGCAATTGAACCTAGGCAGGCAGAGCAAAGCTTACTCAATGCTAAAAACCAGTTAATTAGCCTTAAAAAGCAATATAGCCAAAGCCAACAAGCTTTAGCAAATCTGGTGAATGAGCGCTTAGATACCGCAAATCAGCACTTTAATGCGGAAAATATAAATAAAATACAGCCTTTAGGCGTTGATTTATCGGTACCTGTTGCAGTGATTGCCAATCGTCCAGATTTACGTGCTTCAGAATACCGATTGCAGCAGAGCTTTAAATCATGGCAATCTACTAGCAAAAGCTGGTATCCAAGCATCAGCCTTAGTGCGGTGGTAAGCAGTAGCGATGAAAACATTGGTTCGGCATTAAAGTTTCCTATCGGTGTGGGCAGTGTGAATATTAATTTGCCATTTTTGGATTGGCAAAAAGTGAAATGGAATATTAAAATTTCAGAAGCTGATTACGAAGTGAATCGATTGAATTTTGAAAATAATATTGTAGTGGCTGTGAATGAAGTCATACAAAACCATTATTTGTATCAGCAAGCACTGCAAATGGAGGCAAATCTTGAAGCAAAAGTGAAGGCGGAAGAAAAAATCGCGAAATATTATCAGGTTCGATATAACAATGGCAAAGAGGAATTTTCTAAATGGCTATCTGCTCAAAATAGTCTAAATGATACCCGATTATCACTTATAAAAAGCCGATATGAGCGGATTAAAGCTG
Source organism: Vitreoscilla sp. (assembly GCA_030150505.1). GTDB lineage: Bacteria > Pseudomonadota > Gammaproteobacteria > Burkholderiales > Neisseriaceae > JASLFS01. Next base: position 7,323 of record JASLFS010000079.1, on the reverse strand, counting down.
AAAATACAGTTTATAAATCGATGGCTGGGCGATACAGTGAAACCATTTCGATGTAGCATTTTCTTGGAAAATAATATTGCAATATTCTCGTTATATCGTTTGGGTTTAAATTAAAAAAGGACTGATTTTTATCATTGATAAAATTCAGTCCTTTTAAAATTGTTTGATAAGTTATTTAACTTACAGACGATTTTATTGTTAGTCTATTAAAGTTATTTATTCATTTTTAGGTTTTGCCATAAACGAACAGATATTTTTTTAGCAGAATCACTCATTTGTGGCATCGCAAAACCATTTGCAATATCTTCACTGTTTGGGAAGATAGAGCGTGAATTAACAAATTCAGGGTTCATCAATGCTTTAGCTGGTGCACTTGCTGGTGCAAATGTCACAAAATCACCATTTTTTGCAGCAACTTTAGGTTCTAACGTGTAGTTAATGTATTTGTGTGCATTCACCACATTTTGCGCATCGGCTGGAATTAACCAAGATTCAACCCAGAAACCCATTCCTTTTGGCGTTAAAACTTCAATGTTTACGCCATTATTGGCTTCTTTAGCACGGGTTTTGGCCATGTTCATATCACCACCGTTGCCGACAGTAATACAAATATCTCCACGGGCTAATTCATCAATAACTGCAGGGCTAAACCTTTTGACATCAGGACGAATTTTTTTCAATACGTCAGCTGCTGCTTTTAGATCATCTGGATTTTCACCAGTAACGTCTTTGCCTAGGTAGTTTAATACCAGCGGGAACATTTCACTTGGTGTATCCCATAAGCTAATACCGCAAGTTTTCAATTTATCAGTGTACTCTGCTTTGAAAATCAAATCCCATTGGTTTTCAGGTAGCGTATCAGAGCCTAGGGCTGCTTTTACTTTATCTACATTAATAGCAATGGTGTTAACGCCTGAAAAATACGGTACTGCATATTGGTTACCAGGATCTGCTGTTTCCATCATTTTTAAAACAGCAGGATCAATGTTTTTATAATTAGGAATTAAATCCTTATTAACTTTTTGGTATGCACCAGCTTGGATTTGGCGTGGCAAGAAAGCAATGCCCGGGACGACTAAATCATAACCAGATTTACCAGTTAAGACTTTGGCTTCCAAAGCTTCATTGTTTTCATATAGGTCATAATTAACTTTTATATTGTTGTTTTTTGCAAAATCTTTGACCGTGCTTTCATCAACATAGTTAGACCAATTATAAATATTCAAAGTATCGGTTGCAGGGAGTCCTGATGTTGTCTCTGTTTGATTAGAGCCAACATTACTTGCTGCAGTTGATGCTGAAGATTGTTCTGCTTGATTATCACCGCTACATGCTGTGATAAAAGCCAGAGAGATAAGGTTAACGAGCCATAATTTTTTCATCAATTACTCCCATTCCTGTCTGATACTGATTAAACGAAAAATGAACTAGCGGCGCATTGTAAGTGCATTATTTAATTAACACAAATATTAATTCGCTTTACATTATTTTTTTTACAATTTGAAACAAATATGTGGCTAAAAAGATGCGCTTTCAATATGATTTTAATATTGTGGTTTTGTTCATTATTGAAGAGTTTTAATGAACATATATTGTGTATTTTCAATTGGTTTATTTTGATATTATTAGTTGTTTTAGCAGTTTTAAAATCTTCATTGTAAAATAGCAGGGTTTTGAAGCAGTATTTTTATACTTATAAAAGGTAGGCGCCCATGATTATTGTGATGAAAAAAAACGCAGCAGCAAAATCCATAAATATTGTGGTCGATGAAATACGACAAGCAGGTTTAATGGAGCACATCTCAAAAGGTGCTGAGCGTGTCATTATTGGTGCGGTGGGTGATGAGCGTGTATTGGATTTAAATGTCTTTAAACGTTTACCAGAAGTGGAACAAGCACTTCGAATTTTGCATGATTGGCAAATTATTAGCAGAGAAGCTCAACAAGAAAATAGTACTTTAACGGTACGAGGTGTCAAAATTGGTGGTGAGCAGGTTGTTAATATTGCTAAGATAAATCATTTAAATATGACGGCAGATGGCTTACAAGGGCAAGATGCAGTTTATATTGATCCATTTTTTCAATCATCTTATGTTTATGATGCTAGCAATCTAAAAGAAGAAAAAGATTCTATTCGTTTAATGAATCATGCTGTTCAGTATTACCATGAGCAGCAGCAACCCGTTTTTGTTCGTATTCGTGATGTTCGTCAATTAGATGCAGCTTTGAATGCTCAGGTAGATGTACTGTATTTAGGTGGTGAGTTGATGGAAAATCGTACACTGCAAAAGGAAATTGGGCAGTTGAATACACCGGTTGTTTTATGCAAAGACAAGCATCATCAAGTAGATGATTGGCTCATTGCCGCTGAGCACATTGCTATCTGTGGAAACCACCAAATTATTTTAGGTGAAAGTGGGACCTTAAGTTTAAGTCGACGTTGTTATAATCGATTGGATATTGAGGCGATTGCGACTGTCCGTGCTTTGAGTCATTTACCTGTTCTGGTAAATGCAATTAACCTAACAGATGAATATTTACCATTGAAATTATTAAATCAGTTGGCGATTGCTGCTGGAGCACAATCTGTCATCATTAATTAGACATTGCGTCAAATTCATTATGTTGTTAGTAAATTGCTAAATTTCATTTTTTTAATTAGCTTGAATTGGCGAAGATGCAAATCAATATTGAAACATATTTTTAATATTTATTTTAAATTAAATATAAAATGCCGTTTATTTTAAATAAATGGCATTTATTTTATTGTTTTATTGTGAATGATTGTTTTATTGCTGTTGTGGTGCTTGCGCTTTATGAAAGCTTCGGCTATTGTATATTTTCAATTTTTTAATACCCAACCATCTAAGTAGATTGTTTGTATTGTTAACTGGTTGTCATCCTTGTTTTTATGGTCACGTACCCTAAATCGTCGTCATAAAACTGCGCATAATTTTTGCACTTGATGAAGCCTGCAATGCCTATCTATTTACATGTACAATAAGAGGTTTTTATGAATCTATCCGGCGCACAGATGATTGTGCAATGTCTACAAGCTGAAGGCGTGGAGCACGTTTTCGGTTATCCAGGTGGCGCAGTTCTGGAAATTTATGATGCCATTTTCCAGCAAAAAGAATTCAAACACATTTTAGTTCGTCATGAGCAAGCTGCTGTCCATGCTGCTGATGCTTATGCTCGTTCAAGCGATGATAAAGTTGGTGTTGCTTTGGTGACTTCAGGTCCTGGCGCAACCAATGCTATCACTGGTATTGCTACTGCTAACTCAGACTCAGTTCCTTTGGTGGTTATCTCTGGACAAGTTGGAACGCCAGCTGTTGGTACAGATGCTTTCCAAGAAGTTGATATGGTTGGCATTACTCGTCCTTGTGTGAAACATAACTTTTTAGTAACTGATATTAATGATTTAGCTGAAACCTTCAAAAAAGCGTTTCACATTGCAAAAACAGGTCGACCAGGCCCAGTTGTCATTGATATTCCAAAAGATATTACTCAAACAGTTGCTAAGTTTAAATACCCTGAAAGCGTGTTTATTCGCTCATACCAACCTGCGACCAAAGGTCATACTGGCCAAATTAAAAAAGCAATGCAGCTATTGGCAAGTGCTAAACGCCCATTGATTTATTTTGGTGGTGGTGTTGTGCTTGGCAACGCAAGTCAAGAAATGACTGACTTGGTTCGAATGACCGGAGCACCTTGTACAGGTACTTTGATGGGTTTGGGTGCTTACCCTAGTACTGACCGTCAATTTATCGGTATGTTGGGTATGCATGGGATGTATGAAGCAAACTTGGCAATGCAAAATGCTGATGTAATTTTGGCATTGGGCGCTCGTTTTGATGACCGTGTTATTTCTGTACCAAGCAAGTTTTTAGATACACCGAAAAAAATTATTCATGTGGATATTGATCCATCAAGCATTGCCAAACGAGTTAAAGTAGATATTCCTATCGTTGGCGATGTGAAATTGGTGTTAGAAGAAATGTTGGGCTTATGGCAAGAGAAATCTTTGCAGCTTAACAGTGCCAGCCTTGAAAAATGGTGGGCAGCGATTGAAAACTGGCGTGATCGCAAGTGTTTCTGGTTTGATAATGACAGCGAAATCATTAAGCCACAATATGTGGTACAAACTTTGGCTCAAGTAACAAACAATCATGCATTGGTTTCATCTGACGTAGGGCAGCATCAAATGTTTGCGGCTCAATATTATCCATTTGAGCATCCTCGCCAATGGTTAAATTCAGGTGGATTGGGCACCATGGGTGTTGGTTTGCCTTATGCCATGGGCGCAAAGCTTGCAAATCCAGATCGAGATGTGGCTTGTATTACAGGCGAAGGTTCTATTCAAATGAATATTCAAGAACTTTCTACTTGTTATCAATACAGATTACCTGTCAAAGTGATTAATTTGAATAATGGCTATTTAGGGATGGTAAGACAATGGCAAGAATTTTATTACCAAGACCGTTATTCTGAATCATATATGGACTCATTGCCTGATTTTGTTAAGTTGGCTGAGGCATATGGCCATGTGGGCATGCGTATTGAGAAAACAGCAGATGTTGAACCTGCATTGAGAGAAGCTTTTGCGATGAAAGACCGTTTGGTTTTCATGGATTTCATTACTGATAGAACACAAAATGTGTTTCCGATGGTTGGTAATGGCAAAGGCTTGGATGAAATGGTGTTACCGCCTCATATGAGAGAAACATTGGCTGACTCTGATGTTAATAGTGTAACGGATCGGGATTATGATATGCGGAGTGTGCCATGAGACATATTTTATCTATTTTATTGGAAAACGAAGCGGGTGCATTGTCTCGAGTTGTTGGTTTATTTTCCGCACGTGGTTATAACATTGATTCTTTATCAGTGGCAGAAACAGAAGATCCTACATTATCTCGAATGACTTTATCGACACGTGGAGATGATGAAATCGTTGAACAAATTACCAAGCAACTGAATAAATTGGTTGAAGTTGTGAAAGTTATTGATTTAAACGATAGCAGATTTGTTGAGCGTGAGTTAATGTTAATTAAGATTCGTGCTGTTGGTAAAGATCGCGATGAGCTATTAAGAATGACAGAAATTTATCGTGGCCATGTGGTGGATATGACAGATAAGGCATATACCATTGAAATAACAGGAACAGCGGATAAGTTAGATTCTTTTGTTGAAAGCATCAGCAAAGGTTTAATTTTAGAAACCGTTCGTACTGGTGCTGCAGGAATTGGTCGAGGCGAGAGAATTCTCCGTATTTGAATAATATAAAAAAATGATTAATTAATTTGGATTGGCTATTTTAGCTAAGGTTTATTATAGCCAATCAAAAAAGTTAACAATTTGTTTTTATTGATATTTTGTATTTATTAAGTTATTTTAGAGGAATTAAAATGAAAGTTTTTTACGATAAAGATGCTGATATTTCTTTGATTAAAGGTAAGACTGTTGCAATTATTGGTTATGGCTCTCAAGGTCATGCTCATGCAGCAAACTTAAAAGATTCTGGCGTAAACGTGATTGTTGGTTTGCGTAAAACAGGCGCTTCTTGGAAAAAAGCAGAAGCTGCTGGTCATGATGTGCGTGAAGTTGCTGAAGCAACTAAAGCTGCTGATGTGGTAATGATTTTGTTACCAGATGAAAATCAGCCTACTGTTTATAAAAATGATATTGAAGCAAACTTAAAATCAGGTGCTGTATTGGCATTCGCTCATGGTTTTAATATTCATTACAATCAAATTATTCCTCGTGACGATGTTGATGTGGTAATGGTTGCTCCTAAAGGTCCTGGCCATACTGTACGTAGTGAATACAAAAAAGGTGGTGGCGTACCAACATTAATCGCTGTTTACCAAGATAAATCAGGCAAAGCTCGTGATGTTGCTTTATCTTATGCTGCTGCAAATGGCGGCACTAAAGGTGGCGTGATTGAAACTGATTTCCGTGAAGAAACAGAAACAGATTTGTTTGGTGAGCAAGCTGTATTGTGTGGTGGTGCTGTTGAGTTGGTTAAAGCTGGCTTCGAAACTTTGGTTGAAGCAGGTTATGCACCTGAAATGGCTTATTTTGAGTGTTTGCATGAGCTAAAATTGATTGTAGATTTAATGTATGAAGGCGGTATTGCTAACATGAACTACTCAATTTCAAATAACGCTGAATATGGTGAGTATGTAACAGGCCCTGAAGTTGTAACTTCTGAAACCAAAGCTGCAATGAAAAAAGCTTTGTACCGCATTCAGTCTGGTGAATATGCAAAAATGTTTATTCAAGAAGGCAATACTAATTACCCATCAATGACTGCTCGTCGCCGTATGAATGCTGAGCATCCAATTGAAGTGGTTGGTAATAAATTGCGCGCAATGATGCCATGGATTGCTCAAAACAAATTGGTTGACCAAGATAAAAACTAATTTAGTTATGTCATAGGAAAAAGCTCAGCACATGCTGAGCTTTTTTATTTTGTTAGTAATAAATTGTTAAAGTGCATAAGTTGTATTTAAAAATTCAATAAATATAATGGTTTATGATTTTATTTTGATATTCAAAATTTGCCATCAGTACTTTATTGCCTTTACAATGAAGTTTGAAAATACTTACTTTGATAATAGCTTAAAAGGATATTGACGAAATGGATGAGATTCAAAGTTTATCAGTCATTGATTATAAGAACTTACTAAGCTGGTTTCCTGAAACACCGTGGTTAGATTTTGTTGCTGGCTTAGCTGTTTTATTATTGTTATCAGCAATTATGAGTTTTGTAATGAAATTTGTGGTGGTGCGCTTGATTCAACGTGCGGTGCAAAACCATCGTGGTGCGTGGGTTAGTGTATTACTTAAGGGAAAAGTCATTTCTCGGTTTGTGAATATTTTTCCAGCCATGGTTATTTTAAATGGTATTCGATTTGTTCCTCACTTAGAAAGCGGCCCTGTCGAGTTTATTCAACTAGCCATGCAGTTTTTAATTGTATTAACACTGACTTTGTCATTTACTGCAGGGTTGATGAGTTTAAATGGCTTGTATGAATTGCGTGAAGATGCGCAGAAAAAACCGATTAAAGGATATCTACAACTGGTATCTTTGCTGGCTTATATTATTTGTGCATTAATTTTATTGGGTTTGGCACTAGATAAAAGTGTGATGAATTTATTGGCTGGTTTGGGAGCCATGGCTGCTGTGCTGATGTTGGTGTTCCAAAATACGATTTTGTCTTTGGTTGCTAGTGTGCAGGTATCATCTTATGACATGGTTAGGGTTGGTGATTGGATTGAAATGCCAGCTTTGAATGCAGATGGTACGGTAACAGA